>NZ_JBEPPO010000015.1:0-120411 GCF_040547365.1 Pseudarthrobacter sp. PvP090
CTGGCCCGGTCCCTGCAGGCCTCCGGCGAACGCTGGGGCGTCGCCGCGATCTGCATCGGCGTCGGCCAGGGCCTCGCCGTCGTCCTCGAAAACGTAACTTCTGGCGTAAAGGGTTAAGAGAGATGCTGAATTTTATTGACACAGTCGGCGAGGCCGTCGCCGGCATCAAGGACGGCTCCACGGTCATGATCGGCGGCTTCGGCAACGCCGGGCAGCCGTTCGAACTCATTGACGCGCTGATGGACTGCGGCGCCACGGGCCTCACCGTCGTCAACAACAACGCCGGCCAGGGCGACCAGGGCCTTGCACTGCTGATCAAGGAGGGCCGGGTGAAGAAGATGATCTGCTCCTTCCCGCGGCAGTCCGACTCCTGGCACTTTGACGCGAAGTTCCGCGCCGGCGAAATCGAACTCGAACTCGTCCCGCAGGGCAACCTCGCCGAGCGGATCCGTGCCGCCGGCGCCGGGATCGGCGGCTTCTTCACCCCCACCGGCTACGGCACCATGCTGGCCGAAGGCAAGGAAACCCGCATCCTCGACGGCCGCGGGCAGGTCTTCGAAACACCCATCCACGCCGACGTCGCGCTCATCAAGGCCCTCAAGGCCGACGGCAAGGGCAACCTCGTCTACCGCAAGACGGCGCGTAACTTCGGCCCGATCATGGCCGCCGCGGCCAAACACACGGTCGTCCAGGTATCCGAGATCGTCCCCACGGGCGGCCTCGACCCGGAGGTCATCGTGACCCCCGGAATCTACGTCAACAGCATTGTGAAGGTGGCCTGAGATGAGCGTGCAGTCCAATGACCAAACGGCAAGCCTCGCTGGCATCCAGACCTCCGACAAGCCGCTGGGCCGCGATGACCTGGCCCGCCTGGTGGCCGGGGACATCAAGCCCGGCTCCTTCGTGAACCTGGGCATCGGCCAGCCCACCCTGGTCTCCAACTACCTCGAGCCGGAGCAGAACATCACGCTCCACACCGAGAACGGCATGCTGGGCATGGGCCCCGAGGCCACCGGGGACCAGATCGACGGCGACCTCATCAACGCCGGCAAGATCCCGGTGACCGAACTCCCCGGAGCCTCCTACTTCCACCACGCCGACTCCTTCGCGATCATGCGCGGCGGGCACCTCGACATCTGTGTGCTCGGGGCCTTCCAGGTCTCCGCGACCGGCGACCTCGCCAACTGGCACACCGGCGCGCCGGACGCGATCCCGGCCGTCGGCGGGGCCATGGACCTCGCCACCGGCGCCAAGGACGTCTTCGTCATGATGACCCTCCTGACCCGCGACGGCGTCTCCAAACTCGTCGAGACCTGCAGCTACCCGCTCACCGGCATCGGCTGTGTGACCCGTGTGTACACGGACAAGGCCGTCTTCCTGACCGGCCCCGACGGGGTCCAGGTCCGGGAAACCTTCGGCTGCACCCTCGAGGAGCTGCAGGACATGGTTCCGGTGCCGCTCAGGGCCGCGTCCGCCGCCGGAAGCTGAGCATCCGCCCGCACGGATAAAGTGGTGCGGGACCGAGAGGCATGGAAATGATTGACGCAGCAAAAGGCGCCCGGGCCGGCGGCGCGCCGGCGGCCAGTGACCAGTACGTGCAGTCGCTGGCGCGCGGGCTGGCGGTGATCCGCGCCTTCGACACGGACCATCCGAAGATGACGCTGACGGAGGTGGCGGCCCGGACGGACCTCACCCGGGCCACGGCCCGGCGGTTCCTGTACACACTCGTGGAGTTGGGCTATGTCCGCACCGACGGCAAGATCTTCGCGCTGACCGCCAAGGTGCTGCAGCTCGGCTACGCCTACCTGTCGGGACTGTCGCTGCCGCAGCTCGCCCAGCCCCACCTCGAGGAGCTGTCGCGCCAGCTGGGGGAGTCGACGTCGGCCGCCGTGCTGGAAGGCACGGACATTGCCTACATCGCCCGGGTGGCGACCCGCCGGATCATGACCGTCGGCATCACCGTCGGCACCCGGTTTCCGGCGTACGCCACCTCGATGGGCAGGGTGTTGCTGGCGGCACTGCCGCTCGACCAGCTGCAGGACTACCTTGCCGGCACTGACATCCGGCCCCTGACCCCGCTGGCCATCGGCACGCGCGAGGGACTGCTCGCCGAACTGGCCACCGTGAGGGAGCAGGGCTGGTGCCTGCTGAACCAGGAGCTCGAGCTCGGGCTGATGTCGATTGCCGCGCCGGTCCACGACGGTCCCAAGGTGGTCGCCGCCATCAACGTGTCATTGCAGGCCCAGTCGGTCGCGAACCGGCCGGATCCTGCGGCCTACCTGGACTCGGTGCGGGCGGCAACGGTGGCCACCGCCGAAGTCATCTCCGCGGACCTGTCCTCCGGACGCTAGGGGGCTCCGGACGCCAGGGGCGCTCAGCTGGACGAGTCCGCCGCCGGTGCGGTGGACACCGTGATGGTAACCCCTGCTTCGTCGTCACGGATCTTCAGATGCAGGTCCTTGCCCACAAGGGAGGCATGGATGTCCTCGCTGTCCGCCGGGGCAAGCTGCTCCGCCAGCCGCGTGACCGCCCGCGCCATGGCGCGCCCCCAGTCGTGGGGGTCCGTGCTGGACGCTTCGGCCTCGGCCGAGTAGTTCTCCTGTGATTCGGACATGTGCTCCCGCTTCCCGCCCCTGGAGTGCGACCTGTCAGGCTGTTCCAGACAGGCAGCCGGCCCGAAGAAGGCTTGGGACGGCATGCTCCAGTACTTGAGCATGGCCAGTCTAGTGACTCCGGCGCGCGGGCGTCCACGGTTCGAGCCCCGGCTGCGGAAGTTACGTGCGGAATCCCGCTAGGATTTCAATCCGGGACACCCACGCCCCCCTGCCCCCGAAGGATGCCATGCCAGAGAACAATTCCGCGCCGGACAGCACCCCACAGGTTCAGCGCGCCGCCGTCATCATCAACCCCGCCAAATCGGGTGGTCCGGCGCTCCAGGGCGCAATCCTCCGGCTGTGCGAAACGCAGGGCTGGGCCGAGCCGCTCTGGCTCGAGACCACGGTCGAAGACCCGGGAGCCGGCCAGGCGCGCCAGGCACTGGAGGCCGGGGTCGACGTCGTCATTGCCGCCGGCGGCGACGGTACCGTGCGCTGCGTCGCCGAGGTGCTCGCCGGCACTGGAACACCTATGGGCCTGGTGCCGCTGGGCACTGGCAACCTCCTGGCCCGCAACCTCGGCGTGGACATCACCGATCCCGTCTCGGCCTGTTACGACGTGCTCAACGGCAGCGAAAAGGCCATCGACGTCGTCAAGGCGCGGCTGAACCATTCGGATGACGAGCAGGTGTTCCTGGTGATGGCCGGACTCGGCTACGACGCCGCCATCATGGCCGACACCGTCGATGTGCTCAAGGACCGCATGGGCTGGCTCGCGTACGTGGAGGCGGGCATCCGCAAGCTCCCCGGGAAGCCGGTCAAGGCGAGGATCAGCGTCGACGGCGGGGAGCCCGTCCGCCGCAGGATCCGCAGCGTTATGATCGGCAACTGCGGACGGATCATGGGCGGCGTCGAGATCTTCCCGGACGCCAAGATCGACGACGGTGTGCTGGACCTGCTGGTCCTGGCCCCGCGGGGCCGGCTTGGCTGGCTGGGGGTTGTTGCCGGGATCTTCGGCCGGAACAAGCGCGAGACCGAATCAGTGGAGTACTTCCAGGGCAAATCCGCAGAGATCACCCTGGAGCGCGAGCAGGAATTCCAGCTGGACGGTGACCACCTCGGCACCGGAACGCATCTCTCCGTGGCCGTCGAGCGCGACGCCCTGAAGATCCTGATGACCGCCGCCGTCGCCTAGCGACTGCCTGGATCTCCAGACCTCCGGCGTCACCGGCCGGTGGCCGGGCTGTGCGCGAGGATCTCCGCGAGCTCGGCCAGCCGGTGAGCCCGGGCGGACTCCGCCGGCGTGAACGGCTCGCCGGGACGGACAAACGTGATGGGACCGTGCCAGGCCGTCGGGATCCTCAGCACGGTCCCGTCCGATGCCGGCCCGGCCGCTCCGCTGACTGCAGGAGCCGCAGTGCCCGTGTTCGGCCTGGCCTCGATCCGTGCGCGCAGGAGTTCGGCCACCGCAAGTGGCAACTCCTCGGGGTTGGCCGCGATTCTGGCTGCAAGGCTCAGGGCCCCGGTCTGCCCGTCCGCCATGGCCAGCGCCGTGGTGGGCCAGACATGCGGATCGCTGCCGCCGCCGTCGCGCAGGGCCTTCAGCAGGTCCGCCTCGCCCAGCTCGCCGGGCGCGGACAGCACAAACTCATCCAGCACGCCGCCGTCGACCGGGTGCACGTGAATGCTCAGGATGTTGGTGTCCAGCCTGGCCAGGGACTGCGTGAGTTTCTGCAGGGAGCCGGGCCGGTCGTTCAACACCGTGCGGGCCCGCCACAGGGCCGGTGCGGTGCCGAGCCGGCGGCGGTGCCGCAGGGCGGGAGCGTGCAGCCAGCGCCGAAGCATCCGCGCCGCGGACGGTTCCGCCACCCAGATGACAAGGACGGTGGCGGTCAGCGTGAGGACCAGGACCTTCGCCACATAGGGCAGGTGCGTCCCCACCACCGCCGCGTGGACCGCCAGTTCGATCGGCAGCATCACGGCGACGTTGGCCAGGGTCAGCCGGGTCTTGGTCGGTTCGGGCATCTGGCCGCAGACTTCGCAGCTCAGTTCGGAGGCGGCCGGGGCCTGGGATCCGCCGCGCTTTTGGCCGCGGGCTGAGGGCTTCATGGGTCCCATGATGTCCGGTGGCTGTTTCAGTCCTATTGCCGGCCGGTGACGATTTCTCGCGGCCTAGATGCTGCGTTGGCCGGCCGCCTCGGCGGTGTGCTCGCGGGCAGGCCCCAAGTTGTGGCCGGACGTCCGCCCAGGATCCGCACCCGCGAGCTGCGCCAGCAGGTCGCGGATTTCGGCCAGCAGGGCCGTGTCCGCCGGGAGCGCCTCCTCCTCCGGCTCCGCGGTGGCGAGCCGCTTCTTGACCAGATGGTTGATCCGGTTCATCGGCGCCACGAAAATGAAGTAGACGACGGCGGCCGTGATCATGAACGTGACGAACGCCGTGATGACCGCGCCGAAGTTGACGAACGTTTTGTCGTTGCCCGGCCAGATCCAAAAGCCCAGCCCCTTGGTCTCGACTCCGCCGGCCGCCGCGATGATCGGGTTCACGATGTTCGAGGTAAAGGCGCTGACCAGGGCGGTGAATGCGGTGCCGACCACGACCGCGATGGACAGTTCGATCACGTTGCCGCGCAGGATGAAGTCCTTGAATCCTTTGAGCATGGGTCCTCCGGTGTGCCTTGATTTGTCTCTGTGTGCCGTGCCCCTGGGGCGCGGGGAATCAACCGCTAGACGCTATCACTTCTCCGGCCCGGCCTCCCGACCGGGGCCGGTTCCACTGAATGGACGGGGATGACCGGCCCGCCTCCTTCCGGGCGTAAAATCGGGCTTGGATGCCAGCGCCGCCGTCGTCATAATCCGACCGCAAAGAAGGGCGCCACCACCTGTGAAGATGCTTGCCGAGATGTTCACCATTGCTCCCGGCAACAAGGACCACCAAGTCGCTCTCCGCTGCGCCATCAGTGTTTTTGTCCCGCTGATCACGCTGGTGCTGCTTGACCGCCTGGACCTGGCGATCTTCGCGTCCTTCGGAGCCTTCACCGGGATCTACGGCCGCAACGAGCCGCACGCCAAGCGCTTCGGGCTTCAAGTCCGTGCAGGGACGCTGATGGTGGCGGTGATGCTGCTCGCTGCCCTGACCGCCCGGGCAGGCGTGGCCTTCGCGCTACCGGCCGCGGGGACCATCTGGCTCCAGGTCGTGGCGACTACCCTGGTGGCCGGAAGCTGCTCGCTGGTCGTCGCCTGGTGGCGGCTCCGCCCCGCCGGCTCGCTGTTCCACATCTTTGCCTTCGCCGCGATCGCGTCCATCCCCAACCAGCCGCCGCTCTGGCAGGGCATGCTCGTGGCCGTGGCGACCGTCGTCTTCTCCCTGCTGGTCGGCATGTCCGCCCGCCTGGTCCGGAGCCGCCGAACACCGTGGGTCCGTCCTCCCCCCGCACCACTCACACCGGCCGAAAAGCGGACGGCACTGCACGAAAGTATCGGCTACCTCGTCGCTGCGGGCCTGGCCGGAACCCTGGCAACGCTCGTTGGGCAACGGCTGGGCTTCGGCCACAACTACTGGGCGATGGTGGCCGCCGTCGTGCCGCTGGTGGGCCACACCACCCGGCACCGGATCAGCCGCGGGCTGCAAAGAATCATGGGCACGGCTCTCGGGCTCGTACTCCTTGCGGGGATCCTGCTCCTCCAGCCCGACCCCTGGCAGACTGTCCTCATCATTGCCGCCTGCCAGTTCGGCGCGGAGATGTTCATCGCCCGCCAATACCTCCTGGCCCAGATCTTCGTTACGCCGCTGGCCCTGATTTCGACCCTGCTGGTGGTTCCCACGGCGCCGGGCACCCTGCTGCGGGACCGGATCTTTCACACCGTCATCGGAGCGGCCGTCGGCATCGCCGTCGTGCTGGCCCCGGCGGTGTGGCGGCGGTTTCGCGCACCCCTCTGATCGGCAGCCTGGGGTCTAAGTGCCCTGTCCCGGCGTAATCCGGCACGGAAGGCTAGTCTGGACACGACTGTGCAACGCGACTGGGGGAGTGCTTGTGGAAGTTGCTGAGGTAACAACCAAGGACGTGCTGGACGTCAGCGGACTCGTCCGGCGCTACGGGGACCTGACCGCTGTCGACGGCGTGTCCTTCCACATCCGCACTGGCGAAACCTACGGGCTGCTGGGACCCAACGGCGCCGGCAAGACCACCATCATCTCCATGGTCGCGGGCCTGATCCCCGCCAACGAGGGAACCGTCCGCGTGGCGGGCCGGGCCATGACCCCGTCCGAGACGGAGGCCAAGCGGATCATCGGCCTGGTCCCGCAGGAACTGGCCATCTACCCGGACCTGACCGCGCGGGAAAACCTGAAGTTCTTCGGCCGGTTGCAGGGGCTCAGCGGCAAGGAGCTCGCCGGACGCACCAACGAGGTGCTGGAGCTGATCGGCCTCAGTGACCGTGCCGGAGACCTGACCAAGAAGTACTCGGGCGGCATGAAGCGCCGGCTGAACATCGGCATCGGCCTGCTCCACCGGCCCACGCTGTTGATCCTGGACGAACCCACGGTCGGGGTGGATCCGCAGTCCCGCAACGCCATCCTCGAATCCGTGGAGCGGCTCTCCGTCGAAGGGATGGCGGTGCTCTACACGACGCACTACATGGAGGAGGCCGAGCGGCTCTGCGACCGGATTGCGATCATCGATGAGGGCCGTATCCAGGCAGAGGGCACCCGGGACGAGCTGATCACGCTCACCGGCGGCGTCGACCGGATCAACCTCCGCGGCGGCGGCAGCATGTCCCGCGCCGCGGAGGCCCTGCGCGGGCTGCCGGCCGTGCAGCGCGTCGACAACGACGGCGCCGGACTCATCCTCACGGTCAGCGACGGACCCACCGCACTCGCAGGGATCGTGACCGGCGCCGGGCACGCCGGAATGTCCGTGACGTCCGTGGAGATTGTCCGGCCCGACCTGGAGTCCGTTTTCCTGCACCTGACCGGCAAAGCGCTGAGGGACTGAGATGCCCGGTCTGTGGACCATGGTCGCGAACGACCTGCGCCAGCGCATCCGGGACAAGTCCGTTTTCATCTTCTCCCTCATCGTCCCCCTGGCGCTCATGGGGGTGTTGAGCCTGGTGTTCGGCGGACTCGGCGAGGACACCGTTGACCTGCAGCCGGCCACCGTCGTCGCCAGCGCGGACGACGCCGACCCGCTGGGTGCCGCGCTGCTCGGCGCCGTCGAAACACTGGAGATCATGGACGTCACCATCAAGCGGGTCCCGGCCGCGGACGTCCGCACCGAGACCCAGGCCAGCGGCGCGGACCTCGGCATTATCATTCCCGAAGGCTTCACCAACGCGGTGCTGTCCGGGCAGCCCGCGTCGGTCCAGCTGGTCGAGGGTGACAACGCCTCGCTGGAAACCGGCGTGCTGATCTCCGTGGTCCAGGGGGTCGTGGACCAGTTTGCCGCCGGCACGGCGACCGCCGCCGCCGGCGGCCTTTCCGGGCTGCCGCACCAGGACCTCGCGGCGCTTGCCCAGCAGGCCGCGGCCGGACCGGCCCTGCTCACCCTGGCCGAAGGGCAGGCCGCCGCCGAACAGCTCTCGCTCCGCGGCACGCTGGTGGCAGGGCAGGCCGGGCTGTTCCTGATGTTCACGGTCGGATTCGGTGTGCTGGGGCTGCTCGCGGAGCGGGAACAGGGCACCCTGGCCCGGCTCCGGTCGATGCCCGTCACCGGCGGCGCCGTGATCACGGCCAAGGCCTGCACCGGCTTCATCCTGGGCGTCGTTGCCACCGCCGTCCTGCTCACCGCCGGCTCCCGGCTGTTCGGGGTCTCCTTCGGCTCCCCGCTCGTGGTGGCCGCCCTGATTCTCAGCGTCGTGACGGCGGCCACCAGCCTGACGTTCGTCGTCGCGCGGCTGGTCCGGACGGCGGAGCAGGCCAACGTGGCGCAGTCGATCCTGGCGATGGTGTTGGGGATCGCGGGAGGTGCCTTCTTCCCGGTCCAGGGCACCGGTTTCGCTGCGACGCTGCTGGACCTCAACCCGATCGGGGCCTTCAT
Source organism: Pseudarthrobacter sp. PvP090 (assembly GCF_040547365.1). Classification (NCBI taxonomy): domain Bacteria; kingdom Bacillati; phylum Actinomycetota; class Actinomycetes; order Micrococcales; family Micrococcaceae; genus Pseudarthrobacter; species Pseudarthrobacter sp. PvP090. Next base: position 8,627 of record NZ_JBEPPO010000015.1, read on the forward strand.
CCGGGGCCTCGGGATCTCTGCCGGGGGCGGAAGCCTCGGGGACGTGGCGGGGCCGGTCGCGGTCATGCTGGCGTTCGCCGCGGCCGGGCTGGTCCTCTCGCGCCTCCTCCCGGACCGGGGGGCGCAGGCATGAGGGCCATGGTCGCGATCGCTACGGTGGAACTGCGGCGCTTCCTGCGGGACAAGTCGAACATTTTCTTCGTCTTCATCTTTCCGCTCATGCTCATCCTGCTGCTCGGCTCGCAGTTCGGTGCCGGCAGCGGCCAGCCCCGGGTGGCGATCGCCGGATCCGGCGGCACGCTCGCCCAGGCCCTGACCGCGGAGCTTGAGTCCTCCGGCGTCGACGTCACGGCAAGCAGCGCGGACGCCGCCCGGGCGGACCTCAGCCGCGGGCGCACCGACGTCGGCGTTTTCCTTGACGACTCCGATGCTGACGCTTTCGACGCCGGGCGGCCGGCGGAGCTCGACGTGGTGATGGCCCCGCAGTCCTCCGCCGTGGCCGTGATGCAGCAGGTCCGCACGGCCGTGCAGGCGGTAGGCCTGGACCGGAGCCAGCTCGCGGCCCTGACCGGCGCGGGAATCCCCGAGGAGCAGGCCCGGCCCGCCCTTGCCGAGGCGGCGGTCCAGGTGGCCGTGCCGACGGTGGAGGTCGTGGATACCGGCGACGTCGTGCAGAAGTTCCGGGGGCTGGGGAAGTTCGATCTCGGCGCCTCCCAGCAGCTGCTGCTCTTTGTCTTCCTCAGCTCACTCACCGGCGCGGCCACGCTGATCCAGGCGCGGCGGTTCGGCGTCGTCGGACGGGTCATGTCCGCCCCGGTTTCCAGCGGACAGATTGTGGCCGGGCAGGCGCTGGGGCGCTTCGCCATCGCCTTCGTGCAGGGCGGATTCATCATGGTCGGCACCTCGCTGCTGTTTGGCGTCGACTGGGGCAATCTGTGGCTCTCCGCCCTCGTGCTCGTGCTCTTCTGCACCGTCGCGGCAGCTGCCGCGATGATGGTCGGATCGGTGATGGACAACGACACTGCCGCCGCCGGCGTGGGGGTGGGCGGCGGACTCGTGCTGGCGGGCCTGGGCGGCTGCATGGTGCCGCCCGAGTTCTTCCCGGAAACGCTGGCCGCGATCTCCTTCGCCACGCCGCACCGCTGGGCCTATGAAGCGTTGGCCTCCATCCAGCGTCACGAGGGCACCCTGGGTGACGTCCTGCCCGAGCTGGGCGTGCTCGCCGGTATGGCCGCCGCGCTGCTCGCGCTGGGTGCCTGGCTCCTGCGGCGAAGCCTCAGCCGGGCCCTGTAACCAACGCACTGTCCCGGGCCAGCCGAAACGGCGGCGTAGAGTGAAACCAGAATCCATTCAACGGAAAGTGCAGGCAATGGCGAACTCCGGCACCGGGGACTCTGTGGTGGACCGCGTCGTCAGGGTGATCTCGGCGTTCCCCGAGGGCGTCACCGTGCTGCCCCTCTCCGAGCTCGCCGACCGGGCCGGACTGCCGCTGAGCACCGCCCACCGGCTGGTCCGGCAGCTTGCCGGACATGGCCTCCTGGAACTGGGCGGCGGGGGGTCCGTCCGGCTGGGCCTGCGCCTGTGGGAGCTCGTCAACCGGAATTCCCCCACCCTGGCCCTCCGCCAGGCGGCCATGCCCTTTATGGAGGACATCCAGCAGGTGCTGAACCAGAACGTGAACCTGGCCGTGCTGGAGGGCTGGGAGGCGCTCTTCGTGGAGCGGCTCTCCCGCCGCGGCTCCGTGGCGAACCGGGCCCGGGTCGCCGGACGGATGCCCGTCCACGTGTCCTCCGCCGGGCTGGCGCTGATGGCCAACCAGCCACCGCCGGTCCAGGCGGAGTACCTCCGCCAGTTCCATGATCCTGCCGGCAAGGTCCGGCCGGAGGATCTCCGCGCCCTGCTCCAGGAGACGGCCGCCCACGGCTTCGCGCAGCTGGCCGGAGTCGTGGACCCGGACACCTGGGGGATTGCCGTCCCCGTGCGGGACGCCAGGCACCGCACCGTGGCCGCACTCGGCGTCGTCGTCCCCCTGCGCGAGATGCGGCTGCAGGCGCTGGTTCCGGCCCTGCAGACCGCTGCCCGCGGGATCGGCCGGCAGCTGCCGGGGGCAACGGGAGCGGCTGGATTCCATTCAGCGGAATTCGAGTAACGCCCATCACGTACCCGGGCGCACACTGGAGCCAGAGAATCCCCACGGACCCTGACGCCCACCAGTCCGGGCCCCGCAACGAAGCGAGGACACCATGGCAAACCGCAAAGTCATCTCCACCCAGGTCGCCATCATGGGCGCCGGCCCGGCAGGGCTGATGCTCTCCCACCTGCTGGCCCAGCAAGGAATCGAATCCACCGTGATCGAGATCCGCAGCCACCAGGAAATCTCGGAAACCGTCCGCGCGGGCATCCTGGAACACGGATCCGTGAACATGCTCGTGGACAGCGGCGTCTCGGACCGCGTTTTGCGCGACGGCGACCGGCACGACGGCATCGAGCTGCGCTTCAACGGCGAGAGCCACCGGATCGACTTCCAAGACCTCGTCGGCGAGTCGGTCTGGCTGTACCCCCAGACCGACGTCTTCCTCGATCTCGCCGCACGGCGCCAGGCCGACGGCGGCGATGTGCGCTACAGCGTCACCGACACCACCGTCCATGACCTCGAAGGCTCGCCGAAGGTCTGGTTCACCGACGCCGACGGTGCGGAATGGGAGCTGCAGGCGGACTTCATCGCCGGCGCCGACGGCTCGCGCAGCCACAGCCGTTTCCAGATCCCGGAAGCCCGGCGCAAGTGGTACTTCCACGAGTACCCGTTCGCCTGGTTCGGGATCCTGGCCGAAGCGCCGCGCAGCTCCGACGAGCTGATCTACGCCAACTCCGAGAACGGCTTCGCGCTGATCAGCCAGCGGACCGAGACCGTGCAGCGGATGTACTTCCAGTGCGACCCGAACGAGGACGTCAACAACTGGAGCGAGGACCGGATCTGGGACGCGTTCCGCAGCCGGGTCAACGGCAACGGCTTCGAACTCAAGGAGGGCCCGGTCATCGACAAGACGGTCCTGAAGTTCCGCAGCTTCGTGCACGCCCCGATGCGGCACGGGAAGCTGTTCCTCGCCGGCGACGCCGCCCACACCGTCCCGCCGACCGGAGCCAAGGGCCTGAACCTGGCGCTGCACGACGTCAAGGTGCTGTTTGAAGGTCTCGACAGCTTCTACAAGACCGGAAACACCGTGCTCCTGGATGCCTACAGCGACCGCGCCCTGGACCGGGTCTGGAAGGCCCAGCAGTTCTCCTACTGGATGACGTCCATGCTGCACACCCCGGTCGGCGCCGACGACTTCGCCCGCGCCCGCCAGCTCGGCGAGCTCAACTCGGTGGTGTCATCCCGCCACGGGCGGGCCTACCTCGCCGAGGCCTACACCGGCTGGCCGGGCGCGCACTGACACCCGGCCGGCCGGCGGGCTAGGGGACGCGCACCGATTCGGCGGGAGCGGCTTCGACCAGGGCCGGCGTCGTGCCCTCTTTGTCAGCCGTTCCTGCCCCCGCGGCTTTGGCGGACTTCCGGCCTGCCCGGCCGTAGACCAGATACATCGTCACGCCGGTGATGACCATCAGCAGCACCGTGTAGACGAAGGTGTTTGAGACCCCGTCGACACCCTCGGCGCCGTCCGTGTTGGCCTTAATGACCAGTCCCAGGGGCTGGAACAGCGGGTGGGCCAGGAAGATGGCGGTGTCGTAGTCGTCCAGCATGCTGTTGAAGTTGAGCGCCGTGATGGCCGCGGCGGCCGGCAGAACGATCGGCAGCAGGATCCGGCGGAGCACGTACAGCGTCTTGGCGCCCATGATGTTGGCGGCCTCCTCGAGCGAGGAGTTGACCGAGGCGAAGGAGGCCTTGAGCATCCGCAGGGTGAACGGGATCTTGACGGTCACGAAGGCGATGAGCAGGATTACCGTGGTCCCGGTCAGGACGGCGCCGCCCACCAGCGGGTTCGGATGGTCGTAGCTGAGGATCAGGCCCAGGGCGAGCAGGGCGGAGGGGAGGATCCACGGGATGTGGAGGAGGTACTCCACCACCGACGTCACCCAGTTGCGGTACTTCTGCAGGAGCCGGGCCACGAAGAGCAGGCCTCCGACGGCGATCAGCGCGGCCAGCGCGCTGTAGACGATGCTGATGATGAACGGCCGCAGGCCCGAGGGCTGGGTGAGGACCCGGATGTAGTTGTCGAAGGTCAGGCTCCCCGGCAGCAGCTGGCCCGTCTGGATCGCGGCGCCGTCGGCAAAGGAGAACACCACGATCAGCACCACGGGCAGCGTGTAGACGGCGAACAGCAGGTACGCGGCGGTGTGGACGAGAGCGTTGGCCACGGGGTTGCGGATCTGCTGCTTCTGCAGTCCGGAGGAGACTTTTGACACCGAGAAGTACGTTCCGCCCTTTTCCAGCCGGGTCATGACCGCCAGCATCAGGATGGTGGCCACACCGAGGATCACGGCCAGCAGGGCGGCGAGGTCCCTCGACGTCGGGCTGTTGCTGAAGGTGAGGATCATTGGCGTGATGGTCTGGAACTCCCGGCCGCCGAGGACCTGCGGGGCGCTGAGGGCCCCGAGGCCGGTCAGGAACGAGAGGACGGTGACGGCGAAGAGCGTCGGTTTGAGCATCGGCAGGACGATCCGCCGGAGGATGGTCCAGGTGGAGGCCCCCATGTTCCGGGCCGCCTCGATGGTCTGGTAATCCACACCCTTCAGCGCGTTGGTGACGAACAGCATGTGGTTTGTCGTGGTGGCGAACGTCATGACGGCCAGGACGGCAAAGAAACCGGAAAACCAGCCGGGATCCATGCCGGGAAACAGCCCCACCAGGAAACCGGTCACGATGCCTTTGTCCCCGTAGATGAACTTGTAGCCGGCCGCCAGCACAATGCCGCCGTAGATGAAGGTGGTGGCGTAACCGAGAAACAGGACCCTGGAGCCGCGGATCCTGAAGTACTGGGTCACCAGCACAATGAAGATTCCCACCACGTTGACCGTGATGGATAGGGCGACCGCGAGCAGAAAACTGTTGCCCAGGGATTTCATCGCCCGCTGGGAGGAGAAGAGCTTCTCGGCGGCGCGCCCGGAGAAGCTGCCGTCCGGGAAGAAGGTCTGGATCAGCACATTGGCATTGGGCCAGACGAGAAAAGCCGCAATGAACCAGGTCAGCACGACCCCGACGATCAGGACTGCGGGGGAGCGGAGCATGCTCCGGATGCTCGCGCCGTTCGGGCCGCCCGCCGTGCTCACAGGCTGGTCACTTCCTGCAGGCGGTTTCTGAGTGAGACACCTGTCTCCGGGTGGTACTGGAGGACGTGGGAGGGCTGGACGTACACCGTGGCCTGGCTGCCCGTGGCGGGATGGGTCCCGCCGTCCTCCTTGACCAGCAGCCGGATATCGGCACCGTGGCAGCGGACGATGAACCGGCTGTGCAGGCCGTGATAGGTCTTCGAGACGACAGTTCCCTGCACCGGGACGGCCGAGCCGTTGCCGCCGGCGGGATCCAGCGATGCCTTTTCCACGCGAAGGTAGGAGTTGGCCGCGGGATCGAGGACGTGGCTTGACTGCCGGTTCAGCTCAGCGACGAACCCGGCCGTCAGGCGTGAACTGTCCCCGATGAAATTGCAGACGAACTCGGTGGCGGATTCGTCGTAGATGCTCTGCGGAGTGCCGATCTGTTCCACCACCCCCTTGTTGAAGACGGCCACCCGGTCGCTCATCGCCAGGGCCTCGTCCTGGTCATGGGTGACGTAGACCGTGGTGATGCCGAACTCGCTTTGAAGATCCTTGAGCTGCTGCCTGAGCTGGTGGCGAAGCTTGGCGTCCAGATTGGAGAGCGGCTCGTCGAGCAACAGGATCTTGGGCTGCAGCACGAGCGCCCGGGCGACCGCGACGCGCTGCTGCTGTCCGCCGGACAGCTCCGCCACGTTTTTGCGCAGCTGGTCCTCGGAGAGGTCAACCCGCCGGGCGATATCGCGGACGAGGCGGTCACTTTCGGCCGGCTTCTCCTTGCGCACCCGGAGGCCGAAGGCGATGTTCTCCCACACGCTCATGCTGGGGAACAGGGCGTAGTTCTGGAACACCATGCCGACCTGGCGCTTGTCGCTCGGGAGCCGGGTGACGGCCTTGCCGTCGACATAGACCTCGCCGGCGGACGGCTCAATGAATCCCGCCAGGGTGCGGAGCGCGGTCGTCTTCCCGCAGCCCGAGGGACCAAGCAGGGTGAAGAATTCCCCCGGTTCCACCTGGAGGTCAAGGCTGGGGATGGCGGTGAAGTCGCCGAAGGTGACTTCGATGTTCTCGAAACGGATCATGGCAACCTGTCCTTGGCTGGCGGCGAAGCGGGGTGTCCAACGGAAAAAGCGCGGGCTGCAGCCGGCTGGCCGGCTGCAGCCCTCCCTCGGGTCAGCTCATGTATTCCAGTTCGATCTTTTCCACCCAGGCGCCCATGTTCTCCTGCACGAAGGTCCAGTCGATGTCCTGCTGTTTGAGCGTGTTGAAGAATTCGACGACCTCGGGCTTGGCCGTGGCCACGGCGGCCTTGTTCACCGGCATGGAGTTGAACTGCTGGGACCACTCACCCTGGGTCTTCGCGCTGCCGAACCAGTCGATGAACTTGAGGGCCTCGTCCTGCTTGTCCGTTCCCTTGACCAGGGCGACCTGCTCGATGGCCAGCGGTACGCCTACTGAAGGCATCACGGTTGCCACATCGACGCTGAACGACTTTTCACGTTCGAGAATGATTGAGGAGGGCATCTGTCCCATGTCCGTGTCCCCCGCGGCGATGCGGGCGAAGAGGTCGGTCTTGGCCACGGCCGGTGTCCCGTTCTTGAAGTACGCTTCGACCTGCTGCCACCCCTCATCCGAGACGCCCAGGTCGCCGGTCTCGTCCTTGTACCGCGTCAGGATGCTGGCGAAGACCAGCTGCGCGGTGGCCGTCCCGAGGCCGGTCACCCGCTCGTAGCGGGATTTGAACTTGTCCTGGGTCCACAAATCGGTCCAGTCCTTGGGCGCCTCGTCCGCGCTGAACTTCTCGGTGTTGTAGCCGAGCAGGATGGCCTGCTGGACCAGCGGCCAGTACGCCTTGCTGTCGGACGGGTCGCCCTTGGCGGCGTCGACTTCCGCGGACCAGGCAGGGGTGAAGGGGGCGATGGCACCGGCTGCCTTGATCTGCTCGAAGTACATGTTGTTGAGTCCGAAGGCAACGTCCGCGATCGGGTTGTTCTTCTCCGCAATCAGCTTGTTGGTGGCGTCCGCGCCGCCGGCGCCGACGATTTCGATCTTGAAGCCGGCGTCGGCCGCCTTCTTCGTCAGCCATTCGCCACGGCCTTCACCGTTGGAATTGGTGTAGACGATCAGCGTTTCGCCGGAGGGCGGCCCCGAGGGGGCGACGGCGGCGGGGCCGGTAGCTGCTCCGGACGCGGCGGGGGCTGCGCCGCCCGCTCCACAGCCGGAAAGAAGGGCGACGGCGACAGCGCCGGCAACCATGGTTTTCAATCTGCGCACGAGTGGGACTCATTTCTGAACGGGGCCAGATGGCATTTGTCCGGCCAGCCTATAGCGGGAAGCGCCGGATTTAGCGGTTATGGCCATCAAATTGATGAAATAGCGCGACCTTGGCCACCGAGTCTGGTGGGTCCGGGTGAACATCGTGCGCCCTGGGCCTGAACCCGCTGTGAACATCCGGGCTCGGCCTGGCAGGGCCCGGCTTTTCCGTACGCGCGCCGGTCTCGTTCCCGACGGTAACCAGGGATCCATCGACATGCCCGCAGACCAGGAATAGCCTTGAGTCGTCCAAAAAACCCGACAAAGATGACGGAGAGGTGCCCGACATGGGAACCGCAGAAAATGTTGAACTGGTCCGGCGTGGGTACGAGGCCTTCAACGCAGGCGATATGGCAACACTCGGTGAAATCTTCGCGGAGGACGCCGTCTGGCACGCAGCCGGCAACGGCGTGCTGTCGGGAACGAAGCAGGGCCGAGACGCCGTGCTGGCGTATTTCGGCGAATTGGGAGCGCGCAGCGAGGGGTCCTTTCAAGCCGACGTCCAGGACATTGTCGGCGGGGAAGAACACACGGTCGCGATCCAGCAGACCCACAGCAAGACACTCGACATGGGCACGGTCATTGCGTTTGTGGTCCGCGACGGACGGATTGCCGAGGGCCGCGAGTACTCCGAAGACACCGCCAAGTGGGACGATTTCTGGGCGTAGCGGGCCCGCTGGCCGCCATCAGTCCCGGGCCACGGCCGCCTGGTCCCCGTTGGGGCCTTAGTCCTCCGCGAGCGTCTCCGTCAGGTGGTGCGTCGGGATCCGGTCCCGGTCATAGGTGATCTCGGTGTACCCGTGCGGTGCCGGCTTGCCGTGCGGATCGAGGTTCACAAAGACGATTTCCTCGATCGTGAGGATGCTCTGCCTGGTGATCATGTTGCGGACCTCGGCGCGCATGGTGAGCGAGGTGCGCCCGAAGCGGGTGGCCGTCAGCCCCATCTCGATCAGATCGCCCTGGACAGCCGAGCTGACGAAGTTGATTTCGGAAATGTACTTCGTGACGGCCCTGCCGTTGCCGAGCTGCAGGATGGCGTAGATCGCCGCTTCCTCGTCGATCCATTTCAGCAGGCTTCCGCCGAACAGCGTGCCGTTCGCGTTGAGGTCTTCGGGACGCACCCATTTGCGGGTGCGGAAGGTGATGTCGGCCGGTTCCATAGTGCGAGATTAGTCGACGGCGGCGCAGCCTGCGGGAGTGTGACGGGACCCGCCGGGCCCGGGCGCCGGCCGTAGACTCTGGGCATGGACGCTCTCTCGATCGTTGGCGGCGGCATCGCGGGGCTCGCGCTGGCCGCATGCCTTGACACCAAACGCTTTCAGGTGACCGTCCACGAGCGGCGGGAAGAGCCGCCGTCGGTGGAGACGTCCCTGGCCATGTGGCCGGAAGCCCAGCGGGCCCTTGGCGGGGTGGGTATTCTCCCGGCCGTCCGTGCGGCCGGCTCCGATTTCGGCGGCATGGCACTGCGGGACGGATCCGGGGCCGTTCTGCTCAAAGCGCGGGCGCCGGGCGTCATCGGGGTGTCGCGTGCGGAGCTGCTCCGGCTGCTGGACGCGGCGGTGCCGGACTCGGTGGCCAGGGCCTACGGCCCGGTGGCATCACTGCCGCGGCCGGGACTTGTGGTTGGCGCCGACGGGGTGCACAGCATTGTCCGCCGCAGCGTCTGGGGCGGACGCAGCAGGGCCAGGCTCAGCCCCTATCTTGCCCTGCGCGGCATCATCAACGAGCCGGTACCGCCCGGCGGCGGCGGTGAATACTGGGGGCGCGGGCAGCTGTTTGGCATAACGCCCGCGTCCCGCGGCCGGACCTACTGGTACGCCTCCTACCGGTCGGGGCTGGGACCCGGCGGCATCGACGTCGAGGAGGCCCTGGCGCTCACCCGGACGCGGCTGTCCGGCCGGGCCGCCGGCATAGACCGCATCCTGACGGCCGCGACGCCGGGGGAAACGCTGGCACAAAGGGTCTGGACGGTGCCCTACCCGGGCAGCTACCAGCGGGACGGTGCGGTGCTGGTGGGGGACGCGGCGCACGGGATGACCCCCAACCTGGGGCGCGGCGCCTGCGAGGCGCTGATCGACGCCGTGACGCTCGCGGATCTGCTCAACTCCCGACCTGTTCCGGAGGCCCTGCGCGCGTACAACCGGCGAAGGCTGCTGCGCAGCCAGGCCTTGCGCGTGGCGTCCTCCGCCATGGCACGGCTGGCGCTCGCGGAAAGTGCCCAACCCCTGCGCGACGAGCTGCTGCGGCTGGCTGGCAGGCGAGGCGGCAAGCCGGGTGCCGGCTGACGGCGTTGAACTCCGGGCCCGCTCAGGCCATGGCGGTATGGGCGGCGCTGTGCGAGTCGATGGCTTTCGCATAACAGTAGGAGTGCTCCACCCCGATGTAGGGCCCGAAGTTCGGCACCGGGACAAAGCCGGAGTTCTGGTAGAACTGCCGGCCGTCAGTCTGCACCGATCCTGCCTCCGCGGTGATGGACGTGATGCCGAGGCTGTGCGCGTGCGCTTCCAGGGCCGCGAGGATGGAGCTGGCTACCCCGGAACCGCGGGTGTACGGCAGCACGTAGAGCCGCTTGATCTCGGCGGTGTGCTCGTCGAGGATGCGCAGTCCGCCGCAGCCCACGGGCTGCCCGGACGCCTTGTCGTGGGCGACGAGGAAGACGGCTGTGTCAGCCTCCGACGGCGGCGGTCCGGGTTCGTGGTCGCTCGTGCCGAAGCGGGCGTCGAGTTCGGCCTGTTGGGCTGCGCGGAGATCCGCGCCCACCGGGTTGGCCCAGGTGACCTGCCGGATGTTGAGCCGCGGGTTCGTCTGCATGGCTGCCTCGCTTCGCCGAAGGGTTATGCAGATCAACCCTAGGCACCGCCGGTTTCGGCCGTGTTTCCTCCGCGTTAGGGTTCGGAGAATTCAGTTACAGCGTGCCGCCGGTCGGGTCCGCCGCCGCCGGGTCCACCAGCGCCAGGCCGCCGACGGGACTGTCGTCCCAGTGGATGAGCCGCCAGCCGGCGTCGGGATCCCCCTCCAGGGCCACAATCCCGGTGTTGGCGAGGACGTGGCGGGCGGCGAAGCCCGCCTCCACGTTGCTGGCCCGAAGGCCCGTCCAGACCCGGATTGCGGCGCCGTGGCTGACCACGGCCACCGTCGCCGCGTCGCCGCCCGCAGCGGCTGCGATCCGGGTGATCGAGGCGTCGTAGCGCTCGAAGAAGTCGTGCCCGCTGGGCCCGGCCGGCATCCTGCGGTGCAGTTCCCCCGCCGCCCAGCCGAACACAGTCTCCAGGTAGCGCAGGTGCGATTCTTTGTCGGTGAGCTTTTCCAGGGACCCGGCTTCGATCTCCCGCAGGCCCTCCAGCACCTCGACCTCCAAACCGCGGACGGTCGAGAGCGGCGCGGCCGTGATCTGGGTGCGGATCAGCGTGGAGGCATAAAGAAGGTCGATCCGCTCATTCGCCAGCGACCGCGCCAGCGCGGCCGCCTGCCGCTCGCCGAGCTCGGTCAGCCCGGGGCCCGGGTGGGCGGTGTCCAGCTGGCCCAGGACGTTCCCGGGCGTCTGGCCGTGACGGATGAGCAGGAGCCTCATGCGAGGTGGTCCACCAGCTTGTCCGCGATGCCGGTGTACGTGCCGGGGGTCAGGGCCAGCAGCCGGGCTTCCGCGTCCGCTGACAGGCCCAGGCTCTGGACGAACTCCTGCATCCTGGCAGCGTCGACGCGCTGCCCGCGGGTCAGGTCCTTGAGCCGCTCGTACGGGTTCTCCATGCCCTCAACGCCGGCAATGGCCTCGGCGCGCATGACCATCTGGATGGCTTCGCCGAGGACTTCCCAGTTGGTGTCGAGGTCCGCGGCCAGCACGTCCTCGGCGACCTTCAGGCGGTCCAGGCCCTTGGCCACATTGGAGATGGCGAGCAGGGAGTGTCCGAAGGCCACGCCGATGTTGCGCTGCGACGAGGAATCGGTGAGGTCGCGCTGCCAGCGCGAGGTGACCAGGGTGGAGCCCAGGACATCCAGCAGCCCGGAGGAGATCTCCAGGTTGGCCTCGGCGTTCTCGAAACGGATCGGGTTCACCTTGTGCGGCATCGTGGAGGAACCGGTGGCGCCGGCGACCGGGATCTGCACGAAGTAGCCGATCGAGATGTAGCTCCAGATGTCCGTGCAGACGTTGTGCAGGATCCGGTTGAACCGCGCGACGTCGGCGTACAGCTCCGCCTGCCAGTCGTGGCTTTCGATCTGAGTGGTCAGCGGGTTCCAGCTCAGTCCCAGTCCCTCAACGAAGCTCTTGGCGACGTGCTCCCAGTCGGCGCCGGGAACGGAGGCCACGTGGGCCGCATACGTGCCGGTGGCGCCGTTGATCTTACCGAGGTATTCGGTCCGGGCGATGCGGTCCAGCTGGCGGGTCAGGCGGTGCGCGATGACGGCCAGTTCCTTGCCGAGCGTGGTGGGGGTGGCCGGCTGGCCGTGCGTGCGCGAGAGCATGGGTACGGCCCGGTTGTCCCCGGCCATGGCGCTGATCTGTGCGACGAGCTTCCGGGCGGCGGGCAGCCAGACGTCCTCCACGGCGCCCTTGATGCCCAGGGCGTAGGAGAGGTTGTTGATGTCCTCGGAGGTGCAGCCGAAGTGCACCATGGCGGTCAGGTGTTCGATGCCGATACCGGGCAGGCGGCGGCCGATGTAGTACTCGACGGCCTTGACGTCGTGCACGGTGACGGCTTCGATGTCCGCCAGTTCGGCGACCGAGCCGGCGTCGAATTCGGTGACGACGGCGCGCAGCTTCGCCTGCTGCTCCGCGGTCAGCGGTCCGGCGCCGGGGAGCACGCTCGTGCCGGTCAGGTGGATGAGCCATTCAACCTCGACGGCGACCCGGTCGCGGTTCAGGGCGGCCTCGGAGAGGTAGTCGACCAGCGGCGCGACGGCCGCCTGGTAGCGGCCATCCAGAGGGCCGAGCGCGATCTGTTGTGAGGACGCGGCGAGGGCCAGGCGTCCGGACGGCGTGCGGGTATCGGCTGTGGCGGCAGTTTCAGGCATGCCCCGATTCTTTCACGAAGTCCCGCCGGGCCTTAAGTGCAGCGGTGCATATGACTTCCGGACGGGATTTCCGGTTCCCAGCACGGTTCCACCGGCAATTGTCCACATGGCCGGGCGGTGGGCTTCAGCCCGCGCGCCGGGGACCCTAACGTCGGTGTTATGACCAGCGGGAGCGCCCCCACCAGTGCGGACACCAGCATCAACACCAGACACAACGCGGGGGACAGCGGGGTGTCCGCCGCGGCCGTCCTGGCCTCCGATGCCGCGGCGTGCGCATCGCGCAGTCACGAGGTCCAGCAGCTTGCCGCCCGGGTCGCCGCCTGCGCAGACCACGCCGACGCCGCGCTGGCCCGCTTGGTCAGCGTGGAACTGCAGAGCTGGCAGTCCCCGGCCGGCCGGGCCTACCGGACCGCGCTGTCCCAGCAGGCGGCCGCCCTGCGTCGCAGCCGGACAGCCCTGCAGGAGGCCGTTGCCGTGGTGCTGCGGCACGCCCAGAACGTGGCGTTGTCCTCGGGGCGGCCGGGGCACTGATGGCGGAGGTCTCGCCGGCCGGCTCCGGGGGAGCGCCCGTCCCTGCCGCTGCGGTGGACGGGATGCTGCGGATCCGCGGCGGAGTGGGCGGGCTCAGTTTCCAGTTCGAGGAGCTGCTGGCCGGAGCCTCCGCCTTGGACGGGCTCGTCGGGGAGCTGGCGGACACGGAGGCGGAGGCGGAAGCAGTGCGGCGTGCCCTGTTCCCGTACCAGTCCGACTCGTATACGACGGGCAGTAACGCGATTGTCGCCGTCGGGGAGGCCGCCCGGGCCCTCGGCCGCGTCCGGATGGAGCTGGAGAGTCTTTGCGGCGAAGTCAGGGCGAGCCACCGGGAGTACGAGTCCGCTGAGGCCAGGAACACCCTGCTCCTGCGTATCGGCCGGACCGGCCCCGGGTACGGGCCACTGTGGAGCCTGGTTGGGCTGCCGCCGCTCACCGTCCGCGACACCGTGGAGGACGAGTTTTCGCTGGCGCCCGGGAGGCTGGCGCTGCTGCTGGGCCTGCCCGCCGGCGCCGCCGCGGCAGGGGGCCAGTCCGGCGGTGTCCGGGCCGCGGTCCGCGGATTGGCGGACGCGCCGGGCATGGAGTTCCTGAGGCCCCGGCCCGTCCGGGTCACGGGCCGGGAAACCCGGACGGAGGAGGCCGATGTCTCACCGGCCGGGTTGCTGCTGCGGGCCGCGGCCGTCGGCCGGAACAGCGGGGAAATCGAGGTTCTCCGGCTGGGGGAGAGCGGCAACCGTGCCTGGGCGGTGATCATCCCCGGAACGCAGCTGGACGGTCTGCCGCAGGGCACCAACCCCTTCGACGCCACCGGCATCGCCGAGGGCCTCGGCTACGACTCGGCCGAGACTGCCGCGGCGGTCCGTCAGGCCCTGGCGGAGGCTGGCGCCGAAGCGGGCGACCAAGTCGCCGCGGTCGGCTACAGCCAGGGCGGCATCCACGCCCTGAACCTCGGCCGGGACAAAGCGTTCTTGGCCGATTACGAACTGAAGTTCGTGCTCACGGCAGGTTCCCCGGTGGGCGGGATCGAACCCGGGCCAGGCATCAGCAGCCTGCACCTGGAACACGAGCAGGACTGGGTACCCGGCGCGGACGGACTGCCGAACCCCGACCTCAAGAACCGGGTGACCGTCACCCTGACCACTCCGATCCCCGGACACGAGTGGCTGGAGCCGGGAATGGGGCCGGGCCACGCCATGGACCGGTACGCCGACGGCGCCCGGGACATCGCAGCCAGCCGGGATCCGTCACTCCAGGCTTCGACCGCAGCGCTCGCGGCCGTGGTCGGCGCGGGCGGAACCGCCACGGTCACCCGCATCCAGCTCCGGCGCGAAGCCATGCCGCCCCAGCGGGCAACGCCCGTCGCTCCGGGGCCACGGCGCCTGGAAGGAAAGCCCCCGGACAACGCCCGGCTCCGGGCATCCGGCGATGTTCCTAGCGGTCGAGGGCCGGGAGAAAGCTGGCCACGAGGGACACCGCGCTAATGATGAGGGCGGCGAACACCGCGGTCCACCAGAAGCTGTCAATGGTGAAGTGCACGGTCGTGTAGCTGCTGATCCAGGACGTCAGATACAGCATGCCCGCGTTGATGACAACCGTGAAAAGGCCCAGCGTGAGGATGGTGATCGGCAGTGATAGCAGGCTGACGATTGGCTTGACGAAGGCGTTAACGAGGCCGAAGATCAAGCCGATGAACAGGTAGCCCAGGACGATGCTGACGGTGCCGTTGCCCGCGGTGGAGATATCCAGGCCGGTGAGGATCCAGCACGCGATGGCCAGGGCCAGCCCGTTGACGATGACTCGTACGAAGAATGAGCGCATGGGCCCATGCTGTCATACGCCCGCCGGCAGCGGCAGGGACCATATCCCCCTCTTGTGGCCGAAACCCGAAGTTCCTGTGGCAGGGACCCGAAGTAGGCTAGTTGGCATGACTTCATCAGAGAACCCGGCCGGGGGCATCAGGCCCCGTCCGGTGGTAGACCTCCTTCCCCGCTACGCGGCCGGCAAACCGCCGGTCCCCGTCGAGGGGTTGGTCAGCTACAAGCTTTCCTCCAACGAAAACCCTCTGCCCCCGATCCCTGCAGTGCAGCAGGCCATCGCGGCGCAGACCGACTTTAACCGCTACCCGGATCCGCTGAGCAGTAAGCTCCGCGGCGCCCTCTCCGAGTTCCTGGCGGTTCCCGCCGAGGACATCGTCACCGGCGCCGGAAGCCTCGGGGCGCTGAACCAGTTGCTGGCCACTTTCGCCGGGCAGAACGACGACGGCAAACCCGACGAGGTCATCTACGCCTGGCGCTCCTTCGAGGCGTACCCGATCTGCGTTGGCCTGGCCGGCGCCGAGAGCGTCCGGATCCCGCTGACCGGCGAGGGCCGCCACGATCTCGACGCCATGGCCGCCGCGGTGACGGCGCGCACCCGGATGATCCTGCTGTGCACCCCCAACAACCCCACCGGACCGATCCTGACCACCGAGGAAACCGAGCGCTTCATCAAACGGGTGCCCTCCGACGTCGTGGTGGTCATCGATGAGGCCTACCAGGAATTCGTCCGCGACGAGCACGCCGTCGACGGCATCGAAATGTACCGCAAGTATCCCAACGTCGTCGTCCTGCGGACGTTCTCCAAAGCCCATGGCTTGGCCGGGCTGCGGGTCGGCTACAGCGTGTCCCAGCCGGACCTCACGCAGCACCTGCGCGTTTCGGCCACCCCCTTCGCGGTGTCCCAGATCGCCGAAACCGCAGCTGTGACCTCGCTCGAGCACTTCGGCGAGGTTGTAGAAAGGGTACAAAGTCTCGTGGACGAACGGGACCGGGTCACCGCCGGGTTGCGGGACCTCGGCTGGTTCGTGCCTGAGGCCCAGGGCAACTTCGTATGGCTCAACCTCGGTGCGGACAGCGCGGAATTCGCCGCCCTGGCGGGGGAGCGGGCCCTCTCCGTGCGCGCCTTTGCCAACGAGGGTGTGAGGGTCAGCATTGGCGAGACCGAGGCCAACACCCGCTTCCTCGAACTATGTGCGATCTATACAAAAGCGCCGCGGCGTTCCTAGCGCTTAACATGACGGCCGTGGCCAGCCCGCTGCGGATACAGTAAGGACGAGTAAGCCAAAATATATGCCGGACCGGGAATGTATAACCGGTCCGGCATATATCCCAGCGATTGCGGCGCATTCGGATGCGGCAAGCAAGGAGACGGTATGGGTGCCACACATCTGCCCGCTACCGAGTTCGATGGAACCGATATTGAGGACCGGCTCGAGGCGGAAGCCGAAGCCCGCCTCGGCGATCCGGCCGAGCCTATGGTGCAGCTCCTCGCTCCCGACGGCACGCTTGGGTCCGATCCTGTGTTCTCCGACTATGCCGAGCGGCTTGACCCGGAGAAATTGCGCGGATTCTATGCCGACATGGCCAAAATCCGCCGCTTCGATGTGGAGGCCACCGCGCTGCAACGGCAGGGACAGCTGGCCCTCTGGGTTCCGCTCACCGGCCAGGAGGCCGCCCAGATCGGCTCCGGCCGGGCCAGCCAGCCGCAGGACTACATTTTTCCCACCTACCGCGAGCACGGCGTGGCCCTGACCCGCAACGTGGACCTGGCCGAGCTGCTGCGCCAGTTCCGCGGCGTCTCCAACGGCGGCTGGAACCCCAAGGACACCAACTTCCACCTCTACACCCTGGTCCTCGCAGCGCAGACCCCGCATGCGGTCGGCTACGCGATGGGGATCCAGCGCGACCAGAAGTTCGCGGCGTCGGCTGCACTCGCCGACGGGGGGGCTGGTCACGCCGAGGAGCCAAAGGCTGCCGTCATGGTTTACTTCGGCGACGGCGCCAGCTCCGAAGGCGACGTCCATGAGTCCATGGTGTTCGCGGCTTCCTATAAGGCGCCCGTGGTGTTCTTCTGCCAGAACAACCACTGGGCGATCTCCGTCCCCAGCTCCGTGCAGACCCGCATCCCGCTCGCCAACCGGGCCAAGGGCTACGGATTCCCGGGCATCCGGGTGGACGGAAACGACGTGATCGCCGTTCACGCCGTCACCGAGTGGGCCCTGGAACGTGCCCGCCAGGGCGAGGGACCGGTTTTGATCGAGGCGTTCACCTACCGCGTTGGTGCCCACACGACGGCCGACGATCCCACCAAATACCGGGAGTCCGCGGAGGAGAGCCGGTGGCGGGCCAAGGATCCGCTGGAGCGCCTAGAGAAGTACCTCCGCGCCCAGGAAATGGCCGACGACGCCTTCTTCGAACAGGTCAAGGCGGACGGCGACGAACTCGCCGCCTACGTCCGCAAGACCACCTACGACCTCGAAACCCCGGACATCCGGACTGCCTTCGCCAACACCTACGTGGAGGCCCACCCGCTGGTGGCCGAGGAGCTCGCCTGGTTCGAGGAGTACAGCGCAGGATTTGCCGATGAGGCAGAACCCGCGGAGATAGCCCAGGCGGAAGGTGCGGCCAACTGATGACCACCATGACCATTGCCAAGGCCATCAATGAAGGCCTCCGCGCAACGCTGAACAACAACCCCCGCGCCCTGCTCATGGGCGAGGACATCGGACCGCTGGGCGGCGTGTACCGCGTCACCGACGGCCTGTTCGCCGAGTTCGGCGCCGACCGCGTCGTCGATACCCCGCTGGCGGAGTCCGCCATCATCGGCACCGCGATCGGACTGTCCCTGCGCGGCTACCTGCCCGTCTGCGAAATCCAGTTCGACGGCTTCGTCTTCCCTGGCTTCAACCAGATCACCACCCAGCTGGCCAAAATGCACTCCCGCAGCAACGGCAACCTGACCGTGCCGGTGGTCATCCGGATCCCCTACGGCGGCGGCATCGGCTCGATCGAACACCACTCGGAGTCGCCGGAGGCGCTGTTCGCCCACACCGCCGGGCTGCGCATCATCACCCCGTCCAACCCGCACGATGCCTACTGGATGATCCAGCAGGCCGTCGACTGCCAGGACCCCGTCATCGTCTTCGAACCGAAGCGCCGCTACTGGCTCAAGGGCGAGGTGGACACGGAAACCCCCGGACCCTCCGCGGACCCGTTCAAGGCACACGTGCTCCGCGAGGGGACAGACGCCACCGTGGTGGTCTACGGACCCCTGGTGCCGGTGGCCCTGGCCGCAGCCAACGCCGCGGCCGAGGACGGCCACAGCGTCGAGGTGATCGACCTGCGCTCGATCTCGCCGATCGACTTCGACACCGTCACCGACTCCGTCCGGAAGACGGGCCGGCTGATTGTCGCCCACGAGGCCCCGACGTTCGGCGGCATCGGCGGCGAAATCGCGGCACGGATCAGCGAGCGTGCCTTCCACTCACTCGAGGCGCCCGTCATCCGCGTCGGCGGCTTCCACATGCCCTATCCGGTGGCCAAGGTGGAGGAAGACTACCTCCCGGACATCGACCGCATCCTCGAGGCACTCGACCGCGCCCTTTCCTACTGACTGCGCCCCTTTTCTGCTGGCCGCTTACCGCTGAGGCCCCTCCTCCCAAAAAGGACAACATGACTGTTCACAAGTTCAACCTCCCCGACGTGGGCGAAGGGCTGACCGAGGCCGAGATCGTCGCCTGGAAGGTCAAACCCGGCGACACGGTGGCCATCAACGATGTGCTGTGCGAAATCGAGACCGCCAAAAGCCTCGTGGAGCTGCCGTCCCCGTTCGCCGGCACCGTCACGGAACTGCTCGTCCCCGAGGGCCTGACCGTCGACGTCGGGACCCCGATCATCAGCGTGAGCGATGCCGCGGCTTCCGACACCGCCGCCGCCGTCGAGGCTCCCGCTGCTCCGGCGCTTCAGGCGCCCATGTACGGAAAGCTGGAGGCGGACACGTCCGACGCCGGCGAATCGGCCGGGCGTCCGGCCGGCGGTCCCCTGGTGGGCTCCGGCCCCAAAGCCGACGCCGTCAAGCGACGCCGGCGCGTTGCCGCGCCGGCCGCGCAGCCCGCGGCGACGACGGGCTCCGTCGCCAGCCCGGTCCCCCTCGCCGAGCCCGTTGAGGCGCACGACATCTGGATCAGCCCGGAGGCCGTCGCCCACGCGGAACGACCCGCCCCTGCGGACAGCATCGACCAGCGACCCACCCTCGGCGGGGCCATCAGCGGCCTGGTCAGCAGGGTCCTGGCCAAGCCTCCCGTCCGGAAAATCGCCCGCGACCTGGGCATCGACCTGGCCGACGTCGTCCCCACCGGCGCCCGCGGCGAAGTGACCCGCGAGGATCTGGTGAGCTACCAGGCGCAGCGCGACGCCGAGGTGGACAAGGCGGACACCTTCTGGGGCAAGACCGGCCGCCCGCAGGAACAGCGGATCGAACGGATTCCGGTCAAGGGCGTCCGCAAGGCCACGGCGCGGGCCATGGTCGAGTCGGCCTTCGCGGCCCCCCACGTCAGCATCTTCGTCGACGTCGACGCCAGCCGGACCATGGAGTTCGTCAAGCGTCTCAAGGCCTCCCGCGACTTCGAGGGCATCAAGGTCTCGCCGCTGCTGATCCTGGCCAAGGCGGTCATCTGGGCCGCGGCGCGCAACCCGAGCGTCAATGCCACCTGGGTGGACAACCCGGACGGCAGCGACTCCGCCGAGATCCACATCAAGCACTTCATGAACCTCGGCATCGCGGCAGCCACACCCCGGGGCCTGATGGTCCCGAACATCAAGAACGCCCAGGACCTGTCCCTCAAGGAGCTGGCCCTGGCCCTGAACGAGCTCGCCACGACCGCCCGGGCCGGCAAGACCCAGCCCGCCCAGATGCAGGGCGGCACCCTGACGGTCACCAACATCGGCGCCCTCGGCATCGATACGGGCACGCCGATCATCAACCCCGGCGAAGTGGCGATCGTGGCGTTCGGCACCATCAAGCAGAAGCCCTGGGTCCTTGACGGCGAGGTGATTCCGCGCTGGATCACGACCCTCGGTGGCTCCTTCGACCACCGCGTGGTGGACGGCGACCTCTCGGCACGGTTTATGGCCGACGTCGCGTCGATCCTGGAAGAGCCCGCCCTGCTGCTCGACTGAGCAGCACACTGCGCCAGAACCCCGCCGCTGAGCATGCTCAGCGGCGGGGTTCTTGTGGTTGCGGACGTCGGCCCTGAGGAACTAGCTCCCCGGGTATGTCGACAGCAGTTCGGCCATGGCCGGATCCCCGCTGAACCCGGCCAGGGCGATGGCGGCGGCGACCATCACGCCGGCAAAGCCAGTGGTGCACGCGGTCACCACCGCAAAGAATTTCCAGTCGTCGCGGACGACGCTCAGCACCGTCTCGGGCGTCCGCAGGCCGGGGGAAATCCTGTTGGGGGCACTGTCCGTGGAGCCGTCGTCCAGGAACGCGATCACACGGTCGGCCTGGCGGTCGACGCGCATGGCGGAGATGTGGTTGCCGTGCCGGGCCAGGAGAATGTCGTGGCCAACGAGCTGGCGACGCTGAAGAGTAGGCATTTTCATCCTCTGGAACTAAGAAATGTTGGATGTCCACGCCGGTGGGGGCACTTCCAATTTTACCGCCGGCACAAGGAGGCGGCGGGCTGGAATTCGCGTGAGGCTGCCCACTGTGTGTGGTGACGCGGTCCGGCGCGGTCCTGTCCAGAGTGGCCGGACGGCACTAGAGTGGCACCAGCCGCCGCCAGCGGGGCGGACGCGGATCAAAGGAGATGTTGCGTGTTTTC
This sequence comes from Pseudarthrobacter sp. PvP090, assembly GCF_040547365.1. Taxonomy (NCBI): domain Bacteria; kingdom Bacillati; phylum Actinomycetota; class Actinomycetes; order Micrococcales; family Micrococcaceae; genus Pseudarthrobacter; species Pseudarthrobacter sp. PvP090. Next base: position 29,376 of record NZ_JBEPPO010000015.1, read on the forward strand.
GAGCCCGTTCCCCGATGTGGAAATTCCCGACGTCAGCCTGTACGACTACCTTTTCGGCGGCCTGGCGGAGGCGGACCTGGACCGGATCGCCGTCGTCGACGGCACGAGCGGCGCGGAGACCAGCTACAGGGCGCTCGTGGGGCAGATCGATGCCGTGGCCGGAGCAGTGGCGGCCCAGGGGCTGGGCGTCCACGGCGTCGCGGCAATGCTCTGCCCCAATATCCCGGCCTTCACCGTCGTTTTCCACGGCCTGCTGCGGGCCGGCGCGACGGTCACCACGGTCAACTCCCTCTACACGGCGGACGAGATTGCCCTCCAGCTAGCCGACGCGGGCGCGGAGTGGCTGTTTACCGTCTCCGCCCTGCTCCCCGCGGCCCAGGAAGCCGCCACCCGGGTGGGAATTCCGGCCGAGCGGCTCGTCGTCCTCGATGGCGCCGCAGGCCATCCCTCGCTGCGGGACCTGCTGACGGCGGGTGTCCCGGCGCCGGACGTCAGCTTCGATCCCGCCACCCACGTGGCCGTACTGCCGTACTCCTCCGGGACCACCGGCCGGCCCAAGGGCGTTATGCTCAGCCACCGGAACCTCGTGGCGAACGCGGAGCAGTCCCGCGGGCTGCTCAAGGTCACGCCGGAGGACCGCCTGCTGGCCCTGCTGCCGTTCTTCCACATCTACGGGCTGACCGTGCTGCTGAACCTCGCCCTGCGGCAGCGTGCCTGCCTGGTCACGATCCCGAAGTTTGAGCTGGCCGAGTTCCTGCGGATCATCCAGGACCAGAAGTGCAGCTATCTGTTCATCGCACCGCCGGTGGCCGTGGCCCTGTCCAAGCACCCTCTGGTTGCCGACTATGACCTCAGCTCCGTGCACACCACCTTGTCCGGCGCGGCCCCGCTCGACGGCGAACTTGGCTGCAGCCTGGCGGAGCGCCTTGGCTGCCGAGTGCTGCAAGGCTACGGGATGACCGAGATGAGCCCCGTGTCCCACCTGGTCCCGGTGGACGCCACGGAGCTGCCCGTCAGTTCGGTCGGCTACACCGTCCCCAATATGGACTGCAGGCTGCTGGATCCGGCCACCGGGGAGGACCTCGACATCCCGGCCGAGGGCACCAGTGCGCCCGGCCACCTGCTGTGCCGCGGACCGAACGTGATGCTCGGCTACCTCAACCGGCCCGAGGAAACGGCGGACACCCTCGACGCCGACGGATTCCTGCACACCGGGGACATCGCGACCGTCCGCGCCGACGGTGTGGTCACGATCGTGGACCGGCTCAAGGAACTGATTAAGTACAAGGGCTACCAGATCGCTCCGGCAGAGCTTGAGGCGCTCCTTCTCACCCACCCCGGCATCGCCGACGCCGCCGTGATCGGAACGTCCGACGCCGACGGCCAGGAGGTGCCGATGGCGTTTGTGGTGCGCCAGCCCGGGTACGACGCCGAGGGCCTCGACGAGGCCGCGGTCATGGACTACGTTGCGGAAAGGGTGGCGCCGTTCAAGAAGATCCGCCGGGTCGAGTTCATTGACGCCGTGCCGAAGTCCGCCTCCGGCAAGATCCTGCGCCGGATGCTCAAGACGGCGGGCGCAGCAGCCGGGTAAGCCCTGGCACCGGTCGGTCCTGGCCTGAGACGTCGCCGGCGGACGCCAAATCGATCCGCCGGCGTGCGATTGTGACGCAGCCAATCGCGGGCGCCTTCCCAGCGGGTATAGTCAGGAGCAGGTCAGGACGCGGCCACTTGGACACCATCGTGGAGACACCGTGCCAAAGATATCCCCCGTCCTGCCTTCCGCCGCCCGCCGCGCACGCTCTTGTCGAGGCGAGCCATCCGCGGCCGTGCGCGAACGCGCTACCCCCTCCCGCATCCCGTAGCCCCGTACCCCGCTGCGTCCGTAACGAAGCAGACGCGTCCAATGGCACGGATTTCCCGGCCCGGCGGCTGCCGATCACCATTGGGGGTGACCGGATGCCGCCAAAAGCCTCGCGAACTCCCGCCTGCGGCCGCAGTACGCGGCTACTCGGACGAGTCGGTCTTGGCGATGTAGACGTCGCAGGGTGCGTTGTGCGCCACGGAGTTGGCAACGCTCCCGAGCACGCGGCCCAGGCCCTGCATCCGCCGGTTGCCGACCACGATCAGCTGGGCGCCGGAACGGGCCGCCTCGCCGATCAGGGCCTCGGCCGGCTTGCCGCGCGCGGCTGCGTACGTCACGTTCACCGCGGGCGTGCGAAGGCTGTCGGCGACGCCGCGGGCAACCTTTTCCGCGTCCCCGGCGTCGGAGACGATCCACTTGTCGCTGCCGCTGCCGTAGACCTCGGTCCTGTCGCTGTCGAACGCGCTGACCACATGCAGTGTGGCCCCGAGCGAAACGGCCAGGTCGCGGGCGGTGTGCGCGGCCTTCAGGGCAGTCTCGCTGCCGTCAACGCCGACAACAATAATTCCGGTCATGGAGTGCTCCTTGGGTCAACGAAAGTCTTCGGCCGTGCACCGATGATTCAGGCTACAGGGCGGCAATGGCTTCCCGCAGGACCGGCGCCAGCCGGCGCACTCCCTCGCGGATGGACTCCGGCGGGACGGCGCTGAAAGCCAGCCGGATCTTGTTGGACGGCTCGTCGGAATGCGTAAAGGCCGCGCCGGGAATGAAGACCACCCCGGCGTCGATCGCCTTCTTCAGCAGCGGGTAGGTGTCCACGCCGTCGGGAAGCGTGACCCAGACAAAGAAGCCGCCTTCCGGGCGGGTCCAGCTCAGGCCCGGCGGCATGTATTCGTCCAGGGCGGCCAGCATCGCGTCGCAGCGCTCCTTGTACAGCCCCCGGTACGTCTCGATCTGGCCGCGCCAGTCGTAGTCGCGGAGGTAGGCGGAGACGAGCATCTGGTTGAGGGTCGGCGGGCACAGCGTGACAGCCTCCGACGCCAGGTAATAGCGGCGCTGGAGGTGGGCCGGCACGAGGGCCCAGCCGATTCGCAGCCCGGGTGCGAAGATTTTCGAAAAGGACCCCATGTAGATCACGTCGTCCGGATTGGCGGCCCGCAGCGGGGTGAGCGGTTTGCCGTCGAAACGGAGCAGTCCGTACGGATTGTCCTCCAGCACCAGAATATTCGCATTGCGGCATATATCCACCACCTGCTGCCTCCGCTCCGCGGACAGGGTAATGCCGGAGGGGTTGTTGAAGCTTGGGATGGTGTACAGGAACTTGATGTTCTTGCCCGCGGTCTGCAGGGCGGCAATCCTGGCCTCCAAGAGGTCCGGGACGATGCCGTCGTCGTCCATCGGCACGGTGGCAACCTGGACCTGGTAGGCCTCAAAGGTGTTGAGGGCGCCGACGTAGGTGGGGTCCTCGACGAGCACCACGTCGCCGGGGTTGCAAAAAACCTTGGTCGCGACGTCCTGGGCGGACTGTGAACCCGCCGTAATCACCACATTCTCGGCCTTGGCGTCCAGGATTCCTTCCGCGGCCATGACTTCGCAGATCTGGGTCCGGAGTTCCTCGGTGCCCTGTCCGCCGCCGTACTGCAGTGCGGTCATGCCCTGTTCGGCGATGATCTTCGCGGCGGTCTGGCCCAGCCGTTCCAGCGGCAGGGACTGGAGGTACGGGCTGCCGCCCGCCAGCGAGACAAGGCCGGGGCGCATCGAGATGTCGAAGACATCGCGGACTGCCGATTGCTTGATATTTGCTGCGCGCTCCGAGAACAGGTCCTCGTGGCGGTGGGCGGACGTAGCCGCACGTTCGATTGCGTCAATTGCCTCGGCCGGAAGTACTTCTGCGGCGGCATCAAGTGTTTCGTGGGTCACATCTCCCAGAATACAGCCCTTGTTGCCGCATGGAAAACTTTTGTTTCCCTGTCCTGCGAATTCGCTACGGAAACGGACAGCCGCTACGTGGATCCACGTAGCGGCTGTCTGAAATCGGCGCGGAAATCGCCGGGGGGATCAGGCTGCTGCTGGGGTGCTGGCCTCTGCGATGGCCTCGAAGACGCCCTTGATTTGCTCAACAACCTCGGCGTCGTCCTTCGGGTGGACCTCGGCGAAGCGGACCATGGAGCCCGGGACGGCGAGCTTGACGTCCTCCAGCACCTGGGCGCCGGCGATGCCGACGGCCTTGCGGGCCTCGTCCTGGGCCCAGACGCCGCCGAACTGGCCGAAGGCGGTGCCAACGACGGCGGTGGGCTTGCCGGAAAGGGCGCCTGCGCCGTAGGGGCGGGACAGCCAGTCGATGGCGTTCTTGAGTGACGCGGGGACCGTGCCGTTGTGCTCCGGGGTGACCAGGAGTAGGGTGTCGGCGTCGTTCGCGGCGGCGCGCAGGGCGGCAGCGGCGGCCGGGACCTGGCCCTCGACGTCGATGTCCTCGTTGTAGAACGGGATGTTGCCGAGGCTGTCGTGGATGAGGACCTCCACCCGCTCCGGGGCGTTCAGCTGGATGGCTTCGGCCAGCTTCTGGTTGGTGGAATCGGCGCGCAGGCTGCCGACCAGGGTGAGAACGGTGTTCTTGGGCATGTGAACTCCTGGGTGTCGCGCCGCAGGTGATGCTGCGGCTGGCTGATGTTGGAGGCTTTGCCGGCCTTCACAGATCAAAACGGACTGCGGTCCGCTTCTATTCCCCGGGACTAGAATGTGCGTTGTGAGCCTGATCCCAATCCGCCCGGGCTTCGAGCCTGAACGCCGCGACGCGGCCCGCAACCGCGAGCTGCTGCTCCGCGCTGCCCGCGAACTCATCGAGGAATGCGGGGCGGACGGCCTGACCATGGGCACACTGGCGCAGCGGGCCGGCGTGGGCAAGGGGACGGTGTTCCGCCGCTTCGGCAGCCGGGCCGGGCTGATGATGTCACTGCTCAGCGACGCTGAGGCCGAGTTCCAGGGGCGGTTCATGTTCGGTCCGCCGCCGCTGGGCCCCGGAGCTCCGCCACTGGAGAGGCTCATCGCCTTTGGCGAGGAGCGGATCGCCTGGGTGCTGGAATTCGGCGAGCTGGCCCGGGCCGCGGATGTGTCCGCCTACAACCGGTTCGACGTGCCGGCGGCCGTGCTCTGGCACCGGCATCTGGAGATGCTACTGCGGGAAGCGGGCGTGACCGCCGACCCCTGGCTGATGGCCACTTCGCTGAGTGCCGTCCTGGAGCCGGAACGGATCCTGCACGCCGTCGGAGTGCACCATATTGCCCCGGAGCGACTCGCCGCGTCCTGGCGCGAACTCGTCTCGCGCGTCGTGCGCGGGGCCTAGTCCAGCCCGGATTCCGGCAGGGGAACATCAAATCAATTCCCCGGAATTATTCATAACGATCTGATACCTGACTCGCGGAAAGCCGGGTTCGGAGGCGTTCCACGGCAGTATGCATGTGATAGTTTCCTCTGGAATGTGACCCGCAACATAGTCCACAAGGACTTGCCGAAAGGCCTGCGGGCGGCCAGATACCCGCTGGCAAGGATCCCGGATCGGCAGCGGTAACCCCCTGCCGGATGGGGACTACGGAAGGATCAAGTTGTGAATCTTGTCAGTAATCCGGCGCGCGGCGAGACTGAAAACACCGTTCCCGCAGCGGCCGGGACCGCACAGGCAACGGCGATCCAGAACTAGCCGTCCCATGCTCCGATACCTCGCCAAACGTGCCGTCACGTATGTCTTCATGATCTTCCTGACAACCACCGCCGGGTACTTCCTGGCCGTCACCACCCTGCAGCCCGCGCTGCTGGAGCAGGAGCGGATCCCGCGGCCCACCCCCGAGCAGGTGGCCAACTCCTTCCGGCTCAAGGGCCTCGATCCGGAGCTCAGCCCGTGGGAGCGGTACGTCGAGTGGCTCACGGCGATCGTCACCCGCTGGGACTGGGGACGAAGCCCCAACGGCGCGTTCATCAACGCCGAATTCGGTGACCGGGTCTGGATCTCGACCCGGCTGTTCCTGGCCTCCATCATCCTGACCCTGATCATCGGCGTCGCCCTGGGCGTATACACGGCAGCGCGGCAGTACAAGGCCTCGGACCGGGTCATCACCTCCTACAGCTACCTCGTCTACATCGTGCCCGCCCCGATCGCCTACTTCCTGGTGCAGCTCGGTGCCATCAACATCAACGAGTCGGTCGGCGAACGCATTTTCTTTGTCACCGGCATCTCCACGCCAGGGCTGGAGGGCGGTGGCTGGGCGCAGTTCGTGGACATGCTGGCGCACTACGCGGTGCCGACCTTCGCCATCACGATTGTGGGCTGGGGCACGTACCAGATCGCCCAGCGCCAGTACCTCCTGGACAACGTCAACGCCGACTTCGTCCGGACGGCGCGGGCCAAGGGACTGACCCGGAACCAGGCCATCAGCCGGCACGCCCTGCGGGTGTCCTTCATCCCCGTGGCTCAAAGCATCGCCTTCACCATCCCCGCCATTTTCGCCGGCGGCTTCTTCGCCGAGAAGATCTTCGCCTGGCATGGCGTCGGCTCCTGGAGCATTGACGCGATCGCCCTGCAGGACGTCAATGCCGCGACGGCGACCCTCGCCTACGGTTCCGTGATCTTCGCGATCGGCGCGATCCTCGCGGACTTCGCCACCACGCTGGTCGACCCGAGAGTGCGGGTGCAGTAACCATGACAAACCTCAACACCGTCGACCCGGCCGCCGTCGCCGGCGGGGCGAAAATCGAGAACAGCGACGTTGTCATCGCGAAGTCCTCGATCATCCTCCGCCGCTTCCTGCGTAACAAGACCGCCGTCGTCGGCCTGGTCATCTTCCTGGCCCTGACCCTGTTCTCCTTTGTGGGCGGCTTCTCCACCAGCTGGGACAAGGAGACGATCGACCCGTTCAACATCGGCATGCCGCCCTCGGCCGAGCACCTGCTTGGCACCTCCCAGGCCGGGATCGACCTCTACGCGCTGACCGTGGAGGGCACCCGGATCTCGATCCTGATCGGCCTCGTCGTTGGCCTCGTCTCGGTCCTGATCGCCGCCGTGTACGGCTGCACCATGGCCTACTTCGGCGGGAAGGTGGACAAGGTCATGCTGTTCGTCCTCGAAGCCCTGATCATGATGCCGGCCCTGCTGGTCGTCGCCGTGGCCACGAGCGGCGGCGGCAACGGCCTGCAGCAGTCCCTCCCCAGCTGGCTCCTGCTGATCATCGTGCTGCTGGTCTTCAGCTGGATGGGCACGGCCCGCCTCATCCGATCGCTCTCGATGTCCCTCATGTCACGCGACTTCGTCAAGGCGGCCCAGTACATGGGGATCCCGCCGAGGCGCATCGTCTGGCGGCACCTCGTCCCGAACATCGGCTCGCTGCTGGTCCTGGACATCACCCGCGGCATCACCGGCGCGATCCTGGCCGAGGTGGCGTTCTCCTTTATCGGTATCGGCATCAAGGTCCCCGACGTCAGCCTGGGGGTGCTGATCGGCCAGGCCACGTCCCAGGTCTCCACCTTCCCGTGGATGTTCTGGGTCCCGCTGACCGTCATGTTCCTGCTGACCGGGTCGCTCGCCATGATGAACGACGGCCTGCGTGACGCGTTCGATCCCAGCTCCAGCTCCGTTGGCCGCGCCAGGAAGAGCGGCCCCGGGAAGCGTATGTCCGGCAAGGCACAGAAGTCCGCAGAGAAGAAGACGACATGAGCCACGAAATGACCGCCAGCACCGAATCCGCCGACCTCTCGAACGACCTCTCCGCCGTCGAGCGGCTCCGCGTCGCCGGGCTGCACGCCGCAGGTGATGCCCCGGCGGATGCCGTGCTCTCCGTCCGGGACCTGAACGTCCGCTTCAACACGGAGAACGGGGTGGTCCACGCCGTCCGCGGCATCGACTTCGACCTCCGCGCCGGCAAGACGCTGGGCATCGTCGGCGAGTCGGGCTCCGGCAAGTCCGTCACCTCCATGGCCATCCTGGGCCTGCTGCCGGACACCGCCCAAGTCACCGGGTCGGTCCGGCTCCAGGGCACGGAACTGCTGGGACTCAGCGACAAGGCGATGTGCCGGTACCGCGGCAACGACATCGCCATGGTCTTCCAGGACCCGCTCTCGTCCCTGACCCCGGTCTATACCGTCGGGACCCAGATCATCGAGGCCCTCACGGTCCACAACCCCACCATGAGCAGGCAGGCCAAGGAGGCGCGCGCCGTCGAACTCCTCGGCATGGTGGGCATCCCCAGCCCGAAGGACCGGCTCAAGGCCTTCCCCCACGAGTTTTCCGGCGGCATGCGCCAGCGCGTCATGATCGCCATCGCGATCGCCAACGACCCGCGCGTGCTGATCGCGGACGAGCCCACGACGGCGCTGGACGTCACCATCCAGGCGCAGGTCCTCGAGGTGCTGCACACCGCACAAGAGGAGACCGGCGCCGCCGTCGTAATGATCACACACGACCTTGGCGTCGTCGCCGGCATGGCGGACGACATCATGGTCATGTACGCCGGCAAACCGGTGGAGACCGGCAGCGTCGACGACATCTACTACAACCCCCGGATGCCCTACACCATGGGCCTGCTCGGCGCGGTGCCGCGCGTGGACGTGGCCGAGAAGACCTCGCTGGTGCCGATCGAGGGCATCCCGCCGAACCTTGTCCACCCTCCGACGGGCTGTTCCTTCGCGCCGCGCTGCCCTCTGGTCAGCGACGCCTGCCTGCAGGGCGAGCCTGAATTGTGGCCCGTCGCGGGGACCAACCTGGACGGCGGACTGCCGCACCGGGCCGCCTGCATCAAGACCGATTCCCTCGGCCTGGAAGTGGATGTCCGCGAGGTTTTCAAGGCCCCGGCCGTTCCGGTGTCACGCTTTGACGCGGTCCCGCGCGCCGAGCGCCGGACCGTGTTGGAGCTCAGGGACGTCAGGAAGCACTTTCCGCTGATGAAGGGCGCCCTGCTCAAGCGCCGGATCGGCACTGTCAAGGCCGTCGACGGGCTGAGCTTCGACATCCGCGAGGGCGAGTGCTTCTCGATCGTGGGCGAGTCCGGCTGCGGCAAAACCACCACCCTGCTGGAAATCATGGAGTTCCACAAGGACCAGGACGGTGAGGTGGTCATCGGCGGCCTCAGCAACAAGGAAGCCTCCGACGCAAAGACCAAGAGCGCCATGCGCAAGGAACTGCAGATGGTGTTCCAGGACCCCACCGGCGCCCTCGACCCGCGCTTCACCGTCTTCGAGGTGCTGTCCGAGCCGCTGGAGAACGCCGGCATGGCCAAGCCCCAGATCCGGAAGCGGATCATGGAGCTGATGGAACTCGTGGGCCTCCAGCCGGACCACGTCAACCGCTTCCCCAACCAGTTCTCCGGCGGCCAGCGCCAGCGCATCGGCATTGCCCGCGCCCTGGCCGTCAATCCCAAACTCGTTGTCCTGGACGAGCCGGTGTCCGCCCTGGACGTGTCCGTCCAGGCCGGCGTCATCAACCTGCTGGACCAGCTCCGCGCGGAGCTCGGGCTGAGCTACCTGATGGTGGCCCACGACCTGTCCGTGGTGCGGCACATCTCCAACCGGGTGGCCGTGATGTACCTCGGCAAAATCGTGGAAATCGGCGACGTCGACAGCGTCTTCGACAATCCGCGCCACCCCTACACCCGGGCCCTGCTCTCCGCGATTCCGGTCCCCGACCCGGTCCTGGAACGCACCCGCGAACGCATCATCCTGCAGGGTGACCTGCCCTCCCCGCTGGAAGCGCCGACGGGCTGCAACTTCGCCACGCGCTGCCCGGTCTTCGCGGCGCTGCCGCCGGCGAGGCAGGAGAGGTGCCTGACCCAGGAGCCCGGGCTGGTGACCGTCACGAGTTCCCTGGATGCCGTTGGCGCCGGAGCCCCCGGACACCCGGCCGGCTTTGCGGCCCCCACCGACCAGCAATTCGCCTGTTTCTATCCGGACGGCGAACTGGACGCGGACATGCTCGTTGTCCACGAAACCACCTGACCTACCAGTCACACGCACCACAACTCGCACCAAAAGAAAATGAAGGGGAACACATGAAGAATCTGACCAAGATCGGCGGCGTTACCGCCGTCGTTGCAGCGCTTGCGCTGACCGCTTGTGGCGGTGGCGGCGGCGCTGCACAGGGTCCCGAGGCCGCCAAGGGCCAGGACGCGGGAAGTGACCTGGCCAAGCTGGTCAGCATCAACGCGAAGGACGCCAAGGACCTGCAGCCGGGCGGCACCGTCACCCTGCCGCTGGGCAACATCGGTCCGGACTTCAACGGGTTCTCCAACAACGGCAACAGCGCGGACAACACCGCCCTGCACCGCCCGATCGACCAGGCCGGCACCTGGGGCTGCTGGAACTTCGACTTCGACGGCACCGCCACGCCGAACAAGGATTTCTGCGAGGACGTCAAGAGCGAGGTCAAGGACGGCAAGCAGACCATCACCATCAAGGTGAACGAGAAGGCCACCTACAACGACGGCACCCCGATCGACGTCAAGGCCTTCGAAAACACCTGGAACATGCTCAAGGGTGAAAACAAGGACATCGACATCGTCAGCTCCGGCGCGTACGAGTTCGTTGACTCCGTCAAGGCCGGGTCCAGTGACAAAGAAGTTGTTGTCACCACCACCCAGCCGGTCTACCCGCTGGACTCCCTCTTCACCGGCCTGATCCACCCGGCAGTGAACACCCCGGCGATCTTCAACGAAGGCTTCACCGGCGACATGCACCCGGAGTGGATGGCCGGGCCGTTCAAGCTGGACCAGTACGACAGCGCCGCCAAGACGGTCACCCTCGCCCAGAACGACAAGTGGTGGGGCAACAAGCCGGTCCTGGAAAAGGTGGTCTTCCGCCAGCTTGAGAGCAGCGCCGCCATCGCGGCCTTCAAGAACGGTGAAATCGACGGCGTATCCGCCAACACCATCACCCCGTACAAGCAGCTCGACGGCACCAAGGATTCCGAGATCCGCCGTGGCCAGCGCCTCTTCGCCGGCGGCTTGAACCTCAACGCGCAGAAGGCGCCGATGAACGACGTCGCCATCCGCGAGGCGATCTTCACCGCCGTCGACCGCGAGGCACTGCGCAAGGTCCGCTTCAACGGCCTGAACTGGGAGGAAACCAGCTCCGGATCGATGATGCTGTTGCCGTTCTCCAAGTACTACCAGGACAACTACCCGGTCAAGGAGACCGGAGCCGAGGCCGCCAAGAAGGTCCTGACCGACGCCGGCTACACGGCCAACGCCGCAGGCATCATGGAAAAGGACGGCGTCCCCGCCGCCTTCAAGATCAGCAACTTCGGTGACGACCCCACCACCCTGGCGTTCGCGCAGACCCTGCAGAGCCAGCTCAAGGCCGGCGGCATGGATGTTGGCATCGACCAGCGCGCCTCTGCCGACTTCGGCAAGGTCCTGGGCAGCCGCGACTTCTTTATGAGCGTCTCCGGCTACACCGTGGGCGCCGACGCGACCGACGCCGTCAAGCAGTTCTACGATTCCAAGACGAACGAGAACGAACTGGGCGACGCCGAACTGGACGCCGAAATCAAGAAGCTCTCCACCATCGCCGACAACGATGAGCGCAACAAGGCAGCCATGGAAGTTGAAAAGAAGCACATGGAAAAGTACTTCTCCATGGGTGTTGTGATGAACGGTCCGCAGATCTCCTTCGTGCGCACCGGCCTGGCCAACTACGGCCCGTCCCTGTTCAAGAGCCTGTCCCAGGTTCCGGACTGGACCACCATCGGCTGGGAAAAGAAGTAGCACCGCCACCCCTTCCGACGCTCCCTCACGTTGAGCAGCTTTCTGGGCGACGCTCCCTCATCTTTCGAGGGAGCGTCGCCTGAATTGTTGCGGGATCTGAGGGAGCGTCGGGTGGGCCGCGGGAGTAGCGTGGGAGCCATGACAAATGACTCCCGGCCCCTCCGCACGGCCGTCGCCGGCTTCGGCCTCTCGGGCAGCGTCTTCCACGCGCCGCTGCTCGCAGCAGACCCCGCGTTTTCCATCGAGGTGATCTCCACCTCCGACGCCAGCCGGCAGGCGTCCGCGTCCGCCCGGTATCCCGGCACCCGCCTGGTGGATACCCCGGAGGACATCCTTGACCTCGCCGGGAAACTGGACCTGCTGGTCCTTGGAACCCCGCCGGCCACCCACTACCCGCTCGCGAAGGCCGCACTGGAAGCCGGACTCGACGTCGTCGTCGACAAGCCGTTCACCGTGCGCAGCGCCGAAGGCGAGGAGCTCATCCGGCTCGCGGCGCGGCTGGGACGCGTGCTCACGGTTTTCCAGAACCGGCGCTGGGACGGCGACTACCTGACCGTCCGGGGCCTGCTGGAGCGCGGCGTGCTCGGCACCGTCACGCGGTTCGAATCACGCTTCGAACGATGGTCCCCGGCGGTCGCGAAGGCCTGGAAGGCGGCCGCGACGGCGGACGACGGCGGCGGGGTGCTGTTCGACCTGGGCACCCACCTGCTGGACCAGGCCGTGCAGCTGTTCGGTCCCGCCACGGTCACGCATGCGGAACTCGCTGCGCGGCGGCCCGGCGAGATGACCGACGACGACGTGTTCCTCGCGCTGCGGCACGAATCCGGCGTCACGAGCCATCTGTGGATGAACATGCTCTGCGCCCAGCAGGGGCCGCGGTTCCGGCTGCTGGGCAGCGCGGGTGGCTTCACCAAGAACGGCGTGGACCCGCAGGAGCCCTTTATCGTGGCCGGCGGCAGCCCGCTCGATCCGGACTACGGGATCGAAGACCGGGATTGGGCCGGGCTGCTCGGCCGGGACGGCCACCTGGACCGGCTGCCCACCGAGCGCGGCGCCTACCCGGAGTTCTACCGGATCCTGGCAGCCAAAATCCACGACGGCGGGGCGGCGTCGGCGCTACCGGTCCCGGTGGACCCGGCGGGCCCGGTGGAGGTGCTGCGGCTGATCGAACAGGCCCGAACCCTGGGTTAAACAGCAATCGGCTGCTCCGCAACTGCCGTTTTGGGGGTCCCAAAGGGCGGTTACGGAGCAGCCGATGCGGTGTTGATTATGCCGCGGCTGGGTGGTTACGCGGAGACCAGCTCGTGCCAGTCGGCGACGAGGGGCAGGTTGTGCGCCTCCGAGACGGAGCGGTGCGCCACCTTGCCACCGGCGATGTTGAGGCCGGCGGCGAGGGCGGCGTCGCGTTCGAACGCGGCCTTGACGCCCAGGTTGGCCAGGGCGACGGCGTAGCGCAGGGTGACGTTGGTCAGCGCGTACGTGGAGGTGTTCGGGACGGCGCCCGGCATGTTGGCCACGCAGTAGAAGATCGTGTTGTGGACCTTGTACGTCGGTTCCTGGTGCGTGGTGGGGTGGGTGTCCTCGAAGCAGCCGCCCTGGTCAACAGCGATGTCAACCAGCACGGAGCCGGGCTTCATGCGGGAGACGAGCTCGTTGGTGACCAGCTTCGGGGCCTTGGCGCCCGGGATCAGCACGGAGCCGATCACGAGGTCGGCGTCGACAACGGACTTCTCGATCTCGTACGCGTTGGACGCCACGGTCTTCAGGCGGCCCTGGTACTGGGCATCCAGTTCGCGCAGGCGGTTGATGTTGATGTCCAGAATGGTGACATCGGCGCCAAGGCCGAGGGCCATGGCGGCGGCGTTGGTGCCGGCGACACCGGCGCCGAGGACAACGACCTTGGCGGGGCGGACGCCCGGTACGCCGCCGAGCAGCACACCCTTGCCGCCGGCCGGAGCCATCAGCGAGGTGGCGCCGACCTGGACGGAGAGACGGCCGGCAACCTCGGACATCGGGGCGAGCAGCGGCAGGGTGCGGCCCTCCTGGACGGTCTCGTAGGCGATGGCGGTGACGCCGGAGTTGATGAGCGCCTGGGTCAGTTCCGGCTCGGCGGCCAGGTGCAGGTAGGTGAAGAGGATCAGGCCCTTGCGGAAGCGGTGGTATTCGGCCTTGACCGGCTCCTTGACCTTCATGACCATGTCGGCCCGGGCCCAGACGTCATCGGCGTCGACGACGATTTCGGCGCCGGCTATGGCGTATTCCTCGTCCGTGATGCCCGAGCCCAGGCCCGCGCCGCGCTCCACGAGGACCGAGTGGCCGTGGGTGCGGAATTCGTGCACGCCGGCGGCCGTGATGGCGACGCGGAATTCATTGTTCTTGATCTCTTTGGGGACACCGATGATCATTTGTGGGCTCCAGTGCTGGTGGCCTTGTGGGCCGGGGTGTGTGGGGGGAAGTCGTACTTCCAGAATAAATCCGGCTGTGAGGCAAGCGACAGGCACCGTCCTGCGGCGGTGGCCGCTTCCCGCGGAAATCCGGGCTTTTCCAAATACCGAACTGGACATTTGTCGACACGGCAAGCGTCAGGTGTCGCCTGCTGTCCGTTGGGGTGGTGTTCGCTGCAGTGTTCGCCGTGCCTTTTCCGGAGGAAGCGGCATCGGCAGTAGTGTTGCAGCATGCAGCAGCAGGACGTGGAACAGCTCGTGGAGCAGGTCGCACTGCAACTGGGCCGCGGCCTCTCGCTGGAGGACCTCGACGGCCAGCTGCTCGCCTACAGTTCCAACCAGTCGCACGCGGACCGGGTCCGGGTGAACTTCCTGCTCAGCAAACGCGTCCCGGTGGACGTCAGCGCCTGGCAGCTCTCGCACGGGATCGCGACGGCGGTCCGCCCGGTGGTCGTGCCGGCCAACGAGGAGCTCGGGATGCTGGGCCGCGTCTGCGTACCCTTGCTGGTGCGGGGCTTCCGGGTGGGGTACCTCTGGGTCCAGCTCGATGCCGACGAGCCGAACGCGACGACGGTCCTCGCCCAGCTGCCCGGGGTCGCCCGGGAGCTGGAGCAGCTCTCGTCCCTGCTGCTGGACTCCAATACGGCCGAATCCGAATTCCGCCGACGCCGGGAACAGGAATTCCTGGCCGCCTGCCGGGGCGAGTCCAACGCCGTCGCAGCCGTGGCGGGCTGGAAGGAAGTTCAGGGACGCGGACCCTGGCAGCTGGTGACGGTGCTGGATGCTGACGGCTGGGCCGAAGGCTCGGACCCGATCGCCTCCACGCTGATTCACCGCTCCGCCGCCCTGCAGGCCACCATCGGCGTGGACGCCGCCCTGTTCAGCGCCGGCACGGAGACCCACGCCGTCGTCCTGTTCAGGGAATTGACCGGCCGCGCGGACCACGCCCAAGTGCTGGTCCATTACCAGCTGGAGCTGGCCAAACGCTCCGGCCGGACGGTCCATCGGATCATCCTGGGAACCTCCGAGGGATTCTCCCGGCCGCGGGAACTGGCCGATGCGTACCGTCAGTCCCGGCAGGCCGCGCAGGCGGCCGCGGTGGATCCCCAGCTGGGGGAACTCGTGGACTGCCGCGCCACCGGGATCTACCAGCTGCTGGCCTCGGCGGGCGGCGGGGCGGGGGCATGGGCGGACGCGGGCTCGGTCTATTTCCGCCTCCTGGAGGACCATGACCGGAACCACGAGCTGCTGCCGGTGCTGGAGCTCTTCTACGATAACGACGGTTCGGTCCAGGAAGTGGCGGACAAGCTGCACCTGCACCGGAGCAGCATCTACAACCGGCTGGGCCGGATCCGCCAACTGCTCGGCGTCGACCCGCTCAAGGGGATGGTGCGGCTAGAACTCCATGCGGCGTTGAAGGCACGGCGCTGGGCGGGCCGGCCCAGGATCTAGAGGTTGGCCTAGGTGCCGCGGCCCTCGCGCTTGGCCTGCTCGGCTTCCGGTTGCCGGTCCGGTGCGGAGCCGGCATCGTCAGCCGCCGCGGCGCGGTCGGCTTCCCGCGCTCTTTCTCTCGCCCGTTCTCTCCTGCGGAGCGTGATCCGGCTGTCCGTCCACATGGAGACGGCCACAAACGCAACACAGCTGGACATAAAGGCAGCCGTATTGTTCAGCCCCATAGCGGTTCCGAGAATGCCTGTGAGCACCATGGCGGCAATGCCAGCCACGATGTGCCACCCTCTGAACTTACCCACAATCCAAGCGTAACCCCGGCCTTCTCCGCGTTTCCGCGCAGGGCCGGGATCGTTGTTTGATCCTTATCACGCCGTCACGAAGCATCCGCGGCACCGTCATCCAGGAGGCCGGGAGCACCGTCCGCGATACTGTTCTTTTTCTGCTTTTCCAGCCACGCCATGACGTCGGCGAGCCGGATCCGCCGGTGAGTACCCCGGTACTCCACCGGGATTTCGCCGCGGTCCGTCATGTTACGCAGATAGGTATGCGAGATCCCGGCCAGCTCGGCCGCCCGGGACGTGGTCAGCATTTCCTCGACGCTGCTGACCGTCACCGCCTCGCCGCGGCTGAAGCGCGCCAGCAGGTCCACGACCGCGTCCCGCGCCTGGGGCGGCAGCCGGTGGACGGTGCCGTCGACGAACACCGTGATGTCGTCGCTGCCGTTGAGGGCGTACCGGAGGTTCTGCGCGTCCTCAGCCGGAAGGGCAGCCGTCACCCGGGGAGCAATCAGTGTCATGGAGTGCATCCTAGCGCCCCCGGAGCAGCCCCACACCACGTCTGCCGTGCTGCGGCGCTACAGCCCGAGCTCCTCGAGGACGGGCAGCTTCGCCCGGACCCAGGCGCGGGCTTCCGTGGCGCTCGGCGCGGAGAGGGCCAGTTTGGCCAGTTCCTGCGCCTCGGCCAGCGTGACGGTCTTGAGCACGGCGGCCACGGCGGCGAGAGAGCGGGCCGTCATGGACAGGGTAGTGACGCCGAGCCCGGTGAGGACGACGGCGAGGGCCGGGTCCGCGGCGGCCTCGCCACAGACACCGACCGGTTTGTTGTGGCCCTCCGCGGCGGAACCTTCCACGGTCAGTCCGACCAGGCGGAGCACGGCCGGCTGCCACGGGGTGTTCAGCGCCGCGAGCGGGCCGAGCTGGCGGTCTGCGGCCATGGCGTATTGGGTGAGGTCGTTGGTGCCCAGGCTCGCGAAGGCCACCTCCCGCAGGATCGCCTCGGCGGTCAGCGCCGCGGACGGGACCTCCACCATGACCCCGGGGGTCTTGATCCCGGCCTCGGCGCACAGCGTGGCGAAGCGGGCAGCCTCCTCCGCGGTGGAAATCATCGGCGCCATCACCCAGACGTCCGCCTCGGACTCCTGCTCGGCCCGGGCGATGGCCTGCAGCTGGCGTTCCAGCACGCCCGGCGTGGTGAAATCGGTGCGGTAACCGCGGACCCCGAGGGCGGGGTTGGGTTCCGTGGCGTCCGTGAGGAAGGGCAGCGGCTTGTCCGCACCGGCGTCGAGCGTCCGGAGCACCACCTTCTTGCCCGGGAACGCGTCGAAGACGCCCTTGTACGCGGCGGCCTGTTCGTCCACGGTGGGTTCGGTGTCCCGCTCCAGGAAGCAGAACTCGGTCCGGAACAGCCCCACCCCCTGCGCGTTCAGCTTCGCGGCGGCCACGGCATCCTTGCCCCCGCCGACGTTGGCGAGCAGCGGCACCAGGTGGCCGTCCGCCGTCGCGCCGGTGCCGTCAAAGTCCGCCAGCAGCGAGGCGGTGGCGGCCCAGTGTTCGGCGGCGGCGCGCTGCGAGTCGTCCGGGTCCACGGTGATCAGGCCGGCGGCGCCGTCCACGTAGACCTCCGTGCCGTCCGGAAGCTGGTCGACGCCGGTTGCGGCCACGACGGCGGGAAGGCCCATTGAGCGGGCAATGATCGCGGTGTGGGACTGCGGTCCGCCGCCGGCGGTGAGCAGCGCCAGGATCTTCTCCGGATCCAGGGTGGCGGTGTCCGCCGGGGCGAGATCCTCGGCGATGAGGATGAACGGGGTGGGCGAGGACGGGATGCCCGGGGCAGGGACGCCGCGCAGTTCTGCCACGATCCGGGCCCGGACGTCCAGGACGTCGGTGGCCCGCTCCGCCATATAGCCGCCCAGGTTGTGCAGCATCTCCGAGACGGAGGCGCCGGCTTCCCAGATGGCGCGCTGGCCGGAGGTGCCGCGGCCGATCAGTTTGGCTGCGGACTTCAGGAGCATCGTGTCCGTGGCCATCAGGGCCGTGGCCTCCAGGACCGCCTTCCCGTCGCCGCTGACCGTCCCGGCCCGGGCCTTCAGCTCGTCGTGGACGGCCTTCGCGGCGGTCTTTAGTGCCGCGGTCGCCTCCTCGGCCGTGACGCCGGCCGGCAACTGCTCCCCGGCGGGCGGTTCGCTGACGGGTTTGGGCATCTGGCGGATGGTTCCGATGATGCGGCCGGGGCTGACGCCTACTCCTGGGAAGTTCTGCACTGAAGGTCCTCATTCTCTGCCGTGGGCCGGTAAGCCGGTGAGTCAGGTACGGGCGGGCCCGCCAACAGCTACGTCGGCGGGCGGACCCCGGTACCTGAAAAAATTGTATGTGATGCACTTCATATAGCGTTGCTATAGGTGCTAGGGTAGCGGTTATGAGTTTAGATGGCCAGCTTCCGCCAAAGACGCGGCTGCTGCGTGCGGCGGCTGAGTTGCTGGCCAATTCGGCCGGCGGCGCGGTTTCTACCCGCCAGATCACCCAGCGGGCCGGGGTCACCGCGCCGACCCTCTACCACCACTTCGGTGACAAGGAAGGTCTGTTCGACGCGGTCGTCGCGGCAGGTTTTGAGGAATATGTGGCGGGTGAACGCGACTTCGCGCCGTCAGGACAGCCGCTGGAAGACATCCGGCGGATGTGGGACAACCACGTGCAGTTCGGGCTCAACCAGCCGGAACTGTACCTGGTCATGTTCGGCAATATCCGCCCCGAGAGCCGCCCGGCCGTCGTCGCCGACGCCGAGGGCCTGATGGAGGAAATGCTGAACAAGGCCGCCGTCGCCGGCCAACTCAACGTCCCCCCGCGGGAAGCGGCCAGGAGCATCCTGGCCGCCAATGTCGGGGTGACACTCATGCTGATCACGGAAAAGGCGCCCGAGCGCAACCTTGAACTGTCCGCCATGACCCGCGACGCCATGATCTTTGCGGTGTCCTCGGAACAGGCCAAGAACAGCGCTCCAGAAGCCTCCGGGAAATCGTCAGTGGTGGTGGCGGCAATCGCCCTGAACGCGGCACTGCAGGCATCGCATTCGGACCAGCTCTCCAGCTCTGAACTTAAGCTCTTCCTCGAATGGCTCCACCGGATCTCCACCAGCTCCACCAGCTAGCTTTCGCGAAAAAACATCGGACCATCCTGCGGTGCAGCAGGAATGACGGTTAGGAAATCACATGGCAACAGAGACAGTTGCGAAACCCCGTACCAGCGTGCGGGTGGGCGTCCAGAAATTCGGGACGTTCCTGTCCGGAATGATCATGCCCAACATCGGCGCGTTCATCGCGTGGGGCATCATCACGGCGCTCTTCATCCCGGCGGGCTTCCTGCCCAACGAGGAGCTCGCCAAGCTTGTCGGGCCAATGATCACCTACCTGCTCCCGCTCCTGATCGGCTACACCGGCGGCCGGATGGTCTACGGCGTGCGCGGCGGCGTCGTGGGCGCGGTGGCCACGACGGGCGTCATTGTCGGCACGGACATCCCCATGTTCATCGGTGCCATGATGCTGGGCCCCCTCACGGCCTGGCTCATGAAGAGGCTGGACAAGATCTGGGAAGGCCGGGTCAAGCCGGGCTTCGAAATGCTCATCGACAACTTCTCGGCCGGCATCCTGGCCGCCGGCATGGCGGTCGTCGGCATGTTCGTGGTCGGCCCGGTGGTGAAGGCCTTCAGCGACGGTGCCAGCGCCGTCGTCGAATTCCTCGTCATCAACGGCCTGCTGCCCTTCACGAGCATCTTCATCGAGCCCGCGAAGGTCCTGTTCCTCAATAACGCCATCAACCACGGCATCCTCACGCCCCTGGGGACACAGCAGGTGCTCGAGGAGGGCAAGTCCATCCTCTTCCTGCTCGAAGCGAACCCCGGTCCGGGCTTCGGAATCCTGCTCGCCTACTCGATCTTCGGCACGGGTCTGGCCAAGGCGTCCGCGCCGGGTGCGGCCCTGATCCAGTTCGTCGGCGGCATCCATGAGATCTACTTCCCCTACGTGCTCATGAAGCCCATCATGATCCTCGCCGCAATCGGCGGCGGCATGACCGGCATCTTCACCCTTGTTGTCACGGATGCCGGGCTCCGGTCACCGGCAGCCCCGGGCAGTATCATCGCCGTCTACGCGGCGACCGCACGCGACAGCTACGTCGGCGTCACACTCTCCGTGCTGTTCGCCACCACCGTGTCCTTCCTGATCGCCTCGGTGATCCTGAAGGCCAGCAAGACCCCGGTGGGAGCCACCGAAGAAGAGGCCCTCGGGGCAGCCACTGCCCGGATGGAGGAAATGAAGGGCAAGAAGAGCTCGGTGTCCTCGCTGCTCACGGGTTCCGGCGCAACCGCCGGCGGCGTCGCAGTCCTCGCCGGGCCGGTCAAGAACATCGTCTTTGCGTGCGACGCAGGCATGGGCTCCAGCGCGATGGGCGCCTCGGTGCTGCGGAACAAGATCAAGGCTGCCGGCTTCCCGGACGTCAAGGTCACCAACTCAGCGATCGCCAACCTCAGCGACACCTACGACGTCGTCATCACGCACCAGGACCTGACCGAACGAGCAACCCCGGTGACCGCCAGCGCCGTGCACGTCTCGGTTGACAACTTCATGAACAGCCCCAAGTACGACGAGATCGTGGAGCTGGTCAGGGCAAGCAACACGGACGTTGGAACCGACGCTCCGGCTGCTGCGGCTCCTGCTGCCGTGGCGGCCGCCGCGACGCCCGAAGCTCCCGAGGAAACCGGCCCCGCCGGCATCCTCGTGGCGGAGAGCGTCGTCCTGAACGGCACAGCGACCACCCGCGATGCCGCCATCGACGAGGCCGGCCGGCTCCTGCTGGACCGCGGCGCCGTCGACGCCGGCTACCTGGACGCCATGCACGAACGCGAGGAATCCGTGTCCACCTACATGGGCAGCTACCTCGCCATTCCTCACGGGACCAACGCCGCCAAGGACCACATCATGAAGTCCGCGGTCTCCGTGGTCCGCTACCCGAACGGCATCGACTGGAACGGCAAGGAAGTGAAGTTCGTGGTCGGCGTCGCCGGCATCAACAACGAGCACCTGCACATCCTGTCTTCCATCGCCAAGGTCTTCACCAACAAGGCCCAGGTGGCACAGCTTGAGGCGGCCACTACGGTTGAGGAAGTCCTGGACCTGTTCGGAAAGGTCAATTCATAGTGAAAGCTGTTCATTTCGGAGCCGGAAACATCGGGCGCGGATTCGTGGGACTGCTGCTGCACGAGGCGGGGTATGAGGTGGTGTTCGCGGATGTCGCGGAGGACCTGATCGCCCAGCTGGCCGCCGCGGACAGCTACCGGGTCCACGAGGTGGGGGAGCACCCCACCGTCCGCACCGTGGAGAACTTCCGCGCGTTCAACTCCGGCAGCCAGGAAGCGGAGGTCATCGCGGAGATTGCGACGGCGGACGTCGTGACCACCGCGGTGGGGCCGCATATCCTCAAGTTCGTGGCGCCGGTGATCGCCAGGGGGATCGCTGCCAGGCCAGCCGGGCTCGCTCCGCTGCAGGTGATGGCGTGTGAGAACGCCATCAATGCCACGGACATCCTGAAGTCCGAGGTGTCGGCCCAGTGGGACCCTGCCGCGGGATCCCTGGACGCTGCCGCCGTGTTCGCGAACACGGCGGTGGACCGGATCGTGCCCAACCAGGAGGCCGGGCAGGGTCTGGACGTCACGGTGGAGACCTTCTACGAATGGGTCATCGACCGGACCCCGTTCGGTGACGCGGTGCCGGTCATTCCGGGTGCAACATTCGTGGATGAGCTGGAGCCGTACATCGAGCGGAAACTGTTCACCGTGAACACCGGTCACGCCGCGGCAGCCTATTTCGGTTTCGAGGCAGGGCTCGGGAAGATTTCCGAGGCCATGGCCGACCAGGACGTCGCCGCCGACGTGCGCGCCGTCCTGGACGAGACCAAGGAACTGCTGGTGGCCAAGCACGGCTTCAACCGTGACGAGCAGGAGGCCTACGTCCAGAAGATCCTGGGCCGCTTCTCCAACCCGCACCTGCCGGACACCGTGAACCGGGTGGGGCGGGCGCCATTGCGCAAGCTCAGCCGTCATGAGCGCTTCATCGGTCCGGCGGCGGAGCTCGCCGAACGCGGAATCGTGCCGGAGGCCCTGCTCGGTGCGATCGCCGCAGCCCTGCGCTTCAACGACCCGGCCGACGCCGAGGCCGTGGAGCTCCGGCAGATCCTGGCGTCTTCCAGCGCCGACGAGGCAACCGCGAAGATCACCGGCCTCGCCCCGGACCATCCCCTGTTCGCGGCCGTCTCCGCCCTGGTCGACGAGGCCAAGGACGCCGTCTAGTCCGTTTCCAATTTCGCCGAAGCAAAGCCGCCGACGCCGGAACTCACCCGAGTTCCGGCGTCGGCGTCTTTGTCTGCGGACCCCGCCCGCCGAGGTGTCAGCGGCTCAGGCGTTCGCGGATTCCTTCGCGGAGCCCTTCGGGACGAAGAGGGTCTCGGCGTGCTCCAGGGACATTCCGTTGGTCTCGGGGACCTTGAACTTCACGAAGAAGAACGACGCCGCCGCGAACGCCGCGTACATGGCGTAGGTCAGGGGCAGGGAGGCCGCGGCCATGACCGGGAAGCTCAGGGTGATGGCGAAGTTGGCGATCCACTGGGCGGCCGCGGCCAGGCCAAGGGCCCGGGCGCGGATCCGGGACGGGAAGATCTCGCCCAGCAGCACCCAGACGAGCGGGCCCCACGAGGCGCCGAAGCTGATCACGAAGACGTTGGCAGCCACCAGGGCGACCGGGCCCCACGCGCCGGGCAGCGAAATCGCGTCGCCGGTGCCGGTGGCGGACCCGAAGGCGAGGGCCATGGTGCCCAGCGAGGCGGCCATGCCGATGGAGCCCGCCAGCATGATGGGCCGGCGGCCGATCCGGTCCACCAGGGCGATCGCCACGAGGGTCACGAGGATGTTCGTGATGGCGGTGGCCACGGAGATCGTCAGGGAGTCCTTCTCCTGGAACCCGACGGCCTTCCACAGGGTGGTGGAGTAGTAGAAGATCACGTTGATGCCGACGAACTGCTGCAGTACCGACAGGATGATGCCGATCCACACGACCGGCTGCAGACCGAACGCCTTGCCGCGCAGGGAGCCCTTCTGGCCCGCGACCTTGTCTTCCTCGATGGCCTTCTTGATGTCGCGCAGGTGGCGGTCGGTGTCCTCGTCCGGGGCGATCGACTGGAAGATTTTCAGGGCTTCCGCGTCCTTGCCCTGGAAGACCAGGAACCGCGGCGACTCGGGCAGGGTGTAGGCGATCCAGCCGTAGACAACGGCGGGGACGGCGCCGGCGAGGAACATCCAGCGCCAGGCCTCAATACCGAACCAGAGATCCTCGCCGGCGCCGCCGGCGAAGTTCGCGAACAAGGCGTCGGAGAGCAGGGCGGCGAAGATACCCGTGGTGATGGCGAGCTGCTGGAGCGACGCCAAACGGCCGCGGACATGGCGCGGGGAGATCTCGGAGATGTAGGCTGGCGCAATCACGGAGGCCAGGCCAATGCCCAGGCCGCCGACGAGGCGCCAGAAGATGAGGTCCCACACGCTGAAGGCGAAGCCGGTCCCGATGGCACTGACCAAGAACAGCAGCGCGCCGATCTTCATCGCCGGGATGCGGCCGTAGCGGTCCGCGACCTTGCCAGCCAGGTAGGCGCCCGCGGCGCAGCCAAGGAGAGCCACGGCGACGGCGAAGCCGGTCACGGCCTCGCTCAGCGCGAACTCGTCCTTGATGGCGTCGACTGCGCCGTTGACCACTGAGGAGTCGAATCCGAAGAGGAAGCCGCCGACGGCGCCCGCCACGGCCAGCCAGATGACCCGCTGGGGGATCTTGGCTACGGTCTGGTCTTGGGTGGTTGTCATCTGGCTCCCTCGGCGTTTCGCGTTCCACGGCCTGCGGCCGCAGCTACCAAGTCTTACACCGGAGCCAGAGCGGCGCATGTCACAGGCCCAAAAGTGAGACGAAACATACAGTTTGGCGGGCACCGCGGGCGGACGCCGCCGTCGAACGCCTCATCCCGGGGCCGGACCGTCACTCCGGGCAGTCTTTTGGCGGTCAACGCCGGGATTTCCCCGGCGTCCCGCGAAGCCGCAGCGGCCGTTGCGCCAAAAGAATGCCTGCCGTGACGCGGGGCTACGACTCAGCGCTCGACCAGGATCCCGTCCGGGTCGCACCAGATCATCGCGCCGGGCCGGAAGATGACGCGGTCAATCTCCAGTTCCACGTCGCTCTCGCCCGCGCCCGCCTTGGCGCTCTTGCGGGGGTTGCTGCCCAGCGCCTTCACCCCGAGCGGCAGTCCGGCGATGGCCGTCCGGTCACGGATGGCGCCGTTAATGACGACGCCGGCCCAGCCGTTCGCGACGGCGCTTGCCGCGATCAGATCCCCCATCAGGGCCGTGCGCAGCGAGCCGGCGCCGTCGACCACCAGGACGGCGCCGTCCCCGGGGGTGGCGAGGGTGGACTTGACCAGGGCGTTGTCCTCGAAGCAGCGGATGGTCCGGACGGGTCCGCTGAAGTGCGTTTTGCCGCCGAGCGACTGGAACTGCAGGGCCACGGAGTCGAGTTCCTCACCCCGCTCGTCGTAGAGATCGGCGGTATTAACGGCGGATGCAGCCATCGGGTCTCCTCTTGCTGGTGCCAACGGTTTCACCGAGATCCGACGATTTCTCGGAATCATCGAATCTCCGGTCACTAAGCTACTTCTTACTACATGGTGACCAGGTCTGGCCTCCGGGGGCATAGCAACGAGGACCGTTATATCCCGGGTACGGGTTGGGCGCCGGGGCTGCCGGCGGTACGTAGGCCGGAGGGACATAGGCTGGCGGAACATACGGTGCCGGAACGGGCGGCAGGTTTCGAAGCCGTTCAGCCTCTGCCGCAGCCGCGGCTGCGGCAGCAGCTTCCGCCGCTTGGCGGGCAGACTCGGCAGCGGCGGCATCCGCAACGTCTTTCTTTTTCGCGCCAATGACAGTTAGGTGCGCGGTACCGGCGTCGGCAGCCGCGTCCAGCCTGGTCACCATCGCGTTCAGCTGAGCTGCCTTGTAAGCGGCCCAGTGGACGTGGCCTTTGGCTTTCGCGGCGGCCTTGAGTGCGGCAATCGCGGCCAAAGCCGTGACCAGCCCTGCATGGCTTTCATCAAGTTCAGAGACAGCCCCGGCAAGCGGTGCGGCAACGATCAATTCGGTAGTCTTGGCTGCTTGTTCGATCTGCTGGGCGGGCAGGCAGGGTATTTCAGTCGAGTTGAGACCGACACCTCTGGTGCGGGCATCCTCGAACGCCGCGACGACCGGCGGATGAAATTTCCTGTTGGGTTCGAACAAGACAGGAACTCCGAAGCCCATCCGCGCGACCTCAGCGTTGACCAGCTTTCCGCTGGAGTCGAATACGCCAGCCAAGGTTCGGCCGTATTTATCCAGCGGCTCCTCGTCCATTTCCAGCGTGACCTTGGAACCGACGGGCAAGAGCTGCTCAAGAGCTTTCGTGGCCTCCGGACCCATGCACTCGACGGGCGCCTTAGGATCCTTGGTCTCCGGTGTGTCCACGTTGAGCAGCCGGACCGTCTTTTGTTCACCATTTACGGACGCTTCGAAAGTATCTCCGTCAACGACACGAACTACGACTGCCTCGTCACGACTGGAGTTTGTTGCTGGCCCGGCGGCGTTCTGTTGATCGTTGCCCGATCCCGCGTTGCAGCCGCTGAGAGCCATGACGGCGGCGATTGCCAGTCCCACGGTTTTTGTCCGGGCAGCAGCGCCCGACGTTTCTAACAGCAAAATGTATTCCCCCAGGAATGAGTGATGTGTGCTTTCTCCAAAGTGGAGTTCCGCGAATGACATTGACAATACTTCTCCGAGCCGGAAATCGACTTTCGGATTGGCGTTGGATCGTGATCCCCACGATAGTCTGGCTCCACACTGATCTTCAGCGTGCGTCAGCCGTTTCCGGGGGGAACCGAATTACATGAGCCTGTCCGATCTGTCCGGAGCAGCGCCGGACCCAGCCCGCGGCGGCCTCACCGCGGTAAGCCCGGCGGCGGTGGCACTCGCCGAACCCGAACGGGCGGTCCGCCCCGTCTGGGTCACCGGCGTCGTCCTCGTCAATGTGGGCATCAACGCGGCATTCTTCGGCCCCCTCCAGGTGCTCCTCGGCCAGCAGGCCGCCGCGTTCAGCGAGAGCGACAAGGAGGCCATCCTCGCCCTCGTGACGGGAGCCGGTGCTGCGGTCTCCCTTGTGGCCAATCCCTTGTTCGGTGCGTTCAGCGACCGCACCACCTCACGCTTGGGCCGCCGGGTGCCCTGGGTCCTTTTCGGGGCCATCCTCGGCGCCGCGGCCCTCATCGCGCTCGCAGGGGCGCCGAACGTTGCCATCATGGCGCTGCTCTGGTGCCTCGTCCAGGCCGGCTGCAACGGGGCCTATGCCGCCGTTACCGCGGCGATCCCGGACCGCGTCCCCGTGGTCCAGCGCGGCACCGTGGGGGGCCTGGCCGCCATGGGCCAGACGGTCGGCATCCTCATCGGCGCGGTGATCGCCGCAGCGGTAACCGGGAACTTCGCCGTCGGCTACCTGGTCTGCGCCGTGGCGCTGCTCGCCGGCGTCGTGCTGTATTTCTTCAAGAACGACGACGTCCCGCTCCCCGCGGGGGCACGTCCGCCGTTCAGCCTGGCCGGCTTCGCCAAGGGCTTTTGGATTTCCCCGGTGCTCTACCCGGACTTCGCCTGGGCCTGGCTGACGCGGCTCCTGGTGAATATCGGCAACCACATGGTCACCCTTTACCTGCTCTTCTTCCTCAAGGACGCCGTCCATCTGGAGGAGACGCAGGGCATCGCACCGGAGTTCGGTGTGCTGATCCTGACCGGCCTCTACGCCGTGATGGTGATGGTGACCAGTGTGGTCGGCGGCCGGCTGAGCGACCGGATGGGCAAGCGGAAGCCGCTAGTGATCATCTCCTCGGTCATCATCGCGGCGGCCTCTCTGATTTTGGCATTCGCGCCGAACTGGACCGGGGCCCTGCTGGGCGCCTCGGTGCTGGGCATTGGCTTCGGCTGCTACCTGGCGGTGGATTTCGCCCTTATCACCCAGGTGCTTCCGACGTCACTGAGCCGCGGAAAGGACCTGGGCGTCCTCAACGTCGCCAACTCCCTGCCCCAGGTGCTCGCTCCGCTCATCGCCTTCCCCTTCGTGACGATCTGGGGAGGCTACGTTTCGCTGTACGTGGCGGCTGCCGTGATTGGGCTGCTGGGGGCGGTCTTTGTGGTCAAAATCAAGGGCGTCGACTAGGCCCCGGACCCGCCCCGGGGTGGCTCCGGACGGTCGCCGCTGGCACTGTTTGTGACTCGCTTCCGGCCCGGGGGCGTGGCGTATAGTTGACGGGAATTGCCGCGGCAGTGCTGTGGGGGATCGCTCCCGGCTGCCGAGAAAACCGACCACGGAACGCTGCTGATGCCTGAATTTCACTCAGAACTTCCACCGATGGCCCCTCCGCCCACCCTGCCCCGGCAGCGGCTCCGCTACACCCGGATCCTCGACGTCGCCGCCGGGTTCGCCCGCAAGGGCCTGGACTCCGTGGTCCTCTCCGAAGTCGCTGCCAAGGCCGATGTTCCGCTGGGCACCCTGTACCGGTATTTTCCCTCCGCCACCCAACTGATGCTGGCGCTCTACCGCAAGCAGTTGGCCGAACTGCACGCAGCCAACGTCCCGGCAGCGCCAGGGGCCAGCGCAGCCTCCGCCTCCGCGACTGGCGCCCCTGTCGCCGCCACCTCGGCCGCGGGCACTTCGGCCGCGGGCACCGTTGGCGGCGCCGGCGTCGCCGGAGCACGCGCGAAGAAATCCGCGGCACGAACCGCGAAGCCGCCCGCAGGGAACGCCGGGGGCGACGTGCCGGCCCACGCGCTCGTCGGCGTGGTGATGGAGATTTTCCACATGCGCCTCATGCAGCCTGCCGTGGAGCAGTGCCTGAACCGGGCCGTCTACACCAAGGACACGGACACCACGAAGCTGCTCCGCGAGATCGACTCCACGGCCGAGAAGGCCGTCACGGCCGTGAGTGGCGACGCCGCCATTTCCCGGGTCCTGCTGTTGACCGTCACTGGACTGGTCCAGTCCGTCCGGTGCCGGCGGCTGTCCCTCTTCGAGGCCGAGGAAGACCTCAAAAAGGCGTGCTTTCTGCTGACATGCACCCGCCGGTCGGCGTAACTGGTCTAGACCAATCAGATAATTTACTGGGCGGTAGCGGCGCTTTTCGGCGCCCCGGGCCATAAATAACGTTGGATAAACGTTTCACCAGAAACTGGAGTATGTCGTGGGACACCTCACGGCCGGCCCGTTTTGTTTACCATTGCAGAACCGGGGCGGCCCCAGCCGCCTGCAGTACCCGGAGCTTCGCCGCAGACCCACCAACCCTGGGCCGCTGCCGACGTTCCCCAGACCATCTTGAGCATCACTGTGCTTGAGCTTCCATGTGCCGTACGCCCACGGTGAGCCCCAGGAGACAACGAAGTGTCCACTGAAACGATTAACCCCACCGACGCCACGTCCGAGCCCGTAGCAGCGCTCAGCGACGAGGAAATTTTCGCATCCCACCAGGGCGGCAAGCTTTCCATTTCCAGCACCGTCCCGCTCGCCAGCAAGCGCGACCTGTCCATTGCGTACACGCCCGGCGTCGCCCAGGTCAGCCGCGCCATCGCGGCCAACCCGGAACTCGCCAAGACCCTCACCTGGGCCCAGCGCCTCGTGGTCGTCGTCAGCGACGGCACGGCGGTCCTCGGCCTCGGTGACATCGGAGCCAGCGCCTCGCTGCCGGTGATGGAGGGCAAGTCGGCCCTGTTCAAGGCCTTCGGCGAGCTCGACTCCATCCCGCTGGTGCTCAACACCACCGACGTCGACGAGATCGTGGAGACCCTCGTGCGGCTGCGCCCGAGCTTCGGCGCCGTCAACCTCGAGGACGTTTCGGCGCCGCGATGCTTCGAGCTTGAAGAAAAGCTCATCGAGGCCCTCGACTGCCCCGTCATGCACGACGACCAGCACGGCACCGCCGTCGTCGTCCTCGCAGCCCTGACCGGAGCCGCCAAGGTGACCGGACGCGGGCTCGAGAAGCTGCGCGTTGTCGTCTCGGGCGCCGGTGCCGCCGGAATCGCCGTCGCGCAGATGCTGCTCACCGCCGGGATCAGCGACGTTGTGCTGCTGGATTCCCGCGGCGTCATCAACAGCGAGCGTGCGGACATCGCCGCCGATCCCACCAGCAAGAAGGCCCAGCTGGCCAAGAGCGGCAACCCGCGCGGCGTCTCCGGCGGACCCGCCGACGCCCTGCTGGACGCGGACGTGTTCATTGGGGTCTCCTCCTCGCAGCTGGCCGAGGAACACCTCAAGCTCATGAGCCAGGACTCGATCGTGTTCGCCCTGTCCAACCCGGATCCCGAAGTCCTGCCCGAGGTCGCACGCCGGTACGCCGCCGTCGTCGCCACAGGCCGCAGCGACTTCCCGAACCAGATCAACAACGTCCTTGCGTTCCCCGGCATCTTCCGCGGAGCTCTCGACGCCGGCGCCCGCCGGATCACGCCGGCAATGAAGCTGGCTGCGGCCCGCGCCATCGCCGAGCTGGCCGATGAGGACCTTTCCGCCGACTACATCGTCCCCAGCCCGCTGGACCCGAGGGTGGCGCCGGCAGTGTCCGCCGCCGTCGCCGCGGCGGTTGAGGCCGAGTAGCCACAGCTGAACAGACGACGACGGCGGCGCTTCCTTGGGGGATGCGGCGCCGTCGTCGTCTTTGTGCTGGCTGCGGACCCGGCCTGTGTCCCGTGGTCAGGGGCGAGCCCGGACCACGGGCCTTCGCGCCCTAGACTGGGGCGATGAACCCCGAGACTGTTGTGACGATCCTGTGCGGCCTCGCCATCCTGGTGGGCGTGGCCGGTACCGTCATCCCCGTATTGCCCGGCAGCATCCTGATCGGACTGAGCCTGCTGGCCTGGGCCATCTGGGGCGGCGCCGGAACCACCGGCTGGGTGGTGTTCGCGATCGGCATGGTCTTCGTCCTGGCCGGAATGGCCGCCAGCGCGGTCCTGACCGGCCGCAAACTCAAACAGCACAGCATTCCCAGCCGCTCGGTGGTGGCCGGGCTGGTCTTCGGTGTCGTGGGGATGTTCATCATTCCGGTGGTGGGCCTGTTCGTTGGTTTCGCCGCCGGCCTGCTGCTCAGCGAACTGCACCGCACGCGGGCTATCGGTACAGCCGCGGCCTCCAGCTGGGCCGCCTTGAAGGCCACCGGGCTGGGAATGATCGTCGAGTTCGGACTTGCCTGCCTCGCCGGCAGCGCCTGGGTCATTGGCCTGTGGATTTCGGCCGCGTCCTGACCTGCCCGCGGCCTCCCCGCGCCTACTAGCATGGATATATGAGCGCCGGACCAGGAGATTCCGAACCCCGCCCAGCCCTGTACCGCGACTTGCGCGACCTGGCGCCGTTCCGCACGCCGATCATCCGGACGCCTGTCCGCGGCCTCGCTGAGGGCGTGGGCGGTGCGGTCTCCGGAGTCCTGGCAGGACGGACCCGCGGCGCCTTGCCCGTGGAGGGCGGCGCGCCGCGGCTTGGCAAAGTGGGCGGCAGGGCGCCGGGCAAGGCGGCGAAGGCCGTGCACGCCGCCATCTTCGGCAACTCCGAACCGAACCAGCTGATCGCCCTGGCGCGCACCTACCCCGGGTGGGCCGGGCTGTGCTACCTGATGGCCGGGCTGCAGAGCTACGCCCACGGCAGCCACCTGCGCGCCGCCGAACTGCTCCAGCGCGGGATGCTGACCAGTAACGACGACGACGCGAACCGCTATGCCTCCACCTACCTGGCCCGGGTCATCACCCGGGTGGCCGTCGCCGAGCGGGTCGATGTTCCGGTCCTGTTCAGCGAGGAGGCGGTGTTCCTGGCGCTGTCCCACTCGCTGCGCGAGACCGGCCAGGGAGAGACCGCCCTCGCAGCACTGACCGGACTGCCGCCGTCGTTGCCCATGGCCCTGGCGCGCTGCTCACTGGCCGCCGCGCTGGGACGGCATGATGAAGTCGTGGCCGACACTGAAGGGCTGCTCAACGGGGATGACCTTTCGGCGGCGTTGCTCCTGGTCCGGGCCCGCTCGCTGCGGAAAATGGGTGCCAATACGGCCGCCCGTTCCGCCCTGCAGGAGGTCCTGCGCCGGCGCGCGACCGACTTCACGCTCCGCAGCGATGCCATGACGGACCGGGCGCTCCTGCTGCTGGACAACGGACGGAAGGCGCTGAACCGGCTCGAGTGGCAGCACCGCCAGTCCGCCGACCTGGAGACGGTCCGGGCCATCCGCAAGGACGCGGAACTGCATGAGCTCTGGGACCGCGAATACGGCCGGGCGGACGACGACTGAACCAGGACCCGGCGTTCCGCCGCGCATTCAACGACCCTTGCGGGCCCCGGAAGCAGGGAGTAGAACCGAGGCATGAGAGATGCGGCAGCGCGCTGGATGCAGCACTACATCACGGCCTGGACCTCGAACGACCCGGAGGACATCAGGGCGCTGTTCACCGAAGACGCCGTGTACTGCACCCGCCCGGATGATCCCGAGGCTTGGACCGGGCGCGAGCAGATCGTGGAGCGCTGGATCGCCGGCCAGGATGTGCCGGGGGACTGGACGTTTGAGTGGAAACTACTCGGCGTCGACGGCGGCAGGGCCTTCGTGCAGGGCCGCACCGACTACCGCGGCGACAGCCGGAGCTACGATAACCTCTGGATCATCCAGCTCGCGGGCGACGGCCGCGCCACAGCGTTCACCGAGTGGTACATGCCGCGCACCGCGGCCGGCTGAGGTTCAGCCGCGGGACAGGGCCTGGCCCAGGAGCGGCACCAGCTGCTCGGACAGCAGGACAGCGCCCAGGGCCACCATGATGATGCCGCTGGTGAGCGTCACTTTCCGCGCCGCTCCGGGCCGGGAGTGCAGCAGTCTGCGCGCCAGCAGGGCAACGCAGCTGTAGACCACGGCGACGAGGAGCACAAAGGTCAGGCCGAGGAGGCCGGACTGTACCGGCACCGGCAGGGACGCCTCGGGGCTGACAAACTGCGGCACCAGGGCCACGTAGAAGAGCAGGCCCTTGGGGTTGATGCCGCTGGTCCCCATGCCCTGCAGGAAGGTCCGGAACTGGTTCGCAGGTGCCCGCAGCTCCGCGCTGCCGAAACTCGCCCCGCGCCACGTCCGGATGGTCGTCACCCCGAGCCACAGGAGGTAGGCCGCGCCGGCCACCGTCAGCCATCCGAGCATGCCAGGGACCCCGGTGAGCAGGGCGGCCAGCCCCGCGACCAGCAGTACTGTGTGCAGCACGTAGCCCCCGCAGAGTCCCGCGACTGCGGGCACAAAGCTGCGCTGCTTCAGGCCTGCGGTGATGGAATACGCCCAGTCCACCCCCGGCGTGCAGGCAAGGGCGCCGGCAACCACCAGAAAGGCGAGGAAAAGCTGGGGATTCATGGCGGCCTCCTGAGGTGTGGGTACGAGAAAAGTCTAGGGAAATATCCGCCGGAAGTGTTCCCTCTTTTCGCGGAGAAATGCCGCACGAGGGTAAGATTATTGCGTGATTGACCACTTGGACAGAAGTATTTTGCGTTACCTCAAAGAGGATGGCCGGATGACTGCGACGGCGCTTGCCGCGAAGGTGGGGTTGACCGTGGCGCCCTGCCACAGGCGGCTCCGCGATCTGGAGTCCTCCGGTGTCATCCGCGGCTACCGGGCCGACATCGATCCGTCCGCCCTCGGGCTCGGATTCGAGGCGATTGTCTTCGTCACGCTGCGCCAGGTGGACCGGGCAACGATGGAGATCTTCGAGAACCGCGTGGCGGCCAACCCGAATATCGTCGAGGCGCAGCGGCTGTTCGGTTCCCCCGACTACCTGCTGAAGGTCATCGCCGAGGACCTGCCCGCCTACCAGCGCTTCTACGACAGCGAGCTGACCTCGCTGCCCGGCGTCGAACGGCTCACTTCGACGCTGGTGATGAAAAACCTGAAATCCAATACCGGCCCGCCGGTGTAAACCTCTCCGGTGCCCGACGCTCAGGCGCCCAGCAGGCCCGTGGTCCGGTAGGGGATGACCTCACGCAGGAACATGCTCGTGGAGGTCCGCACGATCCCGGGGCACAACCTGATTTCCTCGGAGACCCGGTACAAGTCGTCCGGGCTTTTCGCCACGACCCGGATCAGAAGGTCCGTCTCGCCGGCCGGGGCGTGGCATTCCAGCACCTCCGGGATGTTCCGCAGCGCAGCGATCGCCTCGTTCAGGTGGCTCTGGTCCAGCTCGGCACTGACCGACGCCGCGACGCCGCGGCCCAGCGCGGAGGGCAGCACCCGGCTGCTGTTCGGTCGGAGCGCGCCCGAGGCCGTCATCCGCTCCAGGCGCGACTGCACGGTGCCGCGGGCCAGGCCCAGTTTCTGGGCCAGGACCATGATGGGCAGCCGGGGATCCTGGTCGAGGGCGAGGAGGATTCGCCGGTCCGTCGCGTCGAGTTCCTGCAATGTGACCACTTCCTGTACGTCGTCGCGGCCGGACTTGATCAGATTGACCAGTGTAAGCCGGGTCCGTTGCACCAACTGTAGGACTTCTGTTGAAATAGTGACAACAAAGGGACGAAGGCCACCGCCGGATCCCAACGGCTACAAGTACCCCGGCACACCACCCGGACCTTGGATGAGGCTTCCCGCAAGGAACCCGCCCGCTGATTGACTCTTGTTCACACCATCGTCTTTCCGCACCAATCTCCGCATTCGCAGTGCCATGGCCCGGAGCAACGCCCCGGGTCCGGCACGGCAAGAGCCCCTGAGCCACCGACGTCGGATTTCCGAAGTCATCGGTAGCTGAGGGGCTCTTGTGCTGTTTGAGGGGGCGGGGGTGGCTGCGCATAGGCTGGTGCCATGACTCCTGCCGGCCGTTTCGCCCCCAGCCCCTCCGGCGAACTGCACGTCGGCAACCTCCGCACGGCCATCCTCGCCTGGCTCTTCGCCCGGTCCACCGGCCGGCGGTTCCTGATGCGGGTTGAGGACCTGGACAGGGCCCGCGCCGGTGCCGAGGCGGAGCAGCTCCGGGACCTGGCCGCGATCGGCATCACGTGGGACGGCGGCATCGTCCGCCAGGCCGACCGCGAGCCCTTCTACGCCACGACAATCGCCGGGCTGACCGCGGCGGGCCTGACCTATGAGTGTTTCTGCACCCGCCGCGAAATCCAGGAGGCGCCGTCCGCGCCGCACGCTCCGCAGGGTGCCTACCCGGGCACCTGCCGGAATCTGTCGCAGGCGGAACGCGCGGCCAAGCGCGCTGTCCGGCCGGCGGCGGTCCGGCTCCGGTCCGCCGTGACCACTGCGACGGTGCAGGACGTGCTGCACGGCAGCTACACCGGCGTGGTGGATGACTTCGTGCTCCGCCGCAATGACGGCGTGACGGCCTACAACCTCGCCGTTGTGGTGGACGACGCCGCCCAGGGCATCGACCAGGTGGTCCGCGGCGACGACCTGCTGCCCTCCACGCCCCGGCAGGCGTACCTCGCCGCCCTCCTGAATATGCCTCTACCGGAATATGCACATGTTCCGCTCGTGCTGAACGCCGACGGCGCCCGGCTGGCCAAGCGCGACGGTGCGGTCACGCTCGCGGACCTCTCGGCCGCCGGCAGTCCGGTCGGTCAGGTGCGGGACGTGCTGCTGGCATCCCTGGGACTGCCGGCCGGTCCGCTGGAGCAGGCACTCGCCGTGTTTGACCCCGCCGCGCTGCCGCGGGAGCCATGGATCTGGCCGGGGATGGCCGGGCCGGACGCGTAGGCTGGAAACATGTCAGAACCAGAGTTCAGGGAAGCGCGCAGCCCGCAGCCGAGTTTTACCGTCGAGACAGCAAAGATCCTCGCCGAAGTGGCCCACAACCGCCAGAAGGACAAGCTCAAGCGGCCCTACCGCGAGCACGTGATCGCCGTCGGGGATGCCCTGGCGGACTTCGACGACGACATCAGGATCGCCGGC
Source organism: Pseudarthrobacter sp. PvP090 (assembly GCF_040547365.1). Lineage (NCBI taxonomy): Bacteria > Bacillati > Actinomycetota > Actinomycetes > Micrococcales > Micrococcaceae > Pseudarthrobacter > Pseudarthrobacter sp. PvP090. Next base: position 64,177 of record NZ_JBEPPO010000015.1, read on the forward strand.
TACCTGCACGACATCGCCGAGGACACCCCGATGACCCGGCAGGCGCTTCTGGACATGGGCGTCACCGAGCGGGCCGTGGACATCATCGAGCGCGTCACCAAGCGCCTGCACGAGAATCCGGACGACTACCAGGCCGGCATCCGCTACATCGCCGAGGACCACGACGCCACCCTGGTGAAAATCGCGGACAACGCGCACAACTCCCTGCCGGAGCGAGTCAGGGCACTGGCCGAGAAGTGGCCGGACAAGCCGCCGGTCACCCGCTATAACGAGGCCCGTCCGGTGCTCTATGCCGCGGTTCCGGTGGAGGAAACCCGGAAAATCCTGGCCCGGATCAACCCGTGGCTGCTGGAGGAACTCGACGATCTGCTCGACGAGGCGGACGACACCGACTACGAAAACCTCTCCTATGACGATGCCTCGGAGGGCGGAACATCCGTTTCGGAACCGGCGGAAGCCCCCGCCGCGGCCCCCGAGTCCGAGCCGCACCGGGACTGAGACTGAGCCGGGACTGGACTCACCCGCCACAGCAGGCCGATGTAGGCGAGATCGAAGATGCTGCAGAGGACGCCGACGCCCAGGATCAGCGGCGAGTTGCCGTACCAGCCGAACACTATGGTGGGTGCAAGGGTCCCGATCCACTTGGCCACTGCGATCAGCATGGTCTGGCCGCGGGGTCCCTGGCGGGCAACAAACAGGGCGATGAACAGCCCGGACATCAGCAGATTCTGCAGGAACGCCGCGTAGCGCGGCGCGTCCTCCCAGCCGAACTCGACCACGAACAGGCCCTGCACCGCGAAGGGCGTGGCGCCCAGCAGGAGCGCCCAGCCGATGAAGAGCCTCCGCGTCACCCAGCCCGGCAGCTCGGAGCGGCCGAACCTGAGGAAGGTGTACACAATCACGACGTCGGCGAGTGCCCACGCGATGTTGAAGACCCCCTGGGTGGAGATTCCGGTCGCAACGGAGCGGGCGGCATAGATGGTCTCCCAGGCGAAGTTGAGCCCGAGCGCCGCGGCCGGGATCGCGTAGCTTCTGTCCCGGAACCCGATCCGGATGGCATCGATGTAGACCGCGGTCCAGGCGAGGCCGCTCACAATCGTCAGGAACAGGACCATGATTCCTCCCGGACTCTGTGCTCGAAGCAACGCGGGGTCATTTCCGGCCCAGCCCGGGGCCCAGGATGGGCGATATCTGGCCCCGCGTTGCCTTTGGAGTTAGACCCGGCCCAGGGCGTCGATGTCCTCGAGGAACTGCTGGTGGACCTCGTCGCTCACCGTGGTCCGGGTCTCGGCGATGGCGTCGAGGTAGTCCTGCGTCGCGGGGCCCTTCCGGACGGCATCGCGGACGGAGGCGCTGCCGCTGGAGGCCAGCCCGCCGTCGTCGTACACCGCCTTCTCCAGCGCGCGCTGGGACGCGCTCCGGGCCGCGTACTCGATGTCCGCCGGGGAGAAGCCTTCGGTCCGGTCCACCAGCAGCTCCACGTCCACGTCGTCCACCACGGTCGCGGGAATGAACCGCTGCCACATGGCCTCACGGGCCTGCCGGTCGGGCAGGCCGATCGGGATGACGTAGTCGAAGCGGCCGTGGCGCAGGAACGCGGTGTCCAGAGCGCGGATGAAGTTGGTGGCGCAAACCAGCAGCCGGCCGGGCTGTTCGCGGAAGGCCGGAATGATCTTGAGGAGTTCGTTGGTGACACCCTGCAGCGGCGACGGCGGTTCGCCGGAGCGCTGGGAGGCGATCTCCTCCACCTCATCGATGAACACGACGGCGTGCTCCAGCTCGGCGATCTCGAGGAAGGTCTCGCGCAGCGCCCCCGCCAGGCCCTTGGGATCGGACGCCAGCCGGGAGGGGAACACCTCCACGAACGGCCACTCCAGGCGGGAGGCAATCGCCTTCGCGAAGGTGGTCTTGCCGGTGCCGGGAGGGCCAAAGAGGACGACGGCGCGCGGCGGCACCACACCGTACTCGTCGGCGAGGTCGGCCTCGGCCAGCGGCAAAACCAGGCGGCGCTCCAGGAGCTCCTTCTCGTTCCGCATGCCGGCGACGTTCTCCCAGAGGTCGCGGGCCAGGATCCGGCCGCCGAGCTGGCTGAGCGGTTCGAGTTCCTGGCGCTGCACCGGAATCTTCCGCTCGAAATAGCGCAGGTTCTTCTTGAGCACAAAGCCGCGGCCCAGGAACGCCTCCACCCGCGTTTCGGATTCCGGCATGAGGGCGGAGAGCTTGTTCAGCCCGTGCGGCGCCATCCGGTTCTCGACGGCGGCCAGCAGCGAGGTGCCGATCCCGCGGCCGCGGTATTCGGGCAGGGTTGCCAGGAAAACGATCCAGCCCTGGTCGTGGGCGGCGCGGCCGACCGCGGCGCCCACGACCTGATCGCCCTGCACCGCGACGACGGCGTGGTCCTTTTCGCAGGAGGCCAGCACCTCGGAGAGCGCATAGACCGGCTCGACGTTGGTGGCCTTGAGGGACTCCCAGAGGTGCAGGATGCCGTCGAGATCGGCGGAATGGAAATCCCTGATTCGCCAGGTGGTCATGAGGTGTCTCCCGGGTGGTTCGTCGCTGAGCCAGTGTGAGTCTGTCCGTTGAGCATATGCGAACCGCCTGCGGGAGAGGTTGCGGGGACGTTGCGTGACGGGGAAGGCGGAATGCCGGAAGGCTACTCCGGATCTCCGCCGGCGGTCCCTGTGGGCCGGGCCGCCACGAGCGGATAGGGGCCGGTGAACCCGTCGCGGACGGCTGCGATTTCCAGGATGCGGTGCCGGCAGAGACGCCAGCCGAGCATCAGGAGCGGCACGATGACCACGATGGACGCGATGGTCCACGTTCCTACGGGCGAGTCGAACGCCATGAGGATCAGGACCGCCAGGAGGAAGGCAAGCGTGATCCAGCCCGTGACGGGAGCGCCGGGCATCCGGAAAGCGGGCCGGAGCAGTTCCCCCCGGGCTGCGAGCCGGGCAAGCTGCATCTGGCACAGGACGATCATGGCCCAGGTGCAGATGATGCCCAGCGATGCGACGTTCAGGACGATCTCGAAGGCCTCGGCCGGGACCAGGGCGTTGAGGATGACTCCCAGGCCCGCCACGCCGGCGGTCAGGGCGATGCCGCCGTAGGGGACACCGGACTTGTTCATCCGGCCGGCGAACTTCGGCGCGGAACCTGAAACGGACATGGACCGCATGATCCGGCCGGTGGAGTACAGGCCGGCGTTCAGCGAGGACAGTGCCGCGGTCAGGACCACGAGGTTCATGATGGCGTCCACGCCGTCGACGCCGATGGAGCCGAAGAACGTCACGAACGGGCTTTCGCCAGCCTTGTAGGAGCTGTAGGGCAGCAGCAGCGAGAGCAGCACCAGCGAGCCGACGTAGAACACCGCGATGCGGACGATCACCGTGTTGATGGCCCGCGGCATGATTTTTTCCGGGTTTTCCGTCTCGCCGGCGGCGGTGCCGATCAGCTCGATCGAGGCGTAGGCGAACACGACACCCTGCATCACCACGATGGCGGGCAGCAGGCCGTTGGGGAACACGCCGCCGTTGTCCGCGATCAGGCTGAACCCGACCTCCTGGCCGGCGACGGGGGTGCCGAAGATGACGAAGTAGATGCCGACGATCAGGAAGGACACGAGTGCCACGACCTTGATCAGCGCGAACCAGAATTCGAGCTCGCCGAACACCTTGACGCTGATGAGGTTGAGGCCCAGGACCAGGATCAGGGCTGCCAGGGCCCAGGCCCACTGCGGTACGTCCGCGATCGGCGCCCAGTACTTTTTGAAGAAGTTCATGTACAGCGCGACGGCGGTGATGTCCACGATCGCCGTCATGGCCCAGTTCAGCCAGTACAGCCAGCCCGTGACGAACGCGGCCTTCTCGCCGAAGAATTCGCGGGCGTAGGAGACGAACGAGCCCGACGACGGCCGGTGCATCACGAGTTCGCCGAGGGCGCGCAGGATCATGAAGGCGAAAAACCCGCAGACGGCATAGCTGATCGCCAGCGCCGGGCCGGCCGCGGCGAGACGGCCGCCGGCGCCCATGAACAGGCCGGTGCCGATCGCCCCGCCGATCGCGATCATCTGCACCTGCCGGGGTTTCAGGCCCTTGTGGTAACCCTGGTCCTCGGCATGGAGCGCTGCCTCGGAGGCATGGGCATGCGCGGGTATGGTGTGGTCGGTGACGGCCGGATTTGGGGCCGAGCGGTCTCGGGCCGGTTGTTTTTGGGCGCGGGCAGTGTCGGGATAGGTCATGGGGGGTCCTTCGGGGTTCGGAGGGGCGCTACTTGCTGAGGTTCGCGAGGCGCTGCGGGCTGAGGAGGTCGGTGAGCTGCTCGGCGGTGAGCAGTCCGTGTTCAAGCACGAGCTCCGCGACGCCCTTGCCGGTGGCGAGGGCTTCCTGGGCGATGGCAGTGGCGGTGGCGTAGCCGAGGTGCGGGTTGAGGGCGGTGACGAGTCCGATGGACTGTTCCACCGTGAGGCGGAGGTGTTCGGTGTTGGCGGTGATGCCCCGGACGCAGCGGGCCGTGAGGGTGCGGCAGGCGGCTTCCAGGTGCGAGATGCTCTTGTGGAGGCTGTGGACGATGATCGGTTCGAAGGCGTTGAGCTGGAGCTGCCCGGCCTCGGCGGCCATGGTGATGGTGACGTCGTTGCCGATGACCTCGTAGGCCACCTGGCTGACGACTTCGGGGATCACCGGGTTGATCTTGCCCGGCATGATCGAGGAGCCGGACTGCACAGCGGGGAGGTTGATTTCGCCGAAACCGGCGCGCGGGCCGGAGGAGAGTAGCCGCAGGTCGTTGCAGATCTTGGACAGCTTCACGGCGACCCGCTTGAGCACGCCGGAGAGGTGCACAAAGGCGCCGACATCCTGGGTGGCCTCGATCAGGTCCACGGCCGTGACGAGCGGCAGGCCCGTGATGTCGGCGAGGTGCCGGCAGGCGGCCCCGGCGTACCCGGCCGGTGCGTTCAGGCCGGTGCCGATCGCGGTGGCGCCGAGGTTGATTTCGTGGATCAGCAGGTCCGCTTCGGCCAGGCGGAGCCGGTCCTCGCCGATCGTGACGGCGTAGGTGCCGAATTCCTGGCCGAGCGTCATGGGGACGGCATCCTGCAGCTGGGTGCGGCCCATCTTCACCACCGTGCGGAATTCGGCGGCTTTGGCGGCGAAGGCGTCTTCGAGCTCCCCCAGGGCATCGAGGAGTTCCCGGGCGGCGAAGATCGTGCCGAGCTTGACCGCGGTGGGGTAGACGTCGTTCGTGGACTGGCTGAGGTTGACGTGGTCGTTGGGGTGCAGCCGGGAATAGTCGCCCTTCGGGTGGCCGAGGATTTCCAGGGCCCGGTTGGCGATCACCTCGTTGGCGTTCATGTTCGACGACGTCCCGGCACCGCCCTGGATGACGTCCACCACGAACTGCTCGCTGAGCTTGCCGTCCAGGACGTCGGCGCAGGCGTCCTCGATGGCCCGGGCGCGCTCGGCATCGAGGAGGCCGAGTTCGTGGTTTGTGCGGGCGGCGGCCAGCTTCACGGCGGCCAGCCCGCGGACCAGATACATGTTGGACGACAGCGGCTGGCCCGTGATGGGAAAGTTCTCCACGGCGCGCAGGGTGTGCACCCCCCAGTAGGCGTCGGCGGGGACGTCCCGGTCGCCCAGGAGGTCATGTTCGGAGCGGAAGTCTGCGCGTTCGTCGAGCGAGGTCATGGCGGTCCTTACGGGGCTTCGGGGGCGTTGCAGGTTTCGGGGGAAGGGAGGAAGTCGGCGGCCTGCAGCAGCCCGACCGGCCGGCCGCCGCCCAGGACAGTTGCCGCGGCGATGCGCGACAGGGGAGAGGTGTCGACGCCGAGGGCGGCCAGGACGCGCACGGTGACGGGCATCCTGGCGCGGTCCCCGCCGTCGGCGATCTTCACTGCGACGGCGCGGCCGTCGGGCAGGCCCACCAGCTGGACGCCCTCGAAGCCGTCTTTTGCCAGGAGGCCGGGGACCAGGAGCATCAGTTCGGTGACATCCCGGTCCTCGCCCGCGACCATCTCCGGGTGACGCCGCATGGCGCCGGCCACGGCGGCTTCCGCGCTGCCGGATCCCGTGGCCGAGGCCAGCCGGCCGAAGGCGCGGGCCATGCCATGCAGGCTGAGGGCGAAGAGCGGGGTTCCGCAGCCATCGGTGGACGTGCGCTCCGGGTCCTCGCCTGTCAGATCCGCTACGGTCCGGGCCACGAGCTGCTGGAGCGGGTGGGCCGGGTCAAGGTGTCCCGGGACCGGCCAGCCGTTGATGACGCAGGTGGCCGCCATCGCGGCGTGCTTGCCGGAGCAGTTTTGCGCCAGCTGGGTGGACTGCCCGCCGCCGCCGAGCCATTCCTCGCGTTCACGGACGCCGTAAGGGAGGTCGGTGGTGTTCTCGAGGTCTTCCGGGGTCAGCCCATGCAATTCAAGGATGCGCAGCGCGCCGTCGCGGTGGGCGCCGCCCCCGGAGTGGCTGGCGGACGCGAGGGCCAGGAGTTCATCCGGGAGGTCCAGGCCGGCACGGACCATGGCGACGGCCTGCAGCGGCTTGAGGGCGGAGCGCGGGTAGAAGGGGGCGAGGGGCTCGCCGGCGGCCAGGAGGGTCCGCCCGTCCGCTGCGGTGGCGATTGCCGAGCCGTAATGGACGCTCTCGACCAGTCCGTCGCGGGTCTGGACCGCGAGCGGGGCGTGCTGCGGGAGCGTCGCCGTGGCCAGCGGGGTGGGGAGGTGCGCGAGGGCGGGAGAAATCATTGCGTCCTTTGCCGGTGGTGGTTGCTGGTCAAGCCGCTGCCGAATATGCTCTTGCGGGCACGGGCTTGGGCGCCTGCACTTACGTGTTGAGGATCGAGTCGAGGGCAACGCCGACGGCGTGCAGGTGCTGGCTCATGGCGATGCGCGCCGTTGCCGCGTCGCCGGCCTCGATGGCGGCCAGGATGCGCCGGTGCTCCTCGTCGGAGGCGCGCTGGCGGTCCGCCACCATGTTCAGGGTCTCGGACTGGTGGGCCAGGGCTTCCCGGATATCCGCGACGACGTTTTCGAACACCTTGTTCCGGCTGGCCCGCGCGATCAGCGCGTGAAAGCTGGAGTCCAGGCCCACCCACACTTCGGGGTCGTCCTCGGCTGTCATCGCGGCGACGATGTCCCGCATTGTTTCCAGTTCCTCGGGCGAGCGGCGTTCTGCCGCCAGCCCGGCGGCAGGAACCTCGATGTGGGGGCGCGCCTCGGTGAGGTCGCGTGCAGCGTACTGACCGAGGACCAGGTCCTTGGCCACGTGGTCGGCGACCACGAACGTGCCCCGTCCGGTCCTCGTGACGGTCAGCCCCAGCGCGGTGCAGGACCGCAGTGCCTCGCGGACCACGGAGCGGCTCACGCCGTACTGCTGGGCAAGGCTGGCCTCGGAGCTCAGCTTGGCGCCGATGCCGAGCTTGCCCGATTCGATTTCGGAGCGGAGGACATTGAAGACTGCTTCGGCCGCGCTGAGGCGGGCGAGAGGCTGTCCTGCTGTCTGGCTGTCTGACAGGTTCACCCCTAAAATATGGCAGGGGTCACATCCGCGTGTCAAGTGTGACGGCGACCCGGGGGCTAGAGACCCGCGAGCAGGTCCTTCATTTCCTGGATCTCGTCCGTCTGGGAGGCCGCGATGTCCTTGCCCAGCTGGATGGCTTCGGCGTTCTTGCCGCTTCGGACCTCGGCGTTCGCCATTTCGACGGCGCCCTCGTGGTGCGCGATCATCTGGCTGAGGAACAGTTTCGCGGCCTCGGTGCCCTGCGCGGCGTCGAGCTTGGCGAGGTCATCGCCGCTCATCATGCCGGTCATCGAGTGGCCGCCGGGCGCCTGGGTGGGTTCGTTCCAGCCCTTGAGCCAGCCGGTCATCTTCTCGATCTCGGGCGCCTGGGCGGCCTTGATTTTCGTCGCCAGGGCGGTGATCCTGGCGTCGATGCCCTGCTTTGTCAGGATGACGTCGCTCATCTCCACGGCCTGGGCGTGGTGCGGGATCATCCCCTGGACGAACATCGTGTCCGAGCCGTTGTGGTCCGCGGCCGCAGGGACGGCGCTCGGGCCCATGGTGCTGTGGTCCATGCTGGGCATGCTGCTGGCGCCAGTGGAGCAGCCGGCCAGGGCGATAACGGCGGCGAGGGCGGTGGCGGAAATAGTGAGGGTCTTCTTCATGGGAGGTCGTGTCCTTCGTGGATCCGGCGGCGGTGGACGCCGGTGTGGAGTCGCGCGTAGCCGGACAGGCGGTCCGACAGTGCCGCGCTCCAGGGCTGGGCCTCCAGCGGGGTGGTCCCGGGCTGGGGGGCGCTCAAAGGCGCGCCCGCCGACGATGGTGTGCAGGCGACGTGGACCGCTGGCATCTCGGCGGATCCGCCCTGGCAGACGCACGACGGCGGAACCTGGGTTGCGCCGCGGCAGCTGTGGACATCGTCATCCTCCTCCTTCTCAGTCAGGGTTCCGGGCACTTTCACGAATCACTCAGGCTACCTGTCTTCAACGCCTGCCCCCGGGATTGTGTTCCGGCGGCGCAGCCCGGAAACAATTGGCTGACCGGGACAACTATGACAGTATCTGCGTATGAATGCAGATACGCAGGTTGAGGTGGACAGCCCCCACGTGGAGCTGGCCGTTGAGGTGTTCTCCATGCTGGCCGACGCCACGCGTGTCAGGCTGATCCTGGTCCTGGGGGAGGGCGAACTGCCGGTCAACTCGCTGGCGGAGCGCGTGGGGAAACCGGCCTCAGCTGTCTCGCAGCATCTGGCCAAGATGCGGCTGGGCGGCATGGTCGCCACGCGGCAGGAAGGCACCAAAGTCTTCTACCGGCTGCAGAATGAGCACGCCCGCCAGCTGGTGATGGATGCTATCCACCAGGCCGAGCACGCGCTCGGCACTGCCCCGCGGCACGGCGCATGAACCGCCCGTCGGATGCCGTCGACGAACACAGCCACGGCGACGGCCATGAGCACAGCCACGACGGCGGCCACTTCCATGACCATGACCACGACCACGGTCCGAACGGCCATGACCACAACCCGCATGACCACGGCCACACCCACCCCCACACGCACGCCACCGGCCTGAAGGGCTGGCTCCAGTCGGTCTTCGTCCCGCACTCGCACGACGCTGCGGACTCCATCGATGAGGCGCTCGAATCCAGCGCCCAGGGCATCCGCGCGGTCAAGGTCTCCCTGCTTGGCCTCGGCGCCACCTCGCTCTTCCAGCTGGTGATCGTGCTGATCAGCGGCTCCGTGGCGCTGCTGGCCGACACCGTGCACAATTTCTCCGACGCCCTGACGGCAGTCCCGCTGTGGATCGCGTTCCTGCTGGGCCGCCGCAAGGCCACCCGGTCATACACCTACGGCTTCGGCCGGGCCGAGGACCTCGCCGGGCTGTTCATCGTGGCGATGATTGCCCTCTCCGCCGTGGTTGCCGCCGCCGAATCGATCCGCCGCTTCTTCGAACCGCAGCCCGTGCACAACCTCGGCTGGGTCCTCGCCGCAGGGCTGGTGGGCTTCGCCGGCAACGAACTCGTCGCGATCTACCGGATCCGCATCGGCCGGCGGATCGGTTCCGCAGCCCTGGTGGCCGACGGCATCCACGCCCGGACGGACGGCTTCACCTCGCTGGCCGTCGTCGCCGGCGTCATCGGCATCTGGCTCGGCTTCCCGCTCGCGGACCCGATCGTGGGCCTGCTGATTTCCGCCGCCATCGTCGTCCTCCTGTGGGGCACCGTGCGCGACGTCGGACGCCGGCTGATGGACGGCGTCGACCCTGGGCTGACCCGGCGGGTCGAGGCCGTCGTCGCGGAACACTCCCGTTCCGGCGGCACCGCCCGGATGCGCTGGTCCGGCCACCGGCTGCACGTCGAGATCACCGTGCCGATCCCGACGGACGCGCACCTGGTGGAGCTCGCCTCGGTGACGGCCAATCTGGAACGCGGGGTCCGGCGGGCCCTCCCGCACGTCGGATCGGTGACGATTGTGCCCGACTTCGCCGCGGACGAGCCGGCGCGGACCGGCTAGATCCCCAGGGTGTCGAGGCTCTGCTGCAGCGTTTCCGCCGAGTGGTGCAGCGAGGCGAGTTCGCCGTCGTCCATGGGGGTATCCAGGACCGCGCGGACCCCGCCGTGCCCGACGACGCTGGGCAGGGACAGCGCCACCCCGGTGATTCCGTACTGGCCGTCCAGCACCGTGGACACCGGCAGCACCGCGTTTTCCGCGCGCAGCAGGGCCTCCACGATGCGTGCGCCGGAGAGGCCGATCGCGTAGTTCGTGGCGCCCTTGCCCGCAATCACCTTGTAGGCCGCCTGCGTGACTTCCTGCGCGGTTTCGGCGAGGTACCCGGGGGTGAAGACGCGAACGCCGTCGACCGTCCAGTTTCGGATCGGGACCGGCCCGATCGTGGCGCCGGACCAGATGGGGAACTCGGTGTCGCCGTGCTCGCCCACCATGCTGGCGTGCACGCTGGTCAGGGAGACCCCGGCCTTGCGCGCCAGCAGCCAGCGCAGCCGGGACGTATCGAGCACGGTGCCGGAGGAAAAGATGCGCGAGGAGGGCAGGCCGGAGATTTTCTGTGCCGCGACGGTCAGTACATCGCAGGGGTTGGTCACCAGGACGTAGACGGCGTCCGGGGCGTGCTTCAGCAGCTGTGGCATGAGCTGTTCCAGGATGCGGACGTTGGTGCCGGCCAGGTCCAGCCGCGTCTGACCCGGTGCCTGTTTGGCCCCGGCGGTGATGACGACGACGTCGGCGCCTTCCGTCGCGGAAATGTCCCCGCCGCCCGTGACGGTTGCCGCGGCGGCAGCGAACTGGGTGCCGTGGGCCAGGTCCAGCACCTCGGCCTCGGCCTTGGTGGCATTGACGTCGAAGAGTGCGACGTTGCTGGCTGAGCCCCGGATCAGGGCGGCGTAGGCGAGGGACGTGCCGACGCTGCCGGCGCCGACTATTGCGAGTTTTGAGCCGGGACTCTGGGACATGGGCTGTCTTCTTTCCTTCTCAGACGGCGGGCGGAGCGACAGTGCCGGCGATTTCGCCGCCGTCGATCACAAATTCGGCGCCCGTAATGTAGGAGGACTCGTCGCCCGCCAGAAACACCGCCAGGTCCGCGACCTCGGTGGGTTGTCCGATCCGGTGCAGGGGGACATGTCCGGTGTCGAACGTCATTCCTGCCGTCATGGGCGTCTCGATGACACCGGGATGGACCGAATTGACCCGGATGCCGGAGCCGCCGAGGTCCAGGGCGGCACTCTTGGTCAGCCCGCGGACGCCGAACTTCGAGGCCGTGTAGCCCGAGAGGTTCTCGTAGCCCCGGAGTCCCGCGATGGAGGAAACGTTGATGATCGAGGAGGCGGCCGCGCTCGCCATGGCCGGGGCGGCGGCTTTGATGCCGTTGAAGACGCCGGTGAGGTTCACATCGATGATCCGGGCCCACTGCTCGTGCGGATACTCGTCGATCCGGCCGAAACTCACGATTCCCGCATTGTTGACCAGGACGCTGAGGCTGCCGAACGCGGTCACGGCCTCGCTGACTGCTGCGTCCCAGTCCGCAGGCTGCGTCACGTCCAGGCGGACATACCGGGCCCCGTCGCCGAGCCGGGCGGCCAGTTGGCGGCCGTCGTCGTCTAGGACATCGCCCACGACGACTTTCGCGCCCTCGTCGAGGAATCGTTGCGCGATGGCCGCGCCGATGCCCCGGGCGCCGCCGCTGACCAGGGCCACCTTGCCGTCCAACCGTCCCATAGCTGAGTCCTTTGCGGGAGCGAGCCTCACCAAGGACGCGGCCGTCCGGGCTCGACTCAAGCTCACCAAGCACCGCCCGGCTTCGGCAGGGCCGTTGGACCCTACGGGGACTAAGAGACCGGACGACGACGGCGGCGGATCCGCCGCCGTGCGCCGGCGGATCAGAGGTGCTGGATGCCTGCCCGCTGCATGGCGTCCTTGTAGACCTCGACGTTCTTGCTCAGGAGTTCCTCTTGCTTGGCGGCGGAGACGGCGAAGGCGCGGCCACCCAGGGCGGTGGCCTTGTAGATCTTGACCCCGCGGTTTTTCAGGGACGAGTGGTAGGTCTTCTCGAACAGTGTCAGGAACGCGTGGGCGTCGGCGCCGTGGGCGATGACGGCGGAGACGCGTTTGTTGATCTTGAGGAACTGGCGGAACGGCCGCAGCCCGTCCGTCTTCTCCTGGACGTTCAGCGCGGACGGGAGTTCGGGATCGCGGACCCAGGGGTAGGCGTTCCACGGCATCACGTAGCGGGGGTCGAGCTCGACGGCCTCGTAGATGGAGGTGGCGCGGCGGGCGGCCTCGTCGTCGTTGAAGTGGGAAACGAAGCCCGATTCGGTGCCCTTGCCCGGGGCGATGTGGAGGCTGACGATCCGGCACTCGTCCTCGTCATGGACGGGATCGATGTAGGGGACAACCGACCCCGGCTTCTTTTCCATCAGTTCGTCGCAAAGCTGCGTTACGGCGGCGATGTTCGGTTCCTGCAGCAGGGTCTTCTTTTCGTCCCAGTCAATCGTCACGATTTCTCCCTCAGCACTCGGCGTCCAGAATCAGGCGTCTGGTTCCACTCTACGCTTTCGGGCGCTGGGGCGTTTTTTCGGGCTTTGGAAGAGGCGACGGACCCCTAGTCACGCCGATTGGGCGGGCGTACGCTTAAAGCGCCTGCAGGTAACCACTTGATTAAGCCGGGTCGTTCTGGACATGAAAATGTCCGAGCCGTCTCATAGCGAGATCGCGAAGGTACCTGCAGGCCTTGCGTTTAACCAGAATCCTCGCCAACCTCTGGCCCCGCCCCACCGCCACGGGCATGATGGAACCGATCCCAGGTCCCCTCTTCCGCCGGGGCGCTCAACGCCCGCCGGGACGACCCCCGAAAGCAGGCAAGGCGTGAATTCAGAAGCGATGGAACGGGCCCGTGAAGTCGAGGCGCAGCTGACGGACGAGGAGCGCTTTTCACTCCTCATCAGCGTCATGGGCACCAACGAGGTACTCACGGACAAGGACCCGCGCATCCCGGACGGCGTCCCGATGAGCGCCGGCTACACGCCCGGGATCCCGCGGCTTGGCATCCCCGCCCTCCTGATGAGCGACGCCAGCCTGGGCGTCACCAACCCGGGCTACCGGGAGGGGGACACCGCCACCGCGCTCCCGGCATCCATCGCCCTGGGGGCGAGCTTCAACCCCGGGCTCGCACGTCGATCCGGGCAAATGGTGGGCAGGGAGGCCCGGAGCAAAGGGCTCAACGTCCAGCTCGCCGGCGGACTCAACCTGCACCGCGACCCCCGCAACGGCCGGAACTTCGAGTACCTCTCCGAGGACCCCTGGCTCACCGGAGTCCTCGGCGCGGAGTCGGTCCGGGGCATCCAGGGCGAGCAGGTCATCTCCACCGTCAAGCACTTTTCGCTGAACTGCAACGAAACCAACCGGCACTGGCTGGACGCCGTCATCGACCCGGCCGCCCACCGGGAATCCGACCTGCTCGCGTTCGAGATCGCCATCGAACGCGCCCGGCCCGGCTCGGTCATGACCGGCTACAACAAGATCAACGGCACCTACGCGGGCGGCAACGAGGCGCTGCTGCAGGGCATCCTGAAAGGCGCCTGGGGCTTCCCCGGCTGGGTGATGTCCGACTGGGGCGCGACGCCGAGCTGGGACTTCGCGCTGCGCGGCCAGGACCAGGAATCCGGCGCGCAGATCGACGTGATGATGTGGGGACAGGAGACCTTCACCGCACCCCTGCGCGCCGCCTACGCGGCGGGTGAATTCCCCAAGGAACGCCTGTCCGGGATGGTGCAGCGCATCCTCTACGCCATCTTCGACGTCGGCATTGACCGCTGGGAGAAAACGCCCGACGTCGACCTGCCCGCCCATGCCGACATCGCCCTGGAGACGGCGCGGCAGGGGATTGTCCTGCTCAAGAACGACGGCGTGCTCCCGCTGGCGGCGCCGTCTCCTGCCGGCGCGCCCCTCACGATCGCGATCATCGGAGGACAGGCCCAGCTTGGCGTGCCCACCGGCTGCGGTTCCAGCGCCGTCACCCCGCCCGGCGGCTACGCCGAGATCCACACGGTCGGCGGCCCCGGCATCATGGGCAGCATGCGGAACCTGTACCTGCTGCCCTCCTCGCCGCTGGCGGAACTGCAGAAGCTGCTGCCCGGCGCCGAGATCGAATACGACCCCGGGATGAGCACGGCCGAGGCGGCACTGCTGGCACGCCGTTGTGACGTCGCCATCGTTTTCGGGATCCGCGTGGAGGGCGAAGGCTACGACAACGCGGACCTGTCCCTGCCGTGGGGCCAGGACGCCGTGATCGAGGCGGTCGCGGACGCCAGCCCGAACACCGTCGTCGTCCTCGAGACCGGCAACCCGGTGGTGATGCCGTGGCTGCCGAAGGTCCGGGCCGTCCTGGCGGCCTGGTACCCCGGCCAGTGCGGCGGGCAGGCGATCGCCGAAATCCTCACCGGCGCCACCAATCCGTCCGGGAAACTCCCGCTGACCTTCCCGACCGGTCTGCACCAGACACCGCGACCGGAGCTGCCGGGCCTCGGCACACCGTGGGGCACCCCGACGACGATCCACTACAACGAGGGATCTGACGTCGGCTACCGCTGGTTCGCGAAGACCGGGCAGGAACCTCTCTTCCCCTTTGGCCACGGGCTCAGCTATACCCGGTTCGGCTACGCGGACCTCACCGTGCAGGACCGCGGCGGGGTGCGGGCCGGGTTCACCGTCACCAATGCGGGGCCGCGCCGCGGGGCCGACGTGCCCCAGCTCTACCTCCTCGAGGATCCAGCAGGCCCCCGGATGCGGCTGCTTGGCTTCGAGCGCGTGGACCTCGAACCCGGGGAATCACGGACCGTCACGCTTGATGTGGATCCGCGGCTGCTGGCGTCCTACGACACCGGCCGCGGGCAGTGGCACACTCCGCGTGGCAGCTACCGCCTGGCGCTCGGGCATTCGGCCGGCAACTACACCCTGGAGGCCGACGTGGCCCTGGCCGAGGCGTGGTTTGGGCGGTAGCCGGTCGCTGCCTCCTCCGTCAGGCAGGGCGGCTGCGTTCCACGGCCATTTGTTCACGGTGCGGGTGTTGGTCAGGCTGCCGGGTGTTCGTTTAGGCCGCCCGTTGGCGTTGCTTTCGGGCTTGGTGGAGGTCGTTGGCTCTGCTGCGGCGTTGGCGGCGGTGGCTCGGGGTTTTTGCCACGGCCAGGTCCGGTTCCACGTGACGGGCAGGGGTTCCCGGCGGTGGCGGTGCGGTGGAGTGGTAGGTGTGGCCGGTGGGGGTGGTGACGTCGAGGGTGTGCCGTGGGCCGGGGCGTGGACTGGAGGTCCAGCCGGGAAGTTCTTTGGTGTGGTTGCAGGCTTCGCAGAGCCCGGCCCCGTTGTTCCGGGTGGTGGTGCCGTTGTGGTGCCAGGGGATGATGTGGTCGAAGTGGCGGATGGGGGCGTCGCAGTAGGGGGTGCGGCAGGTGTCGTCGCGGGCGGTGAGGAAGCGGCGGAGCCCTGGCGGGAAGAGCCGGGCGCGGGAGTCCATGGCGGTGAGGTCGCCGGTGCCGGGGGCGGTGTAGAGCCGGCGGAGCCAGACATGCAGTTCCCGGCCGCTGGCAGTGTCACCGGCTGTGTCGCCGACGTTGCCGCCGGGGTTGGTGAGCATGTCGCGGGCCCAGCCGGCGGGGACGATGCCGTAGCCGGGGAGGCGGGCTGGTTCGGTGTCGCCCTGGAAGAGGGTGCGGTCGGTCATGACGAGCTGGATCTCGATCCCGCTGATCCCGCCCGGAGTCCCGGTGGTGCGTTCGACCAGGGCGTCGGCCATGAGTTGGCCGCGGGTGCGGGGGTCCCCGGTGTTGCGGAGGGTGTCGGCGTGCCGGGTGAGGCCGGCGTACACGGCGACACCCTGCGCGACGGGGAGCAGGGCGGTGAGGTAGCACATGGTGTCCGGGGCCGGGCGGAGGCTGACGTGCCGTTCGGTGGCGGCGTGGCTGGCCCGCTGGGTGACCGAACGCGGATCCCGGCGGTAGGCGGCGGCCCTGGCCGCGGCAATGATCTTCCGGTCCCCGGCGCCGTCGAACGTCCCGGCATCGGGGGCGAGCTCTTCGTCGACGGCGGCCCGGTCCGCCGCGGACAGGCACGCGGTTTCCTTCACCAAAAGGGTCGCCCGCCATTCGTTGAGCTGCCCGGCCTCCAGTGCGGCGAGGGTGTGGGGCATTTCGGTGACGAGGGCTTTGGCCAGGCCCAGGAGCCGGCCGCCCTTGGCCGGGGATTCCCGCCGGGCCAGGGCGATCTGCGCGCCGACGCCGGTGCCGAGCTCCGCCGCGGGCATCCCGGCGTCGGCCTGTTCGCGGCGCTGGAGCAGGTCGAAGGCGACGGACAGACGGGCCTGGCGGGCGGACAGGGCAGACTTTCGGTCTTCCAGGGTCCGGATTTCAGCAATCAAAAGCGCACCGTCCAGCTCAGGCACGTCCCCGGACGGCCGGCCAGCGGCCAGCGACCGGGCCACATCCATGACCGTCACCTGTTCTGGCTGAGCCACTTCGGGCCCCTGCTCGCCGTCCATGGAATCACGCTATCGGGCACCTGAGACATTTAAGGCGGCCTCGCAGCCGTGCATCCGTAAGCTGTGAAGGAACGCCCAGTGCCCCGACCCAAGGAACCCATGCCGATCAACAGACAGTCACTGAAGCAGGACGGGTTCACCGGGTTCCGGCCGCTCGGGGACCTTGACATCAACCGGATCCCGCAGAAGCCGGGCATCTTCGCGGTGCTGCAGCCCGAGGGCTTCCGCCCGCAGTTCCTGGCCAGGAGCACGGCAGGCATCTTCAAGAAGAAGGACCCGACCCTGAAGGCGGACGCGCTCGCTGCCGAATGGGTCGACGGCGCCGACGTTCTCTATGTGGGCAAGGCCGGCCCCGGGAGCAAGGGCAACCGCGGGCTGCGGCGGCAGATCCAGGAGTTCGTCGACTTCGGCAAAGGCAAGCCGCCGGGCCACTGGGACGGCCGGCTGATCTGGCAGCTTGCCGCGGCCGGCTCGCTGATCGTTGCGTGGAAAGAGCTGCCCGTTGAGCGGCTCAGCGCGGCCGAAGCCGGCTACCACGCCGCGTTCGTGGAGGACCACGGCCGGCTGCCGTTCGCCAACCTGGTCCAGTCGCGGGTCAATGCAGGCTGATTCAGCCGGTCAGACGCCGCCTCGGAACGTGAACCGCCCGGCCACGAGCGTCGCGGCCACGGGCATCGCCGCAAAGACGGCGTCCGCTACCGCCAGCGGGTCGCCGTCGAGCACCACAAGATCCGCCGGATCCCCCACCCGGACTTTGCCCCGCCCGCGCGTTGACGCGGCCAGGGCCTCCTGCCGCGTGAGCGCCTGCTCCGGATGCCAGGGCGCCCGCCCGTCCTGCCGTGCCCGGGTGGTGGCCGCCGACATGGCGGTCCACGGCTCCAGCGGCGCCACCGGCGCATCGGAGCCCAGCGCAAGGGTGGCCCCGGCAGCCAGCAGCGACCGCAGCGGGAACGCCCGGTCCGTGCGCCCGGCCCAGTTGGAATCGGCGGCATCACGGTCATCCAGGGCATGGGCGGGCTGCACGCTCGCCGTCAGGCCCAGCTCGCCGAAGCGCGCGAAATCCTGGCCCCGGACAAACTGGGCATGCTCAACCCGGCCCGCGATCCCTGCCGCCGCGAAGGCATTCAGCGCCACCTCGTTCGCGCCGTCGCCGATCGCGTGCACCGCCGGCACAAAACCGGACTCCCGGGCCCGGACCAGCAATTCCATCAGTTCCGCCTCGCTCACGGTCAGCAGCCCGCGGCCGCCGTGCGGGTACGGGTCCACGCAGTAGGCCGTGCGGGTGTTCAGCGACCCGTCAATCAGCACCTTGAGCGGACCGACGCGCAGCAGCCCCGCCCCGCCGTCGAGCTCCTGCCCGGTCCGCATCCCGTCCGCGACGGCCCGGGACAGGTCCTGCGGATAGACGCCGGCGTCGACCCGGAAGGAATCGAACCCGCCCGCCACACGGCGCAGCCACACATCGCGGTTCCAGGTCATTTCGAAATCGACAATCCCCACGATCCCGCGTGCGGCCGCCGCCTCCGCCGACTCCCGCACCCAGGCGTCCACCACGGCGTCCGGCAGTTTGCCCAGCTCACGGGTCAGTTCAAAGGCCGGCTCCTCGCGCAGCAGCCCGGACGAGTCCACCGGCACGCCGTAACGGGACGCCGCCGCGCTGTTGAGCCAGACGCAGTGCAGGTCATGGCTGAGCAGCGCCGCCGGCCGGCCGCCGGTGGCGCCGTCGAGCAGCTCAAGGCTGGGAACATCCGCCCAGACGGCGTCCCGGAAACCCACACCCACCACCGTCAGGCCGCTGTCCTCTTCACCCGCAAGGCGGGGGGCGGACAGGGAGGAACGCACGACGTCGGCCGCCTCGCGCGCGGAGGCGGCAGCGGAGAGATCGATCCGGTTGGCGGCGAGGGCCCACTGCGTCATGTGGACATGCTCATCCCACAGCCCCGGGATAACGTAGCGGCCGTCCAGGTTGACCACCTGGGATCCGGGAAGACCGGACATTCCGGCGGGAGCGATCCGTGAAACCACCCCGCTGGCCACGTGCACGTCGTGCAGCGCCGTCCCGCCGGGAACCCGCACCGAGGCGAGCACGAGGGGGCGGTTCTCAGCAGCGGCAGGAGTCTCAGGCATAGGAAACAGGCTAGGGGCCGGAACGCTCAGCGCCAATCCGGACCCGCCGGAGCCCCCGGATGCCGGCTGTCCCACCGGACAAGGGACTTTCGCCCCTTGCCCCGGGAACACGGCCACACCAAGCTGAACTTGGGGCGGTTCCTGCACGGCCATTGGGGGATGAACCGCTTGCTTGTCAGTTGTACGGTCTCGCTCGAACCTTGGGGAAGGAAAAGGCGTTCTGCCCTGCCGCGTCCGCGGGAGGGCAAGAGACCGCAGCCACCATGACTGACAACAGCGATTTTTACATCTTTGAGTCCGCTCACGGCTTGCGCGGGAGCTCTGACGCCGCATGACGCACAGGCAGTACGGAAGCCGATCCAGTGCCTACTACGCGCACCCCTCACACGGGGATCCGCGGATCAAGGTTCTCATCCGGATCGACGCCGTTGATGAGACGGCGTGGGTCAATGTCCGGGGCGTCGTTACGCCCGCCAATATCAGGGCCCTCTACGTCGTCTGCCGCCGAGTGGCCGCGAAACTGCCCGGGTACGAAATCGTCGTTGACCTCGCCCACGCCCGCGTGACGGCCGAAGCCATTGACGAACTCCACGAGCATGCCAGCCGCTCAGTCATGTCGTCCGGCATCGACGCCTCCGTCACACCGTGCCGGCTGCGCATCGTGGATCCGCCGAACATCCTCAGAATCAAGGAGAACGCATGAAAGCCCTCGTCTACGGCGGTCCCGGGGAAAAGTCCTGGACGGACGTTCCCGACCCGAAGATCCAGAATCCCAGTGACGTGATCGTCAAAGTGGATACGACCACGATCTGCGGAACGGACCTCCATATTCTCAAGGGGGATGTTCCCGCCGTGACCAAGGGCCGGATCCTGGGCCACGAAGGCGTCGGCACCATCACCGAAGTCGGTTCCTCGGTCACCAGCCTGAAAGTGGGGGACCGCGTCATCATCTCCTGCATCAAGTCCTGCGGCCACTGCGCGAACTGCAAGACCGGCCTGTACTCGCACTGCATGGGGGAGGAAGGGGCCGCCGGCATCGGCTGGGTCTTCGGCCACCTGATCGACGGCACCCAGGCCGAGTACGTCCGCGTCCCCTACGCCGAAAACTCCCTCCACCTGCTCCCCGGGGGCGTCACCGACGAACAGGCCGTGATGCTCTCCGACATCCTGCCCACCGGCTTCGAGATCGGGGTGCAGTACGGCCGCGTCAAGCCCGGTGACACGGTCGCCGTCGTCGGTGCCGGCCCGGTGGGACTTGCCGCCATCGCAACCGCGGGACTCTACGGTGCCGCCACCATCATCGCCATCGACCTTGACGCGAACCGGCTGGACAAGTCCCGCGAGTTCGGCGCCACCGACGTCGTTCTGTCCGGCGACACCGACTGGAAGGAGCAGGTGCTCGCCCTGACCGACGGGCAGGGCGTGGACGTGGCGATTGAGGCCGTCGGCATCCCGGCGACCTTCAGCATGTGCACGGACATCGTGCGCCCGGGCGGCAACGTGGCCAACGTCGGCGTGCACGGCAAGTCCGTGGAGCTGCATGTGGAAAACCTGTGGATCCAGAACATCAACATCAGCATGGGCCTGGTGAATGCCAACACGACCCCGATGCTGCTGAAACTTGTGGCACAGAAGAAGGTGCCCGCGGAGAAGTTCGCCACGCATCATTTCCGCTTCGACCAGTTCCTGGAGGCCTACGACACGTTCGCCCGGGCCGCGGAAACAAAGGCACTCAAGGTCGTGATCACCGCATGAAGGCCCTGGTTGTCTACGATTCGGCGTACGGCAACACCAGATCCGTAGCCGAGACGATCGCAGGTTCGCTTGACGGGCTGCAGGCGAGATCCGTCCCGGTCGGCGACTTCAAACCCGATGAGCTCGCAGCCGGGGACCTCCTCGTCGTCGGCAGCCCCATCAACGGATGGCGCCCGACGCCGAAAATCACCGCGCTGCTCTCGGCCCTGGGTAAGGGCTCCCTGACGGGTGTGAAAGCCGCGGCGTTCGACACCCGCGTCCGGATGTTCATCCACGGCGATGCCGCCAAGAAAATAACCCATGCACTGAAGGCCGGCGGGGCGGACATCATCGCCGAACCCATGCCCTTCTACGTGAAGGGGAGCGAAGGGCCGCTGCGCGACGGTGAAATCGAGAAAGCGGAGGGCTGGGCACGAACCCTACTCACCTCACTCACGAGCTGAGTCAGCTGAACTGAGTCATCTGAAAGGACGGCGGCCATGCGACCAGGCCGGATAGTCATGCTGGTGCTGGGCACGCTCAGCGCACTTCTCGGACTGGGGTTGCTGGCCGCTGCCGGCGCCGCAGGATTTGCCAACTACCTGCAACGCGACAACGGATACTTCACAACGCCATCGGAACGGTACGCCACAAACTCGTATGCCCTGACAAGTCCGCGGCTCGACATCATGGCCGACGAAGGGGTGCCGGACACCGCCCCGGTCGGTGTGGTGGGAAGTGTCATGCTGGGCGGATCGGCGGCTGCCGGCAAGGAAATCTTCATCGGCATCGGGCCGCGGAGCGACGTGGATGCCTATCTGAACGGCGTTAGCCATTCAGTGATCAACGAGGTACGGTTCAATCCCTTCCGGGTGGATTACCGGGACGTGGCGGGCACCCAGGTTCCGGCGAGGCCTGCGGACCAGCCCTTCTGGGCCGCGTCCGCCACCGGCACGGGGGAGCAGCAGCTCGAATGGGACCTGCGGTCCGGCAGTTGGGCGGTGGTGATCATGAATGCCGATGCCAGTGCCCCGGTGGTCGTGGACATGAAAGCCGGAGCCCGGTCCAACCTGCTGTGGCCCGTCTTCATCGGGCTGCTGGTCGGCGGAATCGTCTTCCTGCTCATTGGCGTTCCCCTGATCGTGCTGGGGGCCGCGGGACTGGGCCGTGGCAAGGGCGGACCGCCCCAGCCGGGCCAGCTGCAGCCCTCGTCCGCGGCCGCCCCGCCCCGGCTTCATGCGGCGGGCGCCGTGCCGGGCGCGGCGGCAGGTGCTGTTGCGGGAGTGCCGCCGGGGACCGGCGTCGTTTATCCCGCCCGTCTCAGCGGCTACCTGGACCCGAACCTGTCACGTTGGAAGTGGCTGGTGAAGTGGCTCCTGGCGATCCCGCACTTCATCGTCCTCTTCTTCCTCTGGTTTGCCTTCGGTGTGGTCACCATCGTCGCGTGGTTCGCGATCCTGTTTACCGGGCGCTACCCGCGCTCGCTGTTCAACTTCAACGTCGGGGTGATCCGCTGGAGCTGGCGCGTGGCCTTCTATTCGTACGGGGCGCTCGGCACGGATGTCTATCCACCCTTCACGCTGGAGCGCACCGACTACCCGGCCGACTTCGACGTCGACTACCCGGAGAAGCTCTCCCGCGGCTTGGTTTTCGTGAAGTCCTGGCTGCTGGCCATCCCGCACCTGCTGATCATCGCACTGCTGACCGGGACCGCCCAGACCTGGGTCTACCGCGACGGCGTTTGGGTGCAGGTCGGCACGGGGCTCTCCCTGTTCGGGTTGCTGGTCTTGATCGCCGGGGTCATCCTGCTGTTCACGGGGGTGTACTCGCGGGGTCTTTTCGACTTCCTGATGGGCCTGAACCGCTGGATCTACCGCGTGGCCGCCTATGTTTCGCTGATGCGCGACGAATACCCGCCGTTCCACCTGGACATGGGGCCGCGGGATCCCGGTGACACTCCCGCAGTTCCGCCGGCGGCGCCTCCGGCCGGCCCCGGGTATGCGCCAGTTCCCGGCGGCCCCGGCGCCGCCGCCCCGCCGATCTACGGCCAGTCCAGTCCGGGCGGAACAGGACCGGCCACCGCCGTGCCCGCGGAGGGCCAGCCAGGCTTCTACGGGATCGGCGGGCCTGCGGCTCCGGGTCCGGACAAGCCGCAAGCCCCCGCCGGCCCGGAAGGCTCTCCACGTCCCTAGCCCGCTCGGGACACCCCCAGCCGCGGCCGGGCAGCTCATCAGAGCCGCCCGGCCGCTTCGCTGTGCCGATTGCGCCGGGCCCGCTGCAAAGGGCGCCCACGCTTCGCAGCTGCGCCCTTTCGCGCGCCGGCGCCTCCTTTAAAAAATATCTGCATGCATCTGCATCCAAACGGCTCTGCGCGCCGGTAGTAGGGGTGTAAGCAAAAATCGCCCGCCTGGCGGGCCGTTGAAGGAGATGTAAATGCGTACCAGCCTTTTCACAGCAGGCGCCGTGGCCATCGCGGCAGCTCTCACCCTTGCCGGCCCCGCCCAGGCGGCCGAGTCCGATGCCCAGCTGTCCGTTCTCCACGGCGTGCCGGGCCTGACCGTTGACGTCTGGGTCAACGGCGAACGCACGCTCGACGATTTCGCCCCCGGCACCCTCGCCGGTCCGCTGGCACTGCCGGCCGGGGACTACGACCTTGCCATCACCGCCGCCGACGCCGCGGACGCCTCCGCCCCCGTGATCGGGCCCGTGAAGGTCACCCTCGCCGCCAGCGGCAACTACACGGCCGTGGCCAACCTCGACGCCGCGGGCCAGCCGACAGCCAACTTCTTCACGAACGACGTCTCACAGATCGAACCCGGCAAGGGCAAGCTCACGGTCCGCCACACCGCAGCAGCACCGGCCGTCGACGTCCTAGCCGGCGGCACCCCCGTCATCTCCGGCCTGGCCAACCCCAATGAGGAGACCCTGACGCTGGATCCGGGCACCCTGTCCGTTTCCGTGGCCGCCGCCGGCACCACGGACCCGGTGATCGGCCCGGCCGATGTAACGGTCGCGGAAGGCACCCACACGGTGGTGTACGCGTGGGGCAGCCTCGCGGACAACAACCTGGCGGTGGCCGTGCAGAACATTGAGGGTCTGCACTCCGCCCCGGCCGGTGTTCCCGGAGCACGCTCCGGCGCCGCTGACGCCGGGACCGCATCAGCCGGTCAGACAGCCGCCACGGTAGGCATCGGCGCCGCTGTCCTCCTGCTGCTTGCCGGCGGGGTCGCAGTCTCCCGCAGGCAGCCGGCGTTCCGCCGCACCCGCTAGGCCGCAACCGCCAGCCCCGGCCGCCCGGCTTCCCGCCGGGCGGCCGGGCCACGAGCTCCAACACGGCAGGAGGACGGACATGAAGCGAACGACGGCGGCGGAGGCCACCGGGCGTCCCCCGGCTTCTGTCCCGCGGACGGCCGCTCAAGGTTTCGCCCCGCGCATCGCGGCCGTCGCGGTCACTGTGGCGTTGCTGATCACGGGTTGCACCGCACCACAGGAAACGGCGGCCCCGCAGCCCGTGGCAACGGGCAGTACGGTGGCGAAGACAGCCGCCCCTGGCACTCCGCAGCCCCCGCCCCCGGCGCAAGCCACGACCGACCCCGTCCCGGAGATATCCATCCCGGTCTGGCCGGCAACACCGATGGCCCAGACGCCCAAGGACCCGGCACCGCGCTTCCTCACCGCGGACGGGACCACCATCAACATGCCGATCGTGGAGGTGGGAGTCAGCCCCGACGGGGCGATGGAGATCCCAGAGCCTTTCAACGAGGCCGGCTGGTACCGTTTCGGCCCGGCACCCGGAGCCGCCGCAGGCACCGCGGTGATCGCGGCGCACGTCGACACCACGTCCGATTCGGCGCCCTTTTCCCAACTCAAGGCACTTGCCCCGGGCACCCTCGTGACGGTCCAGCGGGAAGGTGCCGCGCCGGTGACCTTCCGGGTCACCGGGGTGGAACTCATGGCCAAGGACGCGTTTGACGGCGCGTCCGTCTTCCGGCGCGACGGCCCGCCCGAACTGAAGCTGGTGACCTGCGGCGGCCGATGGCTGGACGAAGAACAGGACTACGGCGACAATGTGATTGTCACGGCGGTACCGGCATGATTCAGGACGCCGCGATTACCGTCGCCACCAGCAGGGGGAAGGAGCCGGGCTTGGCACCTTTCGAGGCCTCTTCCGCTTGGGACGCGCGACTCAACGAGTCCTTTGCTGCCGGTGACGAATCCGCGCTGGCAGAGGCGTACCGGCAGTTCTCGCCCCTGGTGCACACGCTGGCCCTGCGCTCGCTGCGCGACAACTCCGCGGCCGATGACGTCACCCAGGAAGTGTTCATCCGGGTGTGGCGCTCGCGGGCCGCGTTCGACCCGGCGAAGGCGCGGCTGCCCGCGTGGATCGTGGGCATCACCCGGAACGTCATCACGGATGCGCAGGCGGCGACGACGCGGGAGACCCGGAAGGTGCTGGCCGCCGTCGAGCTCTCCCCGGACCCGGAACAGGCGGCCGGGCACGCAGCCGCGGAGGTCCTGGCCGACCGACTGCTGCTGGAAGGGGAACTGGAACGGCTCGGGGAACCACAAGGATCCATCCTCAAGCTCGCCTTCTACGATGACCTGACGCATTCGCAGATTTCACAGAAACTGGACCTGCCGCTTGGTACGGTCAAAAGCCACATCCGCCGCAGCCTGTCCCAGCTCAGAACCCGATTGGAGGTAGACCGTGCAACATCTTGATCCGGAGTCCCTGAGCCTGCTGGCCCTCGGCGAAGAGCTCGGAGACGACGCCGCGGACCACCTCCGCTCCTGCCCCAGCTGCGCCGCGGACTATACCGGGCTACGCCGCGCAGTCCTGGCGGCGAAGCCCGGACCAACGGACGCCACCGCGCTGGAGTCTCCGGGGCCGCAGGTGTGGGCAGGAATTCACCGCACCCTGGGGCTTTCCGCGGCCGTCGCCGCCGACCCGCTGGGATCCCCGGCGTCGTGGGATTCCCGCCCGCCGGCACCGGCCCCATTGCCGGCACAGCCACCGACAGAAACTCAGCCGCCCGCACCATCACAGACACCGTCCGCCTCCCCGACGCCGCTCCCGTCCCGGGAGGAACGGGCCGCGGGGAAGCGGGAACCCGGCGGGGGATCCGGGTGGATCCGCCGTCCCGGAGTGTGGCTGGCGGCCGCCGCGGCCACTGCGTTACTGGCGGCGGGGGTCTTCTGGTCCGTGCAGCAGAACCAGCCGGCAGTGACCCCGCTGGCCCAGGCCGAACTTGCGCCCGTGGACCAGCATTCCGCCACCGGCTCGGCCCAGGTTATCGAGACGAAGGACGGGCAACGCACCCTGGAGGTCCGGGTCGACAAGAACGAGGCCCGGGGGTACCAGGAGGTCTGGCTGATCGCGCCGGATCTGTCCCGGCTGGTGAGCCTGGGCGTCATGACCTCCGAGTCCGGAACTTTCGCCGTGCCGGCGGGGCTGGATCTGGGCGAGTACCCCATCGTGGACGTTTCCGACGAGCCGGTCGACGGCAATCCCGCGCACTCCAGCGTGAGCATTGTCCGCGGAACCCTTGACTCGTGAACCAATCCGCCCTCTTGCCAGCGGACCCCGGCGAGAACATAGTTGAGGGAATTTACCACTCCACCGCGGGAGGCAGGCGACCATGCTGAACAACGAGGTGCCGGGAAGCGGGCTGCTGAAGGGCAAGACCGCGCTGATTTACGGTGCGGGGGGTTCCATCGGGGGAGCCGTGGCCCGTGCCTTCGCGGCGGAGGGCGCCTTCGTCCACCTCGCCGGCCGCACGGAGTCGCGGCTGGAAAAGGTGGCCCGGGACATCCAGGAGGCGGGCGGCAGGGCGGAACCCTCCGTCGTCGACGCCCTGGACGAGGAGCAGGTCGATGCCTTTGTGGACCGGGTGGCCAGGAAGAACAAACGGATCGACATTTCCTTCAACGTCATCTCCTTCGGCGACATCCAGCAGCCGCTGATGGACATTGACGTCAACGACTTCACCCAGCCCATCAGCCTGGCGACCCGCACCCACTTCCTCACCACCCGGGCCGCGGCGACGCACATGATCAAGCAGCGCTCGGGTGTGGTGCTGATGTTCGGCGGCTCCGGCCCCCAGACCATGCCCGGGCTCGGCGGCTTCAAGGTGGCCCTGGATGCAATGGAGGGGCTCCGCCGGCAGTGGGCCCTGGAACTGGGCAAACACGGCATCCGGGTGGTCACCATGGTGTCCGGCGGCATTATCGAGACGATTCCGTGGCAGGCGGAGGGGCGTGAGGAGATCATCGTGGAGATCGCCAGGGCTGCCCACCTGAACCGGACCGCAACACTGGCCGACGTCGGAAACGTCGCCTGTTTTGTCGCCTCGGACAAGGCCGCGGCCATCACCGACGCCACGGTCAACATCTCCGCCGGCGCGATCGTGGACTACTAGAGGCCAGGCCACGAAGGGCTGCTGACAGCAGCCGCCTACTCGACCGTCACCTTGATCCGCTGCACCTCGTTGTTGCCCATGCCCTGGTAGTTCCAGACCTGCTCCAGCGGCTGGGTGGCACCGGTGGTGTCCGTGGCGCGGCAGGCCAGCTCATGTTCTCCGGGGTCAGCCACCCAGGGCAGGGACCAGGCGCACCAGGCGAAGGGCGCTGCCGGATGTTCCAGGTGCGCCGGCGCCCACTTGCCGTCGATTCCCACCTCGACGCGCTGCACGGCGCCCTCCCCGGACCAGGCCCGGCCGGTCAGCATCACCGGCCCGGCCGGCACGATCCGGCTCCGGGTGAAGAAGTCCGGGACGCCCGGCGGGACCATCAGGGAGCGGACCTTGATCCACGTGACGGGGATGCCGGCGTCGTCGGCGTCCTGCTGGTAGCGGTACGCGACCGCCTGCTGGAAACCGTCGAACGGCTTGGTGAGCACCTTGATCGAGGAGAGCCACTTCACGCTCGCCATGCCGTACCAGCCGGGGACCACCAGCCGCAGCGGGTAGCCGTGCTGCGGCGGCAGGTCGTTGCCGTTCATCCGGTACGCCAGCACGATGTCGGGCCGCAGGGCCTCCGCAATCGGAAGGCTCCGGGCGAACTGATGCCGGACGCCACCTTGGATTCCGCTGTCGGCGCCGGTGAACACCACCTCCACCGCATCGTCGTCCACCCCGGCCTGGGCCAGGAGGTACGCGAGCGGAACCCCGGTCCAGACGGCGGTGCCGACGGCCTCAAGCCGCCAGGGCTGGCTCAGCGGGCGGGGCCGCAGCAGCGAGCGGCCGTTTCCGGCGCATTCCAGGGTCACGGGGATGCTGATCCTGGGCGACCGGCGGAGCGCCTTGAGGTTCAGCTCCAGGGACCGCTGCACGGCGCCGCCGATCCGCAGGTGCCATTGCTCGGCATCGATGAACGGGATGTCGAAATGGTTCAGCAGATAATGCAGCCCGGGCGGGGTGGTGTCATCCCGCAGGGCCTCCAGCGGCATGGAGTGGTTGCGCGCGGCAAGCTGCAGTTCCTCCGCCGTCAGGGGGCCGTGGCTCGGCTCGCCGGGATGCGGCGTGAGTTTCCGGCCGTGTCGCGGGGTCTTCAGGATGGACGAGTGTCGGGACATCTGCTTTGGCATGGCACTGCGATTCTGCTCCGGACCGGCCCGGTTTTGGACCGGTGACACCTGTAATCAGGTCTACCGCCGCGGCCCGGAAGCCGTCAATACCGGGCGGCCCGGCAGCCACCCCGGGCGGTTAGATCGTGTGCGACTCCGCGAGGAACTGTGCCAGCCCCAGTGGTTCGCGGCCCGTGAGCTCGTGCACCGCCGACGTCGACCCGGCGAGTTCTCCGGCGGCGATCGCCGTGTAGGTGCTCACCCAGGCGTCCACCTGCCACCGGGGGGCGCCATAGGAGGCCCGCGAGGCGTAGGCCTCCTCGAGCGTCTCGTTGTGGAACGTGATGGTCCGGCCGGTCCCGGCGGTGAGGCGTTCCGCGGCCCGGGCCAAGGACAGGTCCTCGGGCCCGGTGAGGTCGTAGGTTCGGCCGACGTGCAGGGCCGGGTCCCGGAGCACGGTCACGGTGGAGCGGGCGACGTCCGACCGGGCCACGGCTGCCATGACGCCGTCTCCGGCCGGTCCGCGGATAACACCGTCCGCGCCCGCCAGCAACGGCAGGAAGTCCAGGTAGAAGTTGTCCCGCAGGAAGGTGAAGTCCATCCCGGAGGCCCTGATCCGCTCCTCGGTGGCGAAGTGGTCCAGGCCCAGCGTGAAGGTGGAATCCGCTGCCGCGCCGAAGAATGAGGTGTAGACGATGTGCTGCACACCGGCGGCGGCCGCCGCGTCCACAAAGGTGCAGTGCTGCTGCAGCCGGTCCTCGGCCTCGGCGGCGGAGACCATAAAGAGCGTCTTCACCCCCTCGAGGGCTGCTTTGGCGCCCACCGGGTCGGCGTAGGTGGCGACGGCAAGGACTGCGTCTTCCAGCTCCGGCGCCCGGCCGGGGTCGCGCACGAGCAGACGCTGCGGGCTGCCGGCGTCGGCCAGCTGCCGGGCCACCAGGCCGCCCAGGTGTCCGGTGGAACCGGTGACGGCGAGCGTTGGCGCCGCGGTCACGGCCTAAGCCTCCCGGGAAGCGGGCGACTTGGTCTGCGCCGGGTCGCGTTCGGCGAGGGAGCCGATCGCGGTGTCGATCTTGTCCATGATTCCGGCGTCCAGCTTCACGCCCGCGGCCGCCACGTTCTTCTCGATCTGCTCCGGCCGGGACGCGCCCATGATGGCGGAGGCCACGTTCTTGTTCTGCAGTACCCATGCGATGCTCAGCTGGGCCATGGTGAGTCCGGCCTCCTCGGCGATGGGCTTGAGCTGCTGCACGCCGGTGAGGACCTCGTTGGACATCCAGCGCTCGATCATCTTCGAGCCGCCCTTGGAATCCGTGGCGCGGCTGCCCTCCGGGGCCGGCCTGCCGGGGTGATACTTTCCGCTCAGCACGCCCTGCGCCATCGGCGACCAGACAATCTGGGAAAGGCCCAGTTCCTCGGACGCTGGAATCACGTCTGCCTCGATGACCCGCCACAGCATGGAGTACTGCGGCTGGTTGGAGATCAGCTGGAAGCCTAGTTCCCTGGCCAGGGCGTGCCCGTCGCGGATCTGGCCGGCCGTCCATTCGCTGACGCCGATGTAGAGGGCCTTGCCCTGCCGGACGATGTCCGCGAAGGCCTGCATGGTCTCTTCCAGCGGGGTTTCGTAGTCGTAGCGGTGGGCCTGGTAGAGGTCCACGTAGTCCGTCTGCAGCCGGGTGAGGGAGCCGTCGATGGCCTCCATGATGTGTTTGCGGGACAGGCCAAGATCGTTGTGGCCCTTGGGCCCGGTGGGGCCGAAGACCTTGGTGAAGATCTCCAGCGACTCACGGCGCTCGTCCTGGAGGGCCTTTCCCAGCACGGTCTCCGCAGCCGTGTTGGCGTAGACGTCGGCAGTGTCGAAGGTGCTGATACCGGCGTCGAGCGCTGCCCGGACGCACTGGGTGGCGACCTCGTTCTCCACCTGCGAGCCGTGCGTGAGCCAGTTGCCGAAGGTGATTTCCGAAATCTTGAAGCCGCTGTTCCCGAGGTATCTGAATTCCATGGGTTTCAACCTAGCCGACTTGGCGGCCGGGGGTAAGGCCTCAGCCGGCCTTGCGCTCCTGGGCCTGCGGCTTGGGCAGCTGCTTGTTTGGGGGTCTGGGCGGTTGTTCGGTCAGGGGCCTGCCCAGGGGTTTCCGGGGCAGCGGTGGACGGCCGTGAAGGGAGACCAGCGATCCGGTGTCCAGCAGGGATTTCGCGGTGGGCATCGGGGCTTTCTTGAAGGCCGGCGGGACCGTGCCGAGCTGGCCGTTCCGGTCCGTGGCTGATTCCACGAGCGGTGCCACTGCTGCCACGTCCTGTGCCGGAGCGGTAGGGCTGGGGAGTTCTCGGACTGAAACCTTGACGGCCGGGGCAGCCTCCGCTTTGGCCCGGGCGGCGGCGCGTGCATCGGCCTGCGCAACGGCGGCAGCCCAGTCCGGGGACAGTGCGGGTTCTTTTTTGGCGGGCTTTGCCGGTTTGGCGGCTTCCGGCGGCAGGGCTGGTTGAACCCCGGAGGTGCGGACCGGGCGGTCCCGCTGGACCGTTTCGGCAGTTTTGCCGGCCGTCCTGAAGAGTCCGCGTCCCACGGCCATGATGGTTACGGCGGCCAGCCGGCCGAGGCCGACAATGACCAGCGTGGCCACGAAGACAAGGAAAAGTCCGAAGAACATGACGAGCGCCACGGCCAGGGTCCCGAAGAAGGTCAGGTTGAGGGCGATGGTTGTCGGATCTTCCATGTCACCTCTCCTAGCTGGCCTTGCTGCAACGTGTCGCGCCACGACCGGCGGGAAACACCACGCCTTAACCATACGGACTTTTTTCCCCGGACACGGTGCCGCGGGGCCTCTTCGCGGAGACGTGTCAAAGCTGTTACCGGCTCCGCCGCGGCAGTCCCCGGGAACGAACGTGCGTCTATAGTCGGAAGGAGCCCGGCCGGCGTGGACCGGCCTCCGGAAAGGACATTTGTGACGCCCCCAGCCGCCGACCCTCCGGGAGCCGGTGCCCGGCATGCCCTGGCACCTTTACTAGGCAACTGTCCCTGCCTTTCCGGGGAAAAGTACGGCGCGTGCTGCGGCCGTTTCCACAGCGGCGCGGCGGAGGCTCCGACGGCTGAACAACTGATGCGCGCCCGGTACAGCGCCTTCGTCGTGCTGGACGCCGACTACCTAATGCGGACCTGGCACCCGGAGACCCGGCCGGCCGAACTTGACCTGGATCCAGACCTGCAGTGGCGACGGCTGGACATCATGTCCACTGCTCGCGGCGGCCCGCTGGACACCGAAGGGACCGTTGAGTTCAAGGCTCACTTCCGGTGCGGCGGCGATCGCGGAGTCCACCACGAGACGAGCCGCTTTGTGCGGGTCGACCGCCGCTGGTGCTACGTTGACGCAGTCGCCGTCGAATTCGGCTGAACGGCGACCGACGCTGAAACAGTTGCCGGGCGCCGAGCATCGTTGCCCGGCCCCCGGCAGGTCCCGGACGTTTGGCTGCCGCTTAGCGTTCCTCGTCGGTGTCCACCGGCGCGAACCCGGCGCGATCCACCTTACGGTGGAAGTACATGCCGGCGGTGCCGCCGAGGACGGCGCCGACCAGGGCCACCGCGGCCACCACCACTGCGGCGATGATGCTTGTGGTGGTCAGTTCGCCCTCGTTGACCGGGATACGCGGGAAGCTGTTGAGCTGGGCCAGGATGTTGTACTGCTGGCCCGCAACGACGCCTAGGATGGCGACGAGGACCGCGGCGATGAGGGCCCAGACCCACACCATGAACCCCTGCTTGGCGCCGTTGAAGCGGGCCATCCGGCCGGCAACGTAGCCGCCGGCGTAGTACGACACGAACAGGATGACCAGCAGCACGATGATACCGACGATTCCCACGGATTCGTTGCCGGAGGTGACCGTTGCGTTGACGTCCGTGTTCGTGGCGAGGCCGACGGCGGTGCCGGCGGCGGCGACCAGCGCGGTCAGGAGGACAGCCATGCCGGTGGCTGCGAGCCAGCCGAAGAAGGCCGAGCCGATCTGGATGCCGCCGAACTGCTTCTTTTCGCGGGCCACCACGGTCGCCCTGGTGGGAACTTCTTCGACCACAGTGTCCCGTGCCGCGGTGGCGCGCGCGGGCTCGTCGTGGCGGACCGCGGTGACGGGCTGGCCGCGGGTTGGTTCCGCGTGGACCGCGTCCAGGTTCCGTGTCGGCGCGGCTGTAGCGTCGCCCGTCGGGATGGCACGGGTGTCGTTTGTGCGTGCAGTGTCGTGGCGGGCGGCGTCCTGCCGGGCGTCGTGGATCCGGGCGTCCTGGCTGACGGCCCCATCCTCGTCACGTGCGCGGCGGGGAGTGCGATCTTCGGGGCCTGCTGGGTTGCTCATGGGGACTGCTCACTTTCACTGAATGACCCGCGCCCATTGTTTGGGCCGGGCACCGCAAGGCGGAGACCGGCGTGCGGGTCTCAGGACCACCTAACCACGGGCAGTCAAAGGCAGCAAGGATGCTTACTATTTTCTCGGGGTGGCGGGACGGTGGCGACTCGCCCGCTCAGCGGTACTTCCGGTGCAGGTTCGTCTTCACCGATGCGCGGGGGCTGGCGTCGGCAATCCAGGGCCCGGTGCCTTCCGACTGGTCCAGGATCCCGGCCTCCAGCCACACGTAGTCGCCGGCCAGGACCCTGCGGGAGAGCCCGTGGTCACCGTCGTCGGTGTTCCTCCAGAGCTGGTCGAAGTATTCATCCACCCGCACACGGGCCTGTTCGCAGAACGCCTCGGCAAGCTCATAGGCGGAAGCGCCTTTCTCAGGGGCGGTCCGCAGCAGCATTTCCGCCCGGGAGCAGGCGGCGGCCATTGCGAACAGTTCGGCCCCGATGTCCACAATCCGGCCCAGGAACGCCTGTTTGTGCTCAAGCTTCGCCTGCCACCGCCCCATCCCGTAGAACGTCTGCCGGGCCAGCCGCCGGGATGACCGCTCGACGAACCGCAGCTGCTTCGCGAGCCGGCCGAAGTCGCTGTAGGAACGGGGGTCCATGCCCGCCCCGGCGACGAGCTTGGGCAGCCACTTCGCATAGAACCCGGAGGCGCCGACCGCGGCCTTGGCTTTGTCGGACAGGCTGGCGTCCTCGGAGGCGAGGTCTCCGGCGGCTGCCAGGTGCGCATCCACGGCCTCCCGGGCGATCAGCAGTTTCATGATCTCCGAGGATCCCTCGAAGATCCGGTTGATTCGCAGGTCGCGGAGTTGCTGCTCGGCCGCCACGGCGCGCTCGCCGCGGGCCTCCAGGGAGTCCGCCGTTTCGAAGCCTCGGCCGCCGCGGATCTGCACCAGTTCGTCGGCGATCCGGCAGCTGATCTCGGCGCACCACAGCTTGGCCAGGGCTGCCTCGATCCGGACGTCCTTCTGCCCGGCGTCGGCCATTTCCGCGGTCAGTTCGAAAACAGCGTCCAGGGCAAAGGCGCTGGCCGCAATGAAGGCGATTTTCTTGCCCACGGCTTCGTGCTTGCCCACCGGCCGGCCCCACTGGGTGCGGGCATTGGACCATTCCCTGGCGATCTTCAGGCTCCACCGCCCGGAGGAGACGCAGAGCGCCGGAAGGGCGAGCCGGCCGGTGTTGAGTGTGGTGAGGGCGATTTTCAGGCCCTGTCCTTCGCGGCCCAGCCGGTTGGCTGCGGGCACCCGGACCTGATGGAAGCGGGTGACACCGTTCTCGATGCCGCGCAGGCCCATAAAGGTGTTGCGGTTTTCCACCGTGATGCCGGCGGAGTCCATCTCGACGACGAAGGCGCTGATGCCTCCCTTATGTACCGTGCCGTCGGCGTCGGTGCGGGAGGGGACCACCGCCATGACCACCACGAGTTCGGCAATCACGCCGTTGGTGGTCCAGAGCTTTACGCCGTCCAGGACGTAGGACTCGCCGTCGTCCGAGGGGACGGCGGTGCTGCCCATCCGGGCGGGGTCGCTGCCGACGTCGGGCTCGGTCAGTAGGAAAGCGGTGATGGCGCCGGCGGCGCAGCGCGGCAGGTATTCCTGCTTCTGCGCGGGGGTGCCGAAGACCTTGACCGGCTCGGGGACGCCGATGGACAGGTGCGCGGAGAGCAGGGCGCCGAGGCTGGGGTGCACGGAGCCCAGCAGCGCCAGCGCGCGGCCGTAGTACACGAGCGAGAGGCCCAGCCCGCCGTAGTCGCGGGGGATTTTCATGCCGAAGACCCCCAGTTCGGCGAGGCCCTTGAGGTACTCGTCCGGAATCAGCGCATCGCGCTCGATCGTGCGCCCGGACATCGTGCGGCAGAAATCGGTCAGGCGGGCCATGAACGCTTCCCCGCGTTCGACGTCGTCCGCCGGGGCGTCGGGCCAGGGGTGGATCAGGCCGAGGTCAAAGCTGCCGAGGTACAGGCCTTTGGCGAAACTGGGCCTGTCCCAAGTGGTTTCGCGGGCTGCTTCGCTGATGGCCCGCGCGTCGGCAGCGGTGGCGTCGGGGCCGATCGTCTCGGACGGGACCGGGACATCCGATGCGGGGCTGTCGGCGGGATTGTCGGTGGCTGGATTCTCAACGGCGGAGCTCATCGGGCATCTCCTCTAACCGGGGTCACCGGGTCGAGCACTGGATCCGCCGTGGGTGGAGGACCCTTCAGCTGTCCCGCAATACTACCCGCGGGTAGGTCCCGGTACTAGGGGCCGATTGGCCCATAATCTCTGCCGCCATATCCCCGGCGAATTCGGCCGGAAGCTCCACCGCGGAGGCATGGTGGACCAGCCGGTCCCATACATGGTTGATGCCATGGACAAGCCCCAGCAGGACAGTCGAGGCGATGGCCCAGGCCAGGCGCCCGATCCCCAGCAGCACGAGGGCTGCGAAGGAAGCCGCCATCATGAAGAGTGTCAGTACCAGGGCAAAGACGAGCGTGCCGATGAAGACCAGCGTTCCCGTTTCCACTGCGCTTAGGTCGAACTGCATTCTTCCCCCTGCACCATTGCTTCGGTTGAATCAGTAGCCCGAGCGTAGGGTGCGGGAAGTGCGCTCGCCAGAGTCCACAGCCCGTGCCGGGCTTCTTGATACGGGATCGAAATGCTACCCGGGCGTAGGTCACGGGGTGGTTGCGGTGACCTCACGGTCCCCGCGTTGCGGCCGCCACAACCTGGGATCAGTCGTCGTCGCGCTTGGGGGCGCTCTGGTCCAGGACCTGGAAATCGGAACTGAGCTGCACCTCAACCTGGGTGCCGTCGTTCAGCCGCACCTCCACTTCATAGGCCGAACCGCCCTCGTCCTCGCGTTCGACCTCACTCACCGTGCCCTGGCCGACCCTGGCGAGGGCGGCGTTGCCCGCCTTGTCCCGGTGCTCGGCGCTCAGCCCGGGCTGGTTGGAATCGTCGTCGTCGCGTCCCTGGCTTTCGACCGTGGACACCTGGAATGACCGGTCGAGGCTGACTTCAACTTTGCTGCCGTCCGGGCGCATGACGTCGACCTCAAAGGCTGCGCCGCCGTCGTCGGTCTCCGCTTTCAGGACAGTCCCCCCGCCGGTCTTCGCGAGGGCCGCGTCGCTGGCCTGCTGCAACTCAGTTCCGCTCAGGGGCTGATCATCAGTGGTCTGGGTGCTGGCAGCAGCTGCGACTGTTGCGCCGCCCAGAATGACGGCCGCCGCCGCTATCCCCGTGATCAGTCCAGCTTTCTTACGCATGACTGACTCCTTTCACCTGATGTTCACAGTCTGCCCCTGAAGGGAAACGGCGCACAACGATGAATGCAAAACCGGGGCCTGCGTTAACCTTGTAGCTGGCAGTTTTTCCTTGTCCGCTGCCCGATCCAGATCCCACGGCAGCCGTTAGGAGAGTGCGTGTCCCGCTCCGCCTTGTCCTCCGCCGACGCCATCAGCGCCCGGCTGAGGGACCTCGAACTACTCACCAAGGGTCCCGCCTGGGCGCTGACCCGCTCGGCGCCGTGGGTGATCGCGGTGCTGCAGGCGTCCTTTACCCGCACCCGGCCGCAGCTGCCGCTGGAGCAGTTCCACGCCGACGTCGACGCCTTCCTTGAGCAGCTCCGCCGCCAGGATCCGGGGCTGGGCGGCGCCGCCAACGGGAAGACGTTCGGCGATGAGTGGACCCGCAAGAATTTCCTGACCCGGCGCAACCAGTCCGGGCAGATCGTGTACGAGGTCACCGAACCGGCTGCCCGTGTCATCGCCTTCCTGGACAGCCTCTCCAGCGAACGCTCCACGCTCAACGGGTCACGGCTCGGCACGCTGCTGGGCGACGTCGAGAAGCTCGCCAATGAGACGAACCCGGATCAAAGCGCCCGGCTGGAGTCCCTTGAGGAAGAGATCGGCGAACGGCGCCAGCTGATCGAGGACATCAGCTCGGGCGACTTTGACGGGCTGCTCGACGACGAGGAGGCCGTGGAGGCCGCCGGGAACATCCTTGACCTAGCGGCCAGCCTGCCCGCCGACTACAAGAAGATGCGTGACCGGATCGAGGAGCTGGTGGGCGAGCTCCGCAACCAGATCATCGAGGAGTCCCTCAGCAAGGGCGCCACGATGGCCCAGGTGCTGGAGGCGGACAAGCGGCTCCGGCAGAGCCCCGAGGGCCGGACCTTCCGTTCCTTCACGGCGTTCCTGGAGGATCCGCAGCAGCAGCTGCGGTTCCGTTCGGCGATCGGCGAGGTGCTCAGCAGGCAGTTCGCCGATGACCTCAGCCATGAGGAACGGGAGACGCTGAAGAACCTTGTCGCGGAACTGCGGACCCAGCACAGCCAGATCCAGCGGATTTACGGCAAGCTCAGCGAAAGCCTGAACACCTACGTCCAGAGCGACGACTTCCGCCAGTCCGTCCGGCTCCGCAAGGTCCTCCGCGAGGCCGAGCAAGCCATCCGGTCCCTGCCGTACGAGCGCGAGCGCCCCGGACTGGTCCGCGGCCCGGTACTCTTCAACGCCGGCTTCGAGTCCCTGGCCATGGTCAAGCTGTTCGACCCGGACGAGTTCGCGGCCCCGCCCCGACTGGCCGACCCGATCGCCTTCAGCGACTCAGACCGGGTGCGCTCGCCGCGGACCGGCAAAGCAAGCCCCGCGGCCATCCGCTCCGCGTTCGCCGGCGCTGCCACCCTGGCCGAGGCCTGGGAGCAGCTCCCGCCGGGCGAACGCCACATCAACTCGATCCGCGCCCTGCTGTCCCACGCCCTGCACGAAGGTGCCGGCTTTGACCGGCAGGCGTGGGACACCCTCGACTTCGAACAGATCGACGGCTCCACGCGCACCGCGTACCTGCCGGTCGTCACGCTCAAGAAGGACTGAAGATGACTGAACTTCCCCCACAAACAATGGAAGACACGGCCGAAGCTGCCGAAAGTGCGCCGGCGGCCGCCGAGCCCGCCCAGCACGTCCACGCCGACCCCTTCACGGTCACCCCGCGCGACACGTTTGTCGACGGCGCCGCACTCTTCCCGGGGGACACCGGCGTGCTCCCGATGAAGGTCCGCCAGGCCCTCGTGAAGCTCCTGAAAGGCCCGTACATCGACGGCGGCCGGGACGAGAAGCTCTGGACCACACTGCTGGACAACCAGCTGATCCTGCGCAGCCGCCTCTCCGAACTCTTCCTGACCCTGCAGCTGGACCACGAACGCAAAGTGGCCGTCCTGCGCCCGGTGGATCCCGAGGCAATCGGCGGCAGCACCCGCTCCAGCATCCTGCGCCAGCAGCGCGCCCTGAGCCGGGTGGAAACCATCGTGCTGCTGCGCCTCCGCCTGCTCCTGGACCGCCACGTCACCGCCCAGACAGACCCCACGATCACGCGCGAGGAAATCGCCGAACTCGTGGCCCACTACCAGCCCTCCGGGCAGCAGGACGCCTTGCGCGATTCCGACGTCGTCAACCGCGCCATCGCCAAACTCCTGGCCCGCCAGCTCCTCCTCGCCACCGGCCTGGACGAGGTCTACACCATCTCCAACGCCCTCCCCCTGGCCCTCCCGTTCGAAAACATCGGCGACATCCCCGCCCAAATCGACGCCCTGGTAGCCGCCAGCACAGACCAGTCCGGAACGGAGCCGCTGCTGGAGCTCGACGGCGAGACCCTCGCGGAAGAGGACAGCGACGACGGCGATGCCGCCGCTGAAGGTGACCCGACGAGCAAAGACGACGACGGCGATGCCGCCCCGGGAGTGGCATCTAAGGGGCCGGACGAGGGACCCAATGCGAGCTTGCGAGCATTGGGAAGTCCGGACCCGCTGTCGGAGCCGGCAGCATCGTCCGCAGGACGAATGCTGTCCGGCAAAGGGGCGGGGGCGGCATCGCCGTCGGCGTCGGACGCAACCACAACTGACGCAACCACGGACACGGACGAGGCAGCCAAGTGAGCATCGCAACCATGCTCCCGATGGGCGAGCTCACGAACCCCGGCCAGATGCGCCTGGCCCTGGTCCAGGTGGTCAACTGGGGCACCTTCCATGGCGCCCACACGATGCACGTGGACCGCAACGGCACCCTGCTGACCGGCAACTCCGGCGTCGGCAAGTCCACGCTGTTCGACGCAATGCTCCGGGTCTTCGATGCGCGGCCGCGTTCCAACGAGGCCGCGGCCCAGCGCGCGGGCGGCGCGGTGGAGGACAAACGGACCACGTTCACGTACATGCGCGGCAAAGTGGGGGACAAGGCGGTCGGCGAGGGCTCTGCCAGTGCGTTCCAGCGCCCCGGAGCCACCTGGTCCGCCGTCGCCCTGACCTTCGACAACGCCGCCGG
This sequence comes from Pseudarthrobacter sp. PvP090, assembly GCF_040547365.1. Taxonomy (NCBI): domain Bacteria; kingdom Bacillati; phylum Actinomycetota; class Actinomycetes; order Micrococcales; family Micrococcaceae; genus Pseudarthrobacter; species Pseudarthrobacter sp. PvP090. The sequence continues at coordinate 102,804 of NZ_JBEPPO010000015.1, forward strand.
CACCCGGGTGACCGTGTCGGCGCTGTTCGACCTGCCCAAGAACGGCACGGAATCCAGCGTGGGCCGGTACTACCTGATCGACAACAAGCCGCTGGACCTCACGGCAATTGAGGGCATCGCGGAGAAGCGCTTCACCAAGTCGGCGCTGGACGTGATCTTCCCGGACGCCCAGATCTTCGACGTGCACAAGGCCTTCGCGGAGCGCTTCCGGCGCCTGCTCGGGATCAATTCGGACCAGGCCCTGCCGCTGCTGCGCGTCATCCAGGCCGGCAAGGGACTCGGCGGCAGCGTCAACAACTTCTTCCGCGACCAGGTCCTGGACGCCCCCGCCACGCTGACCGCCGCCGATGACGTCGTCGAGGAATTCAGCAACCTGATGTCCATCCGGCAGCGCCTCGAGGACGTCCGGCAGCAGCGCGACCAGCTGGCGCCGGTGCCCGGGCTGAACAAGGACTATGCCCAGTCCCTGCTCGACGCGAACCGCCTGCGGGAGCTCGCCGGCGAGGAATTCGAGGCCTACAGGCAGCAGCTGGCCGTCACCGTGCACGAGAAAACGCTCGCCCGGTTCAAGGAGCTGGCCCAGGCGAAGGCCAAGGAACTCGGCGCCGAGCGCGGCATCCGGGACGGCCTGGCCAAGGAGCTGCGGCAGCTTGAGGCGGACTACAACAACCAGGGCGGCAACGCCATCTCCGCGATCGAACAGGCCCTGGAGAACGCCCGGGTGGGGCTCAAGCTCCGCCAGCAGGTGGAGGAATCGGCCCGGAAGGCCCTCACCGACGCCGGCCTGGAACTCCAGTGGTCCCCGGCCGGCTGGGAGCAGGCCCACGAGCACGCGGCCGCCCGCTCGGCCGAGCTGAAAGACGACTCGGAGGCGCTCAAGGAGCTGCGCTTCGAGGCGTTCGACGGCCACGCGACCAGGAAGCGTGAGCTCGCCGCGGCCCAGCAGGAGCTGGTGTCGCTCAGGACACGCAAGTCCCTGCTGCCGCCGTCGAGCATTGAGAACCGCAGCGCCATCGCGGCGGCCACGGGCGTGCCGGAGGAGCAGATGCCGTTCGGCGGCGAGCTGATCGACCTTGCGGAGGGCCAGGAACGGTGGCGGCCGGCCGCCGAGCGGGCGCTGCGCAGCCTCGCCACCACGCTGCTGGTCCCCGGCGAGCACTTCGGCGCCGTGACCCGCTACCTCAACGACCATTCGGTCCGCGGTGCGCTGCGCGCGGTCGACGTCTCGAAGCCGCTCGCCGGCGGGGCGCTGGCCGTGCAGGACGCGGCCGACGGCGATCTGCTCAGCAAGCTGGACATCCTCACTATGGGGCCGTCCGCCGGCGCAGGCGAGTGGATCCGCGAACGGATCGCCCTCGATTTCGCCTACCCGTGCGTCGAGGACCCGGACGAACTGTCCCGGCTGGACAAGGGCCTGAGCCTGGGCGGTGTGGTCAAACGCAACCGCCACACCGTGGAAAAGGACGACCGCTTCACCGGCCGGCAGGACTATGTCCTCGGCTTCGACAACGCGGCCAAACTGGAACTCGTGGCCGCGCAGGTCGAGGACCTGCAGCAGGAGCTCGCGAAGGCCGCTGAACTCGCGCAGAGCCGGGAAGAGTCGCACCAGGGAATGAGCCGGCAGCTCGAGGCCCTGCGCCGCGTTGCCGACGACCACCGGCCCTGGGAACAGGTCTCGGCCGCCGTGGCGGCGGACGAACTCGCCCGGATCGAGCAGCGCCTCAAGGACGCCCTCGCCGCGCAGGCGGACCTGGAACCGCTGCGCGCCAACATCGAGTCGGCCCGGCAGAAGCACCAGTCCAGCACCGAGGCCGCGGCCGTGCTGCAGAGCGAATACAAGGCGGTCGACTCGCAGCTGTCCACCGCCGATTCGCTGCTGGACGCCGCCCGGGCCCGCCTGGTGCAGGCGCCGCCGTCGGACGCCACCGTCACGGCACTGGAGCCGTACTTCGCGGACTTCGGCGACGTCCTGGAAATGCACGAGCTGGACAACGTCGCCAACCAGGTCCGGACCCGGCTCCTCGCCGAGCTGCACACGGCCGAATCCCGCGGGCAGGCGACCTCGGAGCGGCTCACGCGCATCTTCGAGGGCTTCGTCCGCGAGTGGGGAACGGCGATTTCCGCGGACCACGGCACGTCGATCGGCGCCGCGGGCGAGTTCGAAGCCCGGTACCACGCCATCGTCAGCGACGGCCTGCCGGCGCAGGAAGCCGAATTCCGGCAGTTCTTCAACCAGCGGACGCACGAATCCTTCAGCACCCTGCTGCACCTGCTGGACGAGGAGCGCCGCTCGATCAGCAGCCGCATCCTGCCGCTCAACGGGATCCTCTCCGAGGTGAACTTCCATGAGGGCAGCTTCCTGGAGCTCGACATCAAGCAGACCCTGCCCGCCACCGCAAAGCAGTTCAAGGATGCGATCCAGAACGCGCTGAAGGTCCGGCACACCAGACCCGGAAAGGCGGCCGCTCCGGCGTCCGGTGCTTCCGGCGCGGTAGCGGACGACGACGCCGAGCTCGGCAACCGCTACAAGTCGCTCGAAACGCTCGTCAAGCGGCTCGGCTCGCAGACCCCCGAGGACCGGCGCTGGCGTGCCGAAGTGCTGGACGTCCGCGGACACCTCTTCATCCAGTGCAAGGAACACCGCGAGGTCCAGGGCTCGCGGGCGGCGAAGGGCGGGCGGAAAAAGACCGAGGTCTTTATGCATGCGGACACCGGCTCGATGTCCGGCGGCGAGCGGCAGCGCTTCACCGCGTTCATCATGGCCGCGGCGCTGAGCTACCAGCTGGGCATCGCCGAGCAGGGGTTCACCACCTACGGCACCGTAATGATGGACGAGGCCTTCGTGCTGGCCTCGGAGGAATTCGCTGGCGCCGGCATCAAGGCGCTGCACGAGTTCGGTTTCCAGCTGCTCCTGGCCGCGCCGGAGAACGTGATCGACCTGTCCCGGCACCTTGGTTCCGTGACCGAGATCCTGCGGGACAAGCGCACCAACCGTTCCGGTGTGCTCACCGCTCCCGTGATCGGTCACCGGCCGGGAGCCGAGGGAACCTGGCGCTCCGAGGCGAACCCGGTCGACATCGTCCTTCGCTGACCCGCCGCACCAAACAACGCGGGGTCACCTACAGCCAATAATCCCCTCCGGGATGGGCCGTAGGTGACCCCGCGTTGGTGTTTAAACGGCGCGGGGACGGGGATTCGGTCTATTAGGTTATGAAAGGTTTGCGTAATTTCCGCAAGGATAGGCTAGCCTTACTTAGGTTCGCATCACAGACCTAAGGAATTCCATGCCTCTCCCGACCCCGGGCCGTACCGTGCCCAGACGCCGTTTCCTCCGCACCGCCGGCCGGACAACTGCTGCCCTCGCCGCCGTCGCGTTGTCCCTGACGGCCTGCTCCACCGGCCCGGCCAGCTCGGCGGCGGGCGCCCCCAGCCAGCCGGCCAGCTCCGCCTTCCCGGTGACCATCACTCACGCGTTTGGCGAGACCACCATCAAGGAACAGCCGACGCGGGTGGTCACCGTGTCCTGGGTCAACGACGATGTGGCTCTTGCCCTTGGTGTGGTTCCCGTGGGTGTCCCGAAGAACGAATGGGGCGGCAACGACAAGGCTTCCACCCCGTGGAAGGATGCCGCACTCGAAAAGCTCGGCGCCGGCTTCGGTTCGGACAAGGCCCCGGTCCAGTTCTCCGAGGCCGACGGCGTCAACTTCACCGAGATCGCCAAGCTCAACCCGGACGTCATCCTCGGTGCCTACTCCGGCCTCACGGAGGAGGACTACAAGAAGCTCAGCGAAATCGCCCCCGTGGTGGCCCATCCTGAGATCGCTTACGGAACCTCCTGGCAGGATTCCACCGCCATCATCGGCAAGGCCCTCGGCAAGGACGCCGAGGCCACCCAGCTGGTCGCCGACACTGAGGCCACCATTAAGGAAAAGGTCTCCAAGTACCCGCAGATCGCAGGCAAGAGCTTCATCTACGGCAACCTGGAGCCCGCTTCGGCTGACGGAGTCAACGTCTACACCGCCAACGACAACCGCCCCCGCTTCCTCAGCGAGATCGGCATGAAGCTGGCCCCCGTGGTGGAGGAAAATTCCCAGGGCTCCAAGGAGTTCTTCATCCCGTGGTCCGCCGAGAAGGCCAACGAACTCGAATCCGACATCTTCGTCACCTGGGTTCCGGACGCAGCCACCACCGATTCCATCAAGGCAGACCCGCTGCTCGGCCAGATCCCGGCGATCAAGAAGGGCACCCTGGTCGCCGACTCGGACAATACCCTGACGCTGTCCATCTCGGCTTCGTCGCCGCTGAGCCTGCCGTGGTCGCTGGACACGTTCCTGCCGCAGCTGGCGAGCGCAGCGGACAAAGTCACCGGCGCGGTGAAGTAAGCGCATTCCGATGAGCCCACCTACGACGACGGCGGTTTCCGCAGCCGCCCCGCCCGCGCCGGAGACGCCCACGGGTGCTGCCACCCCCGCCCGGGGACCGCGTGCACTCTGGCTCCTGGCCGCCGTCGTCGTACTGGCGCTCGCGACCCTGGCGTCGTTCGCCATCGGAGCCCGGGGCCTGGCCCTGGACACCGTCTGGCAGGCGCTGACCCGGTTCGATCCGGCCAACGGCGACCACGCCGTCGTCCATGCCCGCATTCCGCGCACCGTCCTGGGACTGCTCGCCGGGGCTGCCCTTGGGCTCGCGGGCGCAGCGATGCAGGGCGTTGCCCGCAATCCCCTCGCCGACCCGGGCATTATCGGAGTCAACGCCGGGGCCGCACTGGCGGTCGTCACCGGCATCTACGTGTTCGGCGTGTCCTCGCTGACCGGGTACATCTGGTTCGCGTTCGCCGGCGCCGCGGCCGCCGCCGTCGTGGTCTACCTGATCGCGTCACTCGGCAGGGACGGTGCGACGCCGGTGAAGCTCGCCCTCGCCGGCGCGGCCCTGAGCGCGGGCCTGTTTTCGCTCATGAACGTCATCCTGGTGTCCAGTCGGGACACCCTGGACCGTTTTCGGTTCTGGCAGGTCGGCGGGATCGCCGGCCGCGACTGGTCCGTGATCCTCCCGGGCCTGCCGTTCCTGCTGCTGGGGGCCGTGATTGTGCTTGCCACCGGCCGGGTCCTCAACAATCTCGCCCTCGGCGACGACATCGCCCGCGGCCTGGGCCAGCGCGTCGGTCTGGCCCGCGGCATCACCGCCCTCGGCATAGTCCTGCTCTGCGGATCGGCCACGGCGCTGGCGGGACCGATCGGTTTCGTGGGCCTCGTCATTCCGCACGCCGTCCGCTTCCTCACCGGCCCCGACTACCGCTGGATCCTGCCCTTTTCGCTGGTCCTGGCCCCGGCCCTGCTGGTGACCGCCGACGTGATCGGCCGCGTGATCCTGCTCCCGGGTGAAGTCCCCGCCGGGATCATGACCGCCCTGGTGGGTGCTCCGGTGTTCGTCTGGCTGGTCCGGCGCAGCAAGGGGGCCGGGCTATGAAAACCCTCGCCGAAACCAATACCCCCGTTGACCTATCACTTCCTGTTGCTAAAACCGCGGCTGAGCGACCAAAACTGATAGTGCAACACTGGCGGATGGTGGTGCTGGCCCTCGCCGTCGTGGCGCTCTTCGCGGCAACCGTGCTCCTGGGCAGCTACACCGTCACCATCCCGGACTTCTTTAGGATCCTGGCCGCGCACCTCACCGGCGGGGAGAAGATCCCGGGTGCGAGCTTCATCGTGATGGAGCACAAGCTGCCACGCGCCATCGTGGGGACGCTGATCGGCGCCGCGTTCGGCCTGTCCGGCGCGCTGTTCCAGACCATGCTCCGTAACCCGCTGGCCAGCCCGGACGTGATCGGCATCAGCTACGGTGCCAGCGCCGCGGCCGTGGCGGCGATTGTCGTCTTCGGCGCATCCGGTGCCCTGGTTTCGGGCGCCGCCTTTGCCGGTGCCCTGGCTGTGGCCGCCCTGATCTACGGCATCTCCCGCAGCGGATCCCTCGGCTCCGGGGGACAGCGGGGCGACGCCGCCGGCAGCCGGCTGATCCTGGCCGGAGTGGGCATCGCCGCCGCCCTCCACGCCGTGGTCAGCTTCCTGATGACCCGTGCGGATATCAGGACTGCCGCCGAGGTCCTGATCTGGCTCAACGGCTCACTCAACTCCGCAAACTGGGACCGGGCCGGAGTCCTCGGCATCGCACTGCTCGTGCTCGTCCCCGCCGTCGCGGTCCTCGCCGGCCCGCTGCGCATCCTCGAACTCGGTGACGACACCGCCGCGGGCCTCGGCGTCCGGGTTGGTGCGGCCCGGCTGGGCATCGTGGTCACCGCCGTCGGACTTGCCGCCGCGGCGACGGCGGCGGCCGGGCCCGTGGCGTTCGTCGCGTTCCTCGCCGGGCCGATCGCCCGCCGGTTCGTCCGCAGGGCGAGCCTGCCGGCGTCGGCCCTGACCGGCGTGCTGATCGTCCTGGTCGCCGACTACTTCGCCGCCAATATCGCGCCGCTGCTGCTGGCCGGAACGGTCCTTCCGGTCGGTGTGGTCACCGGCGCGCTCGGCGCCCCGTTCCTGCTCTGGCTGCTCGTCACTTCCAACCGAAAGGACGCCTGAGATGGCTACTCTCCAGACCTCCGGACTGCGGCTCAAATACGACCAGCGGACCGTGATCGAGGGGCTCTCTGCGGAAATCCCGGAGGGCAAAGTGACCATGATCGTCGGTGCCAACGCCTGCGGCAAGTCCACCCTGCTGCGGGGCCTCGCCCGGCTGCTCAAGCCTGCGGCCGGCACGGTGACCCTCGACGGGCGGGACATCCACCGCCGTCCCGCCCGCGAAGTGGCCCGCACCCTGGGCCTGCTTCCGCAGCACCCCACGGCACCGGACGGCATCACCGTCCGGGACCTTGTGGGCCGCGGCCGCTACCCGCACCAGGGTTTCTTCCGGTCCGGCCCGGCGGGCGGCTCCCCGGACGATGAGCGTGCCGTGCAGCAGGCGATGGCCGCCACCGAAACGCTGGACCTGGCCGGGCGCACCGTGGACGAACTCTCCGGCGGGCAGCGGCAGCGGGTGTGGATCGCGATGGCCCTGGCGCAGGAAACCGAAGTGCTGCTGCTGGATGAGCCCACCACCTACCTGGACCTCACCCATCAAGTGGAGGTCCTGGACCTCATCACCGACCTCAACCGGCAGCGCGGCACCACCGTGGCGATCGTGCTGCACGACCTCAACCTCGCTGCCCGGTACGCCGACCACATCATCGCGATGAAGAACGGACGGATTGTCGCCGAAGGCGCCGCCCGGGCTGTGGTCACCGAGGAACTCGTCCGCGAGGTCTTCGGCCTCGAGTCCCGGGTGCTCCCGGACCCGGTGTCCGGCGCACCCCTGATCATCCCGGTGGGCCGCCACCATGCCGCTGTACCGCAAACAACAACACTGGAGCTGGTCCCATGACTGCCACGAACCCCACCCCGGCCCGCGCCCGGCCGGCGCTCAAGACGCCACCGGCCACCGAGCCCATGACACTGGCCTTCGAGGTCCAGGTCACGGCTGTCCAGGAGCTCGGACCGAACTTCCGTCGGGTCACTCTGGGCGGCTATTCGTTGCGGGACTTCGGTGTCCACGGCAGCACCCTGGACCTGCGCATCAAACTCATGATCCCCTCGCTGGCTCCCGACGGCACCGCGTTGCCGTTGCCGGAATTCCGGATGGAGCAGGCCGGCTGGTACCGCGAGTGGCTGGCCATGGATCCTGAGACCCGCGGGTCAATGCGCACCTACACCGTGCGGCAGGAACGCCTCGACGCCGTCTACCCGGAACTCGACATCGACTTCGTGATGCACTTCGACGACGCCGGCCACGGCGGGCCGGCCGCCAACTGGGCGCGCAAGGCCAAACCGGGGGACACCCTGACACTGATCGGACCCAACAACCGGGCCGCGCACTGCGTCACCGCGGAAACCTACTCGGGGATCGAGTGGCGCCCGGGGCTGGCCCAGCGGGTCCTGCTGGCCGGAGATGAGACGGCCGTTCCGGCCATCAGCGCCATTCTCGAGAGCCTGCCGCCGTACTTCAGCGGTCATGCCCTCCTGGAGGTTCCGGAGGCCGGCGACTTCCAGGGCATCACAACAGCCGCCGACGTCGAGATCACCTGGCTCGCGCGCGGTGCGGCGATCGGCCGGTCACGTCCGCACGGCGAATTGCTGCAGGAAGCGGTCCGGGCCGCGGTGACCCTTCCCGGCTGGGTCGGCCTCCGGCCATCCGTTGAGCCTGCGGCGGGCCCCGAGCCCGAGGACGTCAACGTGGACCATGACATCCTCTGGGAGACTCCAGCGCGGATGGATGCCGCGGCGATCAGCGCCAGCCGGAATCCAGACAAGCCCGCGGGGGCAATGCCGTTCTACGCCTGGATCGCCGGTGAGGCGGGGGTCGTCAAGGAGATGCGCCGGTACCTGGTGCGGGATGTCGGGATCGACCGGAAGCAGGTGGCGTTTATGGGGTACTGGCGGCAGGGGAAGACCGAGCTCTAGGCGACGCTGCCGCAGCTTTTGCTCCTATAGTTCCGACGCTACTGCAGATTCGACGGTTCTCACGCCGACGCTCCCGCAGTTACTGCCGGATTTGCGGCTGCAGCCGCCGCTTTGCCGTCGCTTAGCGGTCGGCGATGCGCTCCTTTGCAAAGCACCGGCGGCGGCCTTGTGGCCGGCTCACCTGCCGTGCTCCCAGGGGTCCTTCCGGTCTTCCGTGGTCACCTCACCTGCTGTGCCCCGCTTGTTAACCCCGACGTCGTCCGGGTTGGCTAGCGTGGCGGCATGGTCGAGAACCTTCTATCCCCGGGCGCGCATGGGCGGCGCGTTTATGTGGCCCTGGGGGATTCCTTCACTGAAGGGGTGGGGGACTACAGTGCCCGACTCCCGAACGGGGTGCGCGGGTGGGCGGACCGGGTGGCGGAGCAACTGGCCAGGGCGGACCCGGGCTGGGAGTACGCCAACCTCGCCATCCGCAGCAAGAGGCTGCGGCAGATCATCGCCGAACAGCTCGAACCCGCGCTCGCCATGGAACCCACCCTGATCACCCTGTACGCGGGCGGGAACGACATCCTGGACCTCGGGACCGACATCCGCGCCCTGATGAAGGACTACGAGTACCTCGTCGCCCGGCTTGCCGCGAGCGGGGCCACGGTGGTGCTGTTCACCGGCTTCGACGTCAGGGTCTCGGCGCTGCTGGAACCCCTCAAGAGGCGGAACGCCGTCTACAACCAGCGGGTCCGCGAGGTGGCGGCGAGGTACGAGGCGGTGCTGGTGGACTACTGGTGCTTTGACGCGTTCTACGACCCGCGGATGTGGGATTCGGACCGCCTGCACATGTCCAAGGCCGGCCACAAGTATCTCGCCGGCCAGGTCCTGGACCAGCTGGGCGTTTCGCACAAGGTCAAGCCCAAGGAATGGGCGCCGCCGGCGAAACTCGGCCTCCAGGACTGGGGACGCCGGCAGCGGCGCTGGGTCAGGGACTGGGTGCTGCCGCTCTTCGCGCGCAAGCTCCGCGGCGTCACGCTCGGGGACGAGCTCAGCCCGCGGTGGCCGGAGCCGGTCAGGGTTCCGCCCAAGGCAGGACTGAAGAAACTGACCGCCAAGGTCCCCGCGGACTGAACTGTATTCCCCTGCACGGATTCCCTGCACAGGTTCCCCCGCAGGGGCTCAACCGCGCGGGCCGGCCGGCGTCAGCTGTCCAGCAGGTTCTCGTAGCCCGGCGCCACCCGGCTCGCATGGAACTCCTCGACGTCGAACTCGGCCACTCCGTTGACATAGAACGGGTCCTTGGCCAGCGAGGCGTCCAAGGCCTCGCGGTCCGCGTTGGAGAGCAGCAGGGCCCCCGTGCGCGGGATCTTGCGCCCCGCGACCATAAAGATGCCCTGGTCGAAGGCATCCTGCAGCCACGTCACGTGCGCCGGAAGATGGAAGTCAACGATCTCTTCGGGGACCTTGTAGGTCAGGGAGACTACATACATAGGGTCAGCCTAGCGCCTGTCCGCGGCGCCGGTGAGGGATTCTCCGCGTCACGTAATCCGACGAAGTTGAACCGTCAATCTTCAATGCTTCTAGACTGTACCCATGACTGAACCGCGCTGGCTGAACGCCGACGAACGCCGGGCCTGGCTGGCCCAAGTGAGCATCAACACCCTGCTTCCGGCAGCCCTGGACACACAGCTGCACCATGCGCGCAAGCTCTCCCTCTTCGACTACAACGTCCTCGCGATGCTTTCCGAGGCCGACGGCCGCTTCTTGCCCATGAGCGAACTGGCCGCGCGCACCAGCGCATCCCTGTCCCGGCTTTCCCACGTGGTGACCAAGCTGCAGAACAGGGGCTGGGTGGAGCGCCGTCCGCACCCCGGCGATGCCCGGGTCACGACGGCGCACCTCACCGACGCGGGCATGGCCACGATCGTGGAACTCGCCCCGGGCCACGTCGAGGCGGTCAGGTCGCTGTTCCTCGACGCCCTCAGCGAGGAGGACGTCGCCGACCTCGCCCGGATCGGCGAGAAGATCGTGGGCCGCCTGGATAAGGACCACTGGATCCTGCGGGAAAGCAAGCAGGCCTAAGGGCCGATCCGGGGCATTCCGCGGCACGTCATTAATACCCCGGGCTAGTGTTGGCGGTATGGAATCGCCGATCGACAGCTACCTGCGCCAGATCCACGCCGAGATCGCCGAGCTCAAGGACGGCAAGCCGTACAGCACCATTCCGGCCATGGCCAGCGTGGACCCGGACAACTTCGGCATCGCCCTGGCCACCGTGGACGGCAAGGTGTACGAGATCGGTGACACCCGCGAGGAATTCACCATCCAGTCCATCTCCAAGCCCTTCACCTACGGACTGGCCCTGGAGGACCTCGGCGCCGAGGCCGTGGACGCCAAAGTCGACGTGGAACCGTCCGGGGACTCGTTCAACGAGATCTCCCTGGCCGAAGGGACGGGCCGGCCGGCCAACGCGATGATCAACGCCGGTGCCCTCACCGCCACCTCGCTGATCAGGGGATCCGGCGGGCAGTCCGGGTTCAAGCGGATCCTCAGTACGTACTCCGCCTTTGCCGGCCGACAGCTCTCGGTCAGCGAGAAGGTCTTCGAATCCGAGCTCAAGCACGGCCACCGCAACACGGCGCTCGCGTACCTGCTGCGGTCCTTCAACATCATTGAGGACGATCCGACGCCGGTCCTGGAGGACTACTTCCGCCAGTGCTCCGTCCTGGTCAACTGCTTCGACCTCTCGATCATGGCCGCCACCCTGGCCAACGGCGGCCGGAATCCGCTCAGCGGCAAACAGGTGCTGGAGATCGGGCCGGTGGAACGCGTGCTCTCCGTGATGATGACCTCGGGCATGTATGACGACGCCGGGGCCTGGATCAGCAGCGTGGGGATGCCGGGAAAGAGCGGGGTGGCCGGCGGAATCATCGCCGTGCTGCCCGGCCAGGTGGGCCTGGCCGTCTATTCGCCGCCGCTGGATGAGCACGGCAGCAGCGTCCGCGGGCTGGCGACGGCGCAGCGACTCTCCCGGGACATGGAACTGCACTTCGTCCGTGCGGCCCGGACGGGCCGGTCCGCCATTCTCGCCGCGTACGACGTGACCGAGACGCCCTCGGGCATCCGCCGGAACGACGAGGCCGCCGACGTCCTCCGTGCCCACGGCCACCGGGCCCGGGTGATCGAAGTCAACGGCGACCTGCTCTTCGCCGGAACCGAGTCCATGGTGCGCGAGCTCAGCAGCCTGGCGGACGACGTCGAGCTGGTGGTCCTGGACGTGCGCCGCACCGACCAGGTCAGCGAGGTTGCCGTGCGCATGCTGGCCAAGGCCAGGGAGGGGATGGCCGACGCCGGCCGGGAGCTGGTGCTGGTTGAGGCGGACGGGTCCGTCACGGAGGCCCTGGGGCCCTCAGTGCAGCGCCAGGTGCCGTCCTTCGCGACGCGGAGCGCCGCCGTCGAATACTGTGAAAACCGCCTGCTGGAGCGCCACGGGAACCACCTGCTGCTCCCGGACCGCGTGCCGGTCACCGCGTCGCCCGCGCTGGCGCCGCTGGACGAGGCAGACGCTGCATTGCTGGAAGCGCTCATGACCCCGAAGTCCTACGACGACGGCGACGTCATCCGCCGCGTCGGCCTGCGGTTCGGCGGGGTCTACTTCATTACCTCCGGAAGGGTCAGCAGCACGTCCCCGGGGCCCACTGCGGACCGGGTGAAGCTGAATACGCTCAGCGCCGGCATGACCTTTGGCGAACTGGCGCTGGGCAGCGGCAACCGGCAGGAAACCACCGTCCGGGCAGTGGGCCCGGTGGAAGTCATGGTGCTCAGCGCGGAGGCGATTTCCGAGCTGGAAGCCGCCGACCCGCGCCTGGCCATCGCCCTCTGGAAGGCCCTGACCCGGGACGCCTACACCCGGGTGGAGCAGTACCTGCGCGAATCGGCGGTCCGGATCCGCGAATAGCGGCCCTGCCGGTTTGTTAGGGCAGGCTGGTTTGGGCCCACTTTGTTTGCTTGGAGCAACTGCTGGCAGACTGGATTCATGGATTTCACGTCCCGCTATGTGGCCCTTGGAGACTCCTTCACGGAAGGCGTCGGCGACGACGACCCCGCCCGCCCCAACGGCGTCCGGGGCTGGGCGGACCGGGTGGCCGAGCAGCTCGGCGCCGCCGATCCGGGCTTCGGGTACGCCAACCTCGCCATCCGCGGCCGGAAGCTCCGCCAGATCATGGCCGAACAGGTGGATGCAGCCGTCGCGCTCAAGCCGACACTGGTGAGCATCTACGCCGGGGCCAACGACATCCTCCGGCCCAAGGTGGACATCGACGATCTGCTGGTGGACTACGACGCCGGCATCCGCAAGCTCACGGCCACCGGCGCAACCGTGGTGCTGTTCACCGGGTTCGACTCCCGCGGCTCGAAGATCTTCAGCACCACGCGCGGACGCACCGCCATCTACAACGAACTGGTCCGCGGCATTGCCGGTGACCACGGCGCCCTCCTGGTGGACTACTGGCGCTTCAGCGAGTACTACGACTGGGGGATGTGGGCGAGCGACCGGATGCACATGTCCGCCGCGGGCCACGCGAACATGGCCAAGCGCGTCCTCAGCGTCCTGGAGCACGACCACTCCATCGACGTCCCGCCCATGACCCCGGTACCGGAGCTCAACCGGGCCGAGGCTATCCGCGCCAACGCCCGCTGGGTCCGCGAATTCGCCGGACCGTGGGTGGTCCGCCGCGTCACCGGGAAGTCGTCCGGCGACGGACTGACGCCGCGCTATCCCCAGCTCACGCACCTCTAGCCGCGGAACCCCGGCGTCGCGAGCAGTTCCCCGCTGCCGAGGACGGCGAGTACCTCCACGTCCCAGCTGTCGGTGGCCCAGTCCAGCATCCGCCTCCCGCCCGCGACGACGGCCGTCGCGAGCACGTCGGCGGTGAGAATGTCCGCGGCAGCCACCGACACCTGGCGGAAGTCCAGGGGCCCGAGTCCGGCCCCGCCGCCTCGGGCCCTGCCTGCTCCGGCCCGCCAGATGTGGTTGCCGCGCTCGGCGGTCCCGGACGTTGCCAGCGCGGCGAAGCGGCCGGCGCCGCCCAGGGGAAAGCCCGAGAGCAGCGACCGCCGGTCCTGCGGATCCACGATGCCGGCCAGCCACGGGGCCCCGTTTCCTGGCGCGGGCGAGCCGCTCACGAGCACGTCGCCGCCAGCGTTCAGGCACCAGTCCTCCATGCCGGCGGACTCCAGCGCCACGGCTGCCTGGTCGATGGCGTAACCCTTGATGATTCCGGAGAGGTCCAGCACGCCGTCGGGCCGCTCGGGTGTGAAGAATCCGCCGGTCAGCAGCCGCCACCCCGTGGCGTCCGCAAAGCGGGCACGGAAGGCCGCCGAGGCGTCCCGGAGTGTGACCTCGCCGCGGGCCAGCCGGCTCGCCTCAGAATCGGGGAGGTAGAGGCTGAACGTCGCGTCCAGACCGGCAAACACGCGTTCGACGGCGGCCGTGGCATCCTCCAGGACTTCCTCGCCGTCCAGGGCAGCGCCGGCGGGCAGGGCGAGGCTGATAACGGTCCCCATGCACTGGAAGGTCCTGCTTTTCAGGGCGGGGCTGCCCTGGGCGAGGCTGCTCTGCGCCGGGCTCCCGGCGGGCGAAGGCTTAGAGGTTCGCTGCATCGAGGGCTGCCTGAAGCGAACTCAAATACGCGTCACTGGTGACGGTGGCGCCGCTGATGGTCTGCACCTGGGCGGACTGGGCCTTGATGACCGCGGCCCGCAAGAGCGGAGCGGCCCGGTTGCTGATTTGCACCGACTTGCGGTCGTCGTCGGTCAACTGGAGGGCGGTGACGTCCGTGATCGCACCGGCCTTCACGGTGATCTGCACCTGGACGGCGCCGAAACGGGTCTGGACGACACTGCCGGCGTAGGTCCCGGCGGCCTGCGCCGCGGCCCCGGCAGAACCGGAGGAGCCCGTGGATCCGCTGGAGGAACTTGAGCCGGAAGATCCGGAGGAGGTCCCGCTGCCCGCTCCCGACCCGGACGACGACCCGGACGAGGTGGCGGCGGACGAAGTCGCCGCCGCGCTCCCCGTGTCCGCGACGTGCGCACCGGACTGCCAGCCAACCAGGAGGATCCCGGCGGAGGCCAGTGATGCTGAAACCGCTGCGCGTATTCTCACCAGTCGAACCTTTCGTTGTGGATTTGTTCTTCGGGGACACCGGCCGCGCGGGCTTCGCCGATCACGCTGCGCGCCCAGGCGGACGGGCCGCAGATGTACACGTCGGCGTCGGCGATGTCCGGGGCGTAGCTGGCCAGCCGGTGTCCTGAACGGACGGCCGATTCGGGCAGCCAGCTTTGTCCGCCGGCGGTCCGGGGGCCGGTGAGGTGGAACAGCGTGGCGCCGCGGCGGCGGCAGAGTTCCAGGATTTCGTCGCCCAGGTACAGCTCCTGCTCGCTGTGGCCGCGGAGGATCACGGTGGCACTGCCCGGTTCAAAGGGGGTGCTCTCCAGCAGGGCGCGGATCGGGGTGATTCCAATGCCTGCTCCGATCAGAACGACGCGGTTCCGGCTGCGGGCCGCGGTGCTGAAGAGTCCGTAGGGGCCCTCGATTGCCACCCTGGTTCCGGACGTCAGCCTGGCCAGCTGCGCCGAGCCCCGGCCGAGGTTGCGCACGGTGATCCGCAGTGTGCCCCGGCCCGGAGAATCGAACAGCACGGGCTCCGCGGAGAGGCTGAAGGGGTGCGGATGCCACCAGGCGCCCGGGGAGAGGAACCTCCAGACGAAAAACCTGCCGCCGTTACCGGCCAGTTCGTCGAGATGGCGGCCCGACAGTTCAATGCTGACGACGCCGGGACCCTCGGTGACGACACGGCTCACCGCGAGCCGATGCCGGGCGGTGGCCACGAGTGGCTCCAGAAAGCGGTAATGCGCCAGGGCGGCGCCGGTTCCGATGCAGATAGCCAGCCAGTACCAGCGCTGCCAGGTGCCCTCGGCGAACAGCCCGCCGACGCTGAACTGATGCGGGATCGAGGTCAGCACCGCGGCATACGTCAGCAGGTGGACGGCGTACCAGAGCTCGTAGGGGAACCGCCGCCGGACGGCCACGAGCGAGGTGGCCACCACGGCGATGAACAACCCGACCGACACGATGGCGAGCCACATGTCGGGGACCAGCACCCAAAGGGCCACGAGCTCACTGAACGGATCGAGCCCGTCGGCCATCCCGTATCCGATAGCTATGAGGATTCCGTGCGCGAGCAGCAGGTACAGCGACGGCTTGCCGAGTTTGCGGTGGAATTCCAGCGCCCGGTCGTGCCCGACGGCGCCGTCGATTACCGGGAGACGCGCCGCCAGCAGCAGCATCAGCAGCACCAAGTCCATACCGGCGAGGCCGGCGACGATTCCCAGGGCCGTGAAGGAGCCGGCGAGCGTCGAGAATCCGGCGGCCCCGCCGTCGGCGAGCCACAGTGCGACGGCAAAGGCCACTGAAGACCACGCGAGCACGGTCAGCAGGTCCGCCCGGAACAGGCGGCTCCGGGACTGACGGCGGAACCGCTCCGCAGGAGTGCGGCGCGCCGTGGCCGTCACGGCCATCTGGGTTGAGGAGTTCATGGCTCCACGGTCCGCCCGCGACCTATCAATTGGCTGTGAAACCGCTAGGGTGCCCATGTGACTTCCGGCGGCCCTTATACACCGCCGGATACCGGATTGGTCTTTAATTCGTCAAGCTCGTAGACTTGGTAGGCGCTAGGTGGCGCGGAGCGTGTGCAATTGCTCCGGTTGGCGGGATTTGTCTGCAGTATTGGCAGTCCTGATGGCCGGTAGTTAGGGGCTCAAGTTGCGTGCACTCCTGTATTCGCCCAGCATCCCGGTACTTCGCGGTGGCTATCCGAAAGGATTCCGCCGCCCGGTAACCGTGGCCCACAATCTTCGCCGCAGTGCGGAACGCAGCCGGTTTACGCCACTGCCCGACCACTGCCGAGACCTGTGGGCGCTGGATGCGGACGCCGCCTTGTCGCACGGTTACGCGGGAACTCCGCAACCGTTTCATTTATTTTTGAGGAGAGTCGTCATGGCAGCACACTGCCAGGTGACCGGAGCCGAGCCGGGCTTTGGACACAGCATTTCGCACTCGCACCGACGCAACAAGCGTCGGTTCGACCCGAACATCCAGAAGAAGCGCTACTGGGTTCCGTCCCTGCGCCGTAATGTCACTTTGCAGCTCTCTGCAAAGGGCATTAAGACCATCGACGTGCGTGGCATCGACGTAGTCGTAGCCGCCATCCTGGCACGAGGAGTGAAGCTCTAGTGGCTAAGGACAAGGACGTACGTCCGATCATCAAGCTCAAGTCGACCGCGGGCACGGGTTACACCTACGTGACGCGCAAGAACCGTCGTAACGACCCGGACCGCATGGTTCTGAAGAAGTACGACCCCCGCATCCGTAAGCACGTCGAATTCCGAGAGGAGCGCTAAACACATGGCTAAGAAGTCAATGATCGCTAAGAACGAACAGCGTAAAGTCATCGTTGAGCGTTATGCTGCAAAGCGCCTCGAACTGAAGAAGGCTCTGGTTGACCCCAACTCGACCGACGAAGTTCGCGAAGCTGCACGCCTCGGCCTGCAGAAGCTGCCCCGCAACGCCTCACCGGTACGTCTGCGTAACCGCGACATCATCGATGGCCGCCCGCGCGGTACCTTCCAGAAGTTCGGCATCTCCCGTGTTCGCTTCCGCGACATGGCTCACCGCGGTGAGCTCCCGGGCATCACGAAGTCTTCCTGGTAACTCAGCACTCCTGAAGCCAGTGGCTTGAAGAAGGGCCGGCAACCATGTGGTTGCCGGCCCTTCTTGCGTTTAAAGCCCGACGGCGGATGGATAGTTACAGCCCGACGGCGGACGCGGCGGGGTCGAGGGTCGCTGGTGCCGGGTGAAGCCAGCGTGTGAGCCAGTACACAGGAACCCGGTTTCGCTGTTCCGGCCGGTGCGGGGTTGGCCGGGGGCTTGGTTTCGGTGTGGTGGCGGGGTTTTTGGGGGTGTGGGGGTGGTTGGTTGTCCGATTTGTGTGTGGTCGTGGTGGCGTGTAAAGTAATTCGAGTCGCCGCCGCTGATGCGGAGAGATTGCGACCGACCCCCTGATGAACAGCCTGGA
>NZ_JBEPPO010000016.1:0-109190 GCF_040547365.1 Pseudarthrobacter sp. PvP090
CAAACTACGTCGGGAACAACAAGCCCCGAGGCTTCATGGCCAACCAAACGTCCACGAAGTGCTGAGACAGGAAACGTCCACGAAGTGCTGAGACAGGAAACGTCCACGAAGTGCTGAGACATCAACTGTCCACGAGGTGCTGAGACATGACAGGCCCCCAATAGGGCAGTTACGGAGCAACCGATGGGTGGCTGACGACGGCGGCTGTCGCCTCGGCGATCGCGCGCTCCTCATCCGTGGGCACCACGAGCACCGGGATGGCCGAGGACGGCGAGGAGATCACGCGGGGTTCCTTGGAGCGTTCGCGGTTCAGGCCGTCGTCGAGCTGCACGCCGAGGGCGCCCAGCCGCTCCGCCACGAGGGCGCGGAACTGGTGCGAGTTCTCCCCGATTCCGGCCGTGAAGACCAGGGCCTTCGCCCCGCCGACGGCCACGTGGTAGCCGCCGATGTACTTCGCGAGCCGGTAGGACGCGACGGCGAGCGCCATGGCCGCCCGGGCGTCGCCGGCTTCCGCGGCCTCCACCACGGAGCGCATGTCGTTGCTGCCGGCCAGGCCCTTGAGCCCGGACTGGCGGTTGAGCATGGCGTCGAGGTCCTCCGGGGACCAGCCGGCCCGGCCGAGGAACACGAGGATGGACGGGTCCAGGTCCCCGGAGCGGGTGCCCATCACGAGGCCCTCCAGCGGGGTGAAGCCCATGGAGGTGTCCACGGACTGCCCGCCGCGGATCGCGGTGACCGAGGCCCCGTTGCCGAGGTGGGCGATGACGGCGTCGAACTCCTCCAGCGGGACGTCCAGCAGCGCCGCCGCACGGTGCGCGACGTATTCGTGCGAGGTGCCGTGGAAGCCGTAGCGGCGGATCCCGTGGTTGGCGTAGAGCTCCTCCGGCACCGCGTAGCGCCAGGCGTGCTCGGGCAGGGTGCGGTGGAAGGCGGTGTCGAACACGGCGACCTGCGGCATGTCCGGCCACTTCTTGGAAATTGCGCGGATGCCGAGCACGTTCGCCGGGTTGTGCAGGGGCGCGAGCGGGTTGAGCCGCTCGATGGCGCGGGTGATCTCGTTGTTGATCAGGACCGGCTCGGCGAAGCGCTCCCCGCCGTGCACGACGCGGTGGCCGACGGCGTCGAGCACCCGGTTGCCCAGGGCCGCGTGGATCTCGGCATCCACCTGTTCCAGCGCCTCGGCGTGGTCGCGGGGGCCCTCGATCTGGCCGTCGCCCTCGCCGCCGGTGCCCATGCCGATCTTTTCGACCAGCCCTTCGGCGAGCACACTGCCGGCCTCGACGTCGCGGACCTGGTACTTGAGCGAGGACGAACCT
Source organism: Pseudarthrobacter sp. PvP090 (assembly GCF_040547365.1). Taxonomy (NCBI): domain Bacteria; kingdom Bacillati; phylum Actinomycetota; class Actinomycetes; order Micrococcales; family Micrococcaceae; genus Pseudarthrobacter; species Pseudarthrobacter sp. PvP090. The sequence continues at coordinate 1,317 of NZ_JBEPPO010000016.1, forward strand.
GAATTGATAACGAGCACGAGCATGGGGCCTCCTACGCCTTGGGTTCTGCGCTGACCCCTGGGGGCGCGTCGGGACGGGCAACACGGCGGAGCCTGGCGGAGCGCTCCATGGGACCCACTATAAATTGCCGGACTATCTTTTGCCGGAGCGGCAGGGCGCCAATCCGTTGCGTAAGCCGCGGCGGGCGCCTAGAGTCGGCGGAGCAACTGGACCACTCACGAAGGGACTTCCATGACCGACGACGCGACGCAGCCAGACAGCACCCAGCCTGAGGGCACCGACCAGGACAGCACGGCCAGCGGGTCCGGGAAACCGGATCCCACCGGCGTCGAAGGCGCGAACCCGGCACTGGACGACACCGGGGACCTCAAGGCCGCCGAGACCGGAGAAGCCCCCAAGGCCCCGGAGAACCTGGAGGACCTGGACCTCACACCGGCGGGCCTGGCCAATGAGCCCGCCAGCCAAAAAGATCCCGACAGCACGGCGGAGCCGGAAAACACTGACTAGGCATGCGCGGCCGCGGACTTGGCGTCCGCGGCCGGCTCGGCGGCCGGCTCCGCTGACTGCGCCTGGATGGCCGTGATGGCCACCGTGTTCACGATGTCCTCCACGGTGCAGCCGCGCGAGAGGTCGTTGACCGGCTTGCGCAGGCCCTGCAGCACGGGCCCGACGGCGACCGCCCCGGAGGACTGCTGGACCGCCTTGTAGGTGTTGTTGCCCGTGTTGAGGTCCGGGAAGATGAAAACGGTCGCCTGCCCGGCCACGGACGAGCCCGGCATCTTCGACTCGGCAATGGCGGCGTCGACGGCGGCGTCGTACTGGATCGGCCCCTCCACGGCGAGGTCCGGGCGGCGCTGGCGCACAAGCTCAGTGGCCTGGCGGACCGCGTCCACGGCCTCCCCGGCGCCCGAGCCGCCGGTGGAGTAGGACAGCATGGCCACCCGCGGCTCCACGCCGAACTGGGCCGCGGTTTCCGCCGAGGCCACCGCGATGTCCGCGAGCTGCTCCACGTTGGGCTCCGGGTTCACGGCACAGTCGCCGTAAACCAGCACCCGGTCCGGCATCAGCATCAGGAACACGGACGAGACGATCTTGACGCCGTCGCGCGTCTTGACGAACTCCAGCGCCGGCCGGATGGTGTGCGCGGTGGTGTGGGCGGCACCGGAGACCATCCCGTCCACCACACCCAGCTGGACCATCATGGTGCCGAAGTAGCTCCCATCCAGCATGACCTCCAGGGCCTTGGCCAGGTCCACACCCTTGTGCGCCCGCAGCTCCGCGTATTTCTCCGCGAACCCCTGCCGCAGCTCCGAGGTGGCGGGGTCGATGATGTTGATACCGGAGAGGTCGATGCCCTGGGTGGACGCGAGCTCCCGGACATCGGATTCGCGGCCCAGCAGGGTCAGCTCGCAGACGTCGCGGCGGTGCAGGATTTCCGCGGCACGCAGGATGCGGACATCCGTGCCCTCCGGCAGCACGATGTGGCGGCGCTCGGACCGGGCCCGCTCGATCAAGTCATGCAGGAAGCGCAGCGGCGTCATCCGTTCCAGCCGCGGCAGGTGCAGCCGCTCCAGCAGCTCGGCCTCGTCCACCCGGCGGGCCCACAGGCCCAGGGCCGAGGCGACCTTGCGGCGGTGCCCGGACCAGATCTCGCTCCGCACCTCGGAGACCCGCTTGGCGGTCACATAGGTGTCGTCCGGGGCGGCGAAGATCGGGAACGGGGCCTGCGCCAGCAGTGAGTAGATGGTGGGATCCGGGGCCAGGCCGCCGGTGAGGATCAGGGCAGAGGGCACCGGGAATTCCGGCGAGAACGACGACGCCAGGCACGCGACGAGCACGTCGGCGCGGTCACCGGGCACGATCACCAGCGCGCCGTCGTCGAGCACGTGCAGGAAGTTGGCCACGCTCATGGCCGCGACCTTCACGGAGCGGACGTCGCGTTCCAGATCGGCGAGGCCAGCCACCTGGCCGATCCCCATGGCGGCGGCGACCTCGCCGGTGGTGGGCCGGGCGATCTCCTCCAGCTCCGGCAGCACGTACACGGGACGGCCGGAGGCGCCCGGGCGGACCTCGGCGGCGATGGCCTCCAGGTCCTCCGGGTCGGCGCGGTTGACCATGATGGCCAGCAGCGTGCACCGCTCGGCGACGAGTTCCTTGCGGGCCACCTCGACGGCGTCGACGGTCTCCGCGACCGTGCGGCCCTTCGCGCCGACGACGGCGACGACCGGGGCGGCGAGGTTGTTGGCCAGCCGGGCGTTGAGGTCGAACTCGACGGCGGCGTCCTGACCGGTCAGGTCCGTCCCCTCCACGATCACGACGTCGCAGTGCCGGGCCATCTCCGCGAAGATCTCCACGCAGCGGGTGTCGATCTCCTCGCGCTTGCCCTCGGCGAGCAGGCTGCGTACCTCGGCGAAGGTCAGCCCGCCGCGGCAGCGCTCGTCGCCGAGGTTGAACCGGGCCTTCATCAGCGCCACCATGGGGTCCGAGGCGGGGTCGTGGCCATTGACGACGGGCTTGAAGAAGCCGATCCGGTCCGCATGCCGGTGCAGGGTGTCCGCCAGTCCCAAGGCGATGAGCGACTTACCGGAGCCCGGGGTGGTCGCGCTGACGTAGATTCCTTTGGCCATGGTTCGCCCTTTGCTGTGAAGTGGTGCTGCTTCCCTCCCAGCCTACTTTCTCTTGCCGGGGGCCGCGTGCCGGGCGGCGTTTCGGGTGGTTTCCGGCCGATTTCCGGCTCCCGGACGGTGTCCGCCGACAGCTTCATACGCCCGCCAACTCTTGACAGTGACGACCAAATGGGATTACCTAATGAACATTCGGTAAATAAAGCTGGAGGCAATGACGCATGGCTGAACTGACGATTTCCGGTGACACCCACCCCATCCTCAAAGACGACCCCGCCTCGGAATGGATGGGCATCGAGGTAGTGGCGCTGGACGACGGACATGCCACGATCCGCATGACGCTCCGGCAGGAAATGCTGAACGGCTTCGGCATGGCCCACGGCGGAATGATCTTCGCCTTCGGCGACACCGCTTTCGCACTGGCCTGCAACCCGGCCAACCCGGGCCCGGCCGACGAGGGCAACATCACTGTGGCGTCCGGCGTCGATATCAACTTCCTCAAGCCGGCGTTCCGCGGCCAGGTGCTGACCGCCGTCGCCAACCGCCGCGCCAGCACCGGACGCAGCGGCCTCTACGACATCCAGATCTACGCCGCCGACCCCGTCACGGGCGCACCGACGTCGGCACCTGCCGCCGTCCCGGCCGCCGTCGTCCCCGCCACGGCGCACGCCGCCACGGTGCCGGGCGAACTCCCCACAGACCTCCCCCCGGGCGAACTCGTCGCCGAGTTCCGCGGCCGCAGCCGCACCATCTCCAAGAAATAGAAACAGGGAACCCCAGATGACCCAAGAAACCGTCGCACCCACCAGTGATGCTGTCCTGGACCGCGAAGAAACCATCTCCCGCGACGAGCTCGAGGCCTTGCAGCTGAGCCGCCTGCAGCACACCGTGGCGTACGCCTACGACCGCGTTCCCCTGTACAAGCGCAAGTTCGACGACGCCGGCGTCCACCCCACGGACCTCCGCGAGCTCTCCGACCTGGGCAAGTTCCCCTTCACCACCAAGGAAGACCTCCGCCTGGAGTACCCCTTCGGCATGTTCGCCGTGCCGCAGCACGAGGTGGCCCGCATCCACGCGAGCTCCGGCACCACCGGCCGCGCCACCGTCGTCGGCTACACCAAGAAGGACCTCGCCGACTGGGCCAAGCTCGTGGCCCGCTCGCTGCGCGCCTCCGGCGTCCGGCCCGGCATGAAGGTCCACAACGCCTACGGCTATGGCCTGTTCACCGGCGGCATGGGCGCCCACGCCGGCGCCGAGGCCCTCGGCTGCACGGTCATCCCGATCTCGGGCGGCCAGACCGAACGCCAGATCACCTTGATCCAGGACTTCAAGCCCGACGCGATCCTGGCCACCCCGACCTACCTGCTGACCATCGCCGACGCGATGATGAAGCAGGGCATCGACCCGGCCTCCACCTCGCTCAAGTACGCCGTGCTGGGTGCCGAGCCGTGGACGGAGGAGATGCGCCACGAGCTCGAGGTGACCATGAACATCAAGGCCTGCGACATTTACGGGCTCTCCGAGGTCATGGGCCCGGGCGTTGCCGGCGAGGCCGTGGAAACCCAGGACGGCAGCCACATCTGGGAGGACCACTTCCGCCCCGAAATCATCGACGCCTTCGACCCCTCCGTGGTCCTGGGCGACGGCGAACACGGCGAGCTGGTCTTCACCTCGCTCACCAAGGAGGCGCTGCCGATCATCCGGTACCGCACCAAGGACCTCACCCGCCTGCTGCCCGGCACCGCCCGCCCCGCGCACCGCCGCATGGGCCGCATCACCGGCCGCAGCGACGACATGATCATCCTGCGCGGCGTGAACCTGTTCCCCTCGCAGATCGAGGAGATCGCGCTGCGCATCCCGGAGCTGAGCCCGCACTTCCAGCTCGAGCTCACCCGCCCGGAGGGCCAGCGGATGGACCAGTTGACCGTCAAGATCGAACGCCGCGAGTCCGTCACGGTCGAGGGCGTCGCCTCGGCGGCCAAGGTCCTGCAGCAGCAGATCAAGATCCACGTCGGCTCCTCCTGCACCGTCGACGTCGTCGAGCCCGGCTCCCTGGAGCGGTCCAACGGCAAGCTCCGCCGGATCTACGACCTGCGCCCCAAGGCCTGACCATCTGAAGTCCAGCCCGCCGGACGGCCCGCCAAGGCCGCCCCGGCGGGCTGACTGATCTCCTGATCGTGAGAAACTAGCGACTATGCCCACAACAGCAACCACCACCAAACGCGGCCGCCCCGGTTATGACCAGCAGTCGGTCCTGCTGATCGCTGTGGACGTCTTCAACCGCCATGGCTACGACGCCACGTCCATGGGCATCCTCGCTGAAAACCTGGGCATCTCCAAGTCCGCCATCTACCACCACGTGCCGTCCAAGGGCGATCTCCTGAAGCTCGCGCTGGACCACGCCCTGGGCGGCCTCGAGGCGATCCTGGACCAGCCGCAGGCCCAGACCGGCACCGCCGAGGCGCGGCTGGAGTTCGTCCTGCGCCAGACCATTTCGGTGCTGGTGGAGCGGCTTCCGTTCGTCACCCTTCTGCTGCGGCTGCGGGGCAACACCGAAATCGAACGCGACGCGATGGAACGCCGGCGCACCTTCGACCACAAGGTCGCGGCCCTGATTTCCGCCGCCCGCGACGAGGGGTCGCTCCGCCAGGACATCGACCCCCGCACCGTCACCCGGCTGCTGTTCGGCACCATCAACTCCATCGTCGAGTGGTACAAACCCGGCGGCTCCCTCTCCCCCGAGAAACTGGCCGACGACGTCATCACCATGGCCTTCCACGGCCTCCACGTCCCGCAGTAGGCCGGCCCCGCCGGCCCTGCACCGCGCGCCTCCCGACGCCCGCGGGTCAGGGTCCGGGACAGCGGTCCGGGGGCAGTTTAAGGGCCGCAGCACGGGTTTCTCCCTCTAATGCCGGCGTGCCCGTGTCAAAGTGCCCCCGCACGGCCGACGACACGTGATGGCTCCTCCCCCGCCCATTGACGGCGTCCGAACCCGGGCCCCGCGGTGAGGACGGCGCCCCGGCCGGCGGACCAGCCCACGGACGCAGAGCGGCGCCCCGCTGAGCCGGGACGCCGTGATTCTGTCAGGTGATCAGAACTCGGTCAGAGCTGGTAGTCAGCTATCGAAGTGATGTTCTCGTGGACGCAGAGAATGTTGTGCTCGGAGTCCATAAACCAGGCGCACTTCTCGGAATCTGTTGTACAAATGTGGTTCTCAGTCTTGAGATTGGGAAGGTCGTAGTCCTGGAACTGGACGCCCTTGGACTCCAACTCCTGGACAGCCCGTTCGATCTCGGAGACTTCGAAACTCAGGGTCGTGTGCTCGGAATGTTTACCGTCCCTGACGGGCATCAGCTGCAGCATGGGGCCGCCGTCGGTGCCGAATAGGTCGCTTCCGTCCTCTGCCACGCCACGGTGCGGGAGACCCAGAGCCTCTGCATAGAAGCGGTGGGCACGCTCAACATCATCGACCGGCAGGACTGTTGTGGCTTTGTTCAAAACTAGGGTCATAACGCCACCTCCTACGTTGAAAATTTTACGCCGGAGCGGGTCGGAAAGAGCCTGCAGATTCCATGCCAACGACCGACGCTCCCGCACCTCCGGCAGCCAAACGACCGACGCTCCCGCACCGAATGCGGGAGCGTCGGGATCGGAACCGCCAGAGATGAGGGAGCGTCGGGACCGGAACCGCCAGAGATGCGGGAGCGTCGGAGGTGGCTACTTCTCTACGAGGGTGAGGACATCGTAGGTGGCCACGATTTCGTCGTTCTGGTTGGTCAGGACGGCGTCCCAGGCCACCTCGCCGTACTCGTCGGTCTCGCGCGGGGTGATCTTCTTGGCGGTCAGGGTGACCCGGATGGAATCGCCTGCAGCCACCGGAGTGATGAAGCGAAGGCTCTCCAGCCCGTAGTTCGCCAGCACGGGGCCCGGAGCGGGCTCCACGAAGAGCCCGGCGCCCCAGGCCAGCAGCAGGTAGCCGTGTGCGACGATGCCCGGGAAGAACGGGTTCGCCTCGGCGGCCTCCTGGTTGGTGTGGGCGTAGAAAGTGTCGCCGGTGGTGTTGGCGAACTTCGTAATTTCATCCAGGGTCACTTCGCGGAGCTCGGATCGGATAGCGTCCCCGATGTGCAGGGTGCTCAGGTGCTTCCGGAACGGGTGCTGGCCCTCGGTCTCGACCGTGAAGTTGCGGTCGGCGCCGGTGTGCCAGACGCCGGTGACCGCGGTCAGCATGTTCGGTGAGCCCTGGATGGCGGTGCGCTGCATGTGGTGCAGGACGGAGCGGATGCCGCCGAGTTCCTCGCCGCCGCCGGCGCGGCCCGGGCCGCCGTGGACCAGGTGCGGGACCGGTGAGCCGTGGCCGGTGGAGCTGCGGGCATCCTCGCGGTTGAGCATGTGCACGCGGCCGTGGTGGGCGGCGATGCCGGTGACCAGTTCGCGGGCGACCGCGGGGTCGTTCGTGCAGACCGAGGCGACGAGCGAGCCTCCGCCGCGGGCGGCGAGGCGGACGGCGTCGGGCAGGTCCTTGTAGCCGATCACCGAGGAGACCGGGCCGAAGGCCTCCAGCGAGTGGACCTCGTCGGCTTCCGGATCCGCCCAGCTCAGCAGCACAGGGGACATAAAGGCGCCGTCGTCGACGACGCCGACCGTCCCGTCCGCGCTGGTGACCTTCGGCGAATCGAGCGTGCCGTACGCGAGTTCGCCGCCAGCGTCGAGCATGGACTGGACGGCTGCGCGCACATCGGCGAGCTGCTCAAGGGACGCCAGGGCGCCCATGTTGACGCCCTCGGCGCGCGGGTCACCGAGGACCACACGCTCTTGGATCCGCTCCCCCACGGCGGTGATGACGTCCTGCACCAGCTCCTGCGGCACGATGGCCCGGCGGATCGAGGTGCACTTCTGGCCGGCCTTGGCAGTCATTTCGGTGACGAGGGACTTGATGAAGGCGTCAAACTCCGGGGTGCCCTTGACGGCGTCCGGGCCCAGGATCGAGGCGTTCAGGGAGTCGGTTTCCGAGGTGAAGCGGACCCCGCCCTTGACCACGTTGACGTGGGACTTGAGCGTGTTGGCGGTCGATGCGGAGCCGGTGAAGGCCACGATGTCGCGGTAGTCGAGGTGGTCCAGCATGGTGCGGACCGAACCGGAAATCAGCTGCAGCGAGCCCTTGGGCAGGATGCCGGACTCGATGATGGCCCGGACCACGGCGGCGGTGACATAGCCGGTGGGGGTGGCGGGCTTGACGATGGTGGGCACGCCGGCGATGAACGCCGGGGCCAGCTTCTCGAGCATCCCCCACACCGGGAAGTTGAAGGCGTTGATCTGCACGGCGACGCCGGGAATGCGGGTGTAGATGTGCTCGCCGGCGAAGGAACCGTCCTTGGACAGCACCTCCATGGGCCCGTCCACGATCACCTGGGCGTTGGGCAGTTCACGCCGGCCCTTGGAGCCGAAGGTGAAGAGCACGCCGATTCCGCCGTCGATGTCGACCATCGAGTCGATCTTGGTGGCGCCGGTCTGGGCGGAGAGCGCGTAGAACTCCTCGCGGCGGCCGTTCAGGTACTGCGCGAGCTCCTTGAGCTTGAGCGCGCGCTGGTGGAAGGTCAGCTTGCCGAGTTCCGCCTGGCCGGTGGTGCGTCCGTAGTCCACGACGGCGGCGAGGTCCAGTCCCTCGGTGCTCACCTTGGCGAGGAGTTCACCCGTGCTCGCGTCCAGGACGGACGCGGCGCCGGCTGCGGAGCCGGCGTCGGGAGTCCACCAGGAATCCCGGATGAAGCTGGGAACGATCTCGACAGTGTCTACTGTGGGTTCCGGAGCAGTTGCAGTGGTGGTCATCGTTGACGGGTCCTTCCAACAGGGGCAAGATCAACACGGCCAGCATTACTGACCGTCCGTTCGGTAATATGTCTACAGTACATGAATGAGGCCTGCCGCACACTAGCTGCGGCGGCACTGACCCGCCGGAACCCCTGGATTTCCGGCCACAGAGGAGACGTTATGACGCCCGAGCCCCGCAGTACCGAGCTGTGGAAGATCACTCTCGGCGAACTCGACGAGAAAATGGGCGTGAAGATCGTTGAGGAATCCGTCGAGCGGGTCGTCGCAACGATGCCGGTGGAGGGCAACCGGCAATCCTTCGGGCTGCTGCACGGCGGCGCGTCGCTGGCGGTCGGAGAGGCCGTGGGCTCCTGGGCCGCGGTCATCCACGCCAGCACCCTGGGCAAGACCGCCGTCGGCGTGGACGTCTCCGCCACCCACCACAAGTCCGCCCGCGAGGGGCTCATCACGATCATCGCCACCCCGATCCACCTTGGCAGCACCGTGACCACCCACGAGGTGCTGATCAACAACGCCGCCGGCGAACGGCTCTGCACGCTGCGGATCACCAACCTGCTGCTGGACCGCAAGGGCTGAGCGGGCGAAGGCTGCGGGGGCGGGGACTGTGGGGGCTGACGGCCGAGGCAACGGGGGGCGAACCCGCCGAGGTCGCCGGAAAGCTGCCCAGTCGCCGGATCCGCTCGGAGCCAAACCGCCGAGGTCGCCGGAAAGGTGCCGGGTCGCCGGATCCGCTCGGAGCCAAATCGCCGAGGTCGCCGGAAAGGTGCCGGGTCGCCGGATCCGCTCGGAGCCAAATCGCCGAGGTCGCCGGAAAGGTGCCCAGTCGCTGTAAGGCTACGGCGACTGGGCAGCCTTCCGGCGAACCCGGCCAGCACGAGCCCGGGTCCGGCGGGTGCCGGTCCGTGGGCGGGAGCAAAGAATCCCGCCGGCTGCATCCAAACGGGGCCGCCGGCCGGTAGTAACGGTGTAAGCAAATCACCGCCCGGATTCGGGCAACTCAACGAGGAGTTTGAAATGCGCAAAACCGTATATGCCGCCGGGGCCCTGTCCATGGTGGCGGCACTCGCCTTCGCCGCCCCGGCCCAGGCCGGCGGGAATCACGACGGCGGCAGGCACCACAGCGACGATGCCCTCCTGTCCGTTTTGCATGGCGTCCCTGGCCTCACCGTGGATGTGTGGGTGAACGGCGAGCTCACCCTGGACGACTTCGAGCCCGGCACCCTCGCGGGCCCGCTGAAGCTCGACGACGGCAGCTACGAGATCGCCGTCACGGCCGCCGACGCCACGAGTGCCGACAGCCCGGTAATCGGCCCGGTCAAGGTCCATCTCGAGGAGGGCCGGAACTACACCGCCGTTGCGCACCTGGATGACTCCGGGGAGCCCACTGCGACCCTGTTCAAGAACGACACCTCGGCCAGCCCCAAGGGCGAGGGCAAGCTGACGGTCCGGCACGTGGCCGCGGCGCCCGCCGTCGACGTCCTGGCCGGCGACACCGCGGTGATCGAGGACCTGGAGAACGCCGAGCAGGAGGTGCTGACGCTGGAGGCCGGAACGGTGCCCGCCGCGGTTGCGGCCGCTGGCACCACCGAGGCCCTGATCGGCCCGGCGGATGTCCCGGTCGAGAAAGGCAAGAACACGATTGTGTACGCCTGGGGCAGCCTGGAGGACGACACCCTCGGCGTTGCGGTCCAGGTGGTCGACTCCAAGCGGCACGGCCACGACCGCTGAGCGGTCCGTCCGGTCCTGAAGCGGCCCGGTCCTGAAGAGCGCACCGGCCAGCGGCGCCTACGGGCAGCACCCACCGGCAGCGCGTCCCACACGGATGCGCTGCCGGTCCGGCGTACACCGATCCCGCCCGCTGATGTAGGGCCGATGGACCCGGTAGGCCCCGGACCCGGACTGTTAGCTTGGAAGGGCTGATTCACCCGACACCGCCGGGTAAGACCGGTCTCACCGGAAGGGATCCACCATGCTCTCAGACACCTCACTTCCCGTCATCAAGGCAACGCTGCCCGTCGTCGGCGAGCACATCGAGGAGATCGCCAAGCGCTTCTACAAACACATGTTCGAGGCGCGGCCGGAACTCCTGGACGGACTCTTCAACCGGGGGAACCAGGCGGACGGACGCCAGCAGCAGGCACTCGCCGGGTCCATTGCGGCGTTCGCCGGGCTGCTCGTGGACAACGTGGACCAGGTCCCGGACCACCTGCTCTCACGGGTCGCCCACAAGCACGTCTCGCTTGGGCTGAGCCCGGACCAGTACCAGATTGTCCACGACCACCTGATGTGGGCCATCGTGGATGTGCTGGGGGACGCCGTCACGCCCGAGGTCGCCGCAGCCTGGGACGAGGTCTACTGGCTGATGGCGAACATGCTCATCAACAAGGAACGCGGGCTGTACAACGCGGTGCACCTCACGCCGGACACGATCTGGCGCACCTGGCGGGTGGCCGAGCGGATTCAGGAGACGGACGACGTCGTCCGGTTCGTCGTCGAGCGCGTCGATGAGCGCGAGGTCAAGCCGTCCCTGCCGGGGCAGTACGTCACGATCAAGATGCGCATGCACGACGGCGTGCACCAGCCCCGGCAGTACAGCCTGACGAAGGCCGACGACGGGCAGCACCGCCAGTTCGCGGTGAAGCGGGTCCGCGGACTCGGGACCCCCGACGGCGAGATGTCCAACCTGCTGCACAACGAGGTCCGGGTGGGCGACGAGGTGGTGCTCTCGGCGCCCTTCGGCGACGTGGTGATGGAGTACACGGACCGGCCCCTGGTGCTGGCCAGCGCGGGGATCGGGATCACCCCGATGGCCGGCATGCTCTCGCACCTCGTCAAGTCCGGCTCCCAGCGGCAGGTCATGCTGCTGCACGCCGATGACAGCGAGGAGTCCTTCCCGCTCCGGGGGCAGGTCCGGGAGGATCTGGCCGCCCTGCCGGACGGGACGCTGAAGACCTGGTTCCTGAACACCACCGTGGGCGGAACCGCGGCCGGATCCGAGTTCTCCGGCTTTATGGACGTCGGAGCGGTGGACCTCCCCGACGACGCCGAGTACTACCTCTGCGGTCCCCTGCCGTTCCTGAAGTCCGTCCGGAGCGCGCTGGTGGCCGGCGGCGTGCCGGCCAAGGACATCCAGTACGAGGTGTTCGGCCCGGACCTCTGGCTCGCCGACTTCCAGTAGGCGGTTAACGGTTCGCTCGAAGCCGGGCGGAGGCTGGGTAACTCCGCCGGCGCCGCGCAGCGGTAGTTAGCGGGCCGCCCGGCGCCGCGTGGCGGCCAGCAGGACACCGCCCAGCAGGAGCGCTCCGCCGGCAAGTCCCGCCGTCGGAAGGATTGAGCTGGCGCCGGTGTCGGGCAACTGGCCGGAGGCGGCCGGAAGGACGGCGGGCGGCGCGGCCGGAAGGACGGCGGGCGGCGCGGCCGGAAGGACGGCTGCCGTGACTACCGGCTCTGCCGGGACAGGCTCCGACGGCGCCGCCGTTGGGGCTGCGGTAGGCTCTACGGGCTCTGCAGGGGCAACGACCGGAGCGTCAACGGTGAAGGTCCGGGTGGTGGCGGGGCTGTCCACCTTCCCGGGGGATGTTTGGACGGCACGGATGGTGAGCAGGCCGGCCGCGGGTTCCTTGAGGGGGATGGACCATTGGCCGTCCGCCCCGACGACTGCGGAGCCGCTGACATCGCCGGTGAGTTCTACCGTTAGCCCGGGGGTTCCGGTGCCGTCGATGCGGGCGGCGGCATTCAGTGCCGCCCCTTCGGCTGGCGTTGTGATCGCCGGTGCGTTCAGGTCAGAGACGTTGACGGTCAGGGAAACTGCGCCGGAGCGGCTGAATCCGTTCACCGTCTCCGCCGTAAACTTCAGCTTTCCGCTGGTGCCGGGTGCGGTGTAGGCCCAGTTGCCGTCGGCATCGACCGGCACTTCAACCGCGTTCTCGTCAACGGTGATGCGGACACTTGAGCCGGCGGCAACGGCAGACGCCGGGGAGGCCGGGACCCGGCCCATGATGGGTCGGCCCGCCATGACAGTCAGGCCTTCCGGCGCCACGAGCCTGGGCTTGTTCAGGAACAGCTGGAGTTGCACACCGTTCGGAACCTTGGTGAGGGCATCCTCGAGGGTGGTGGCGATGGCGAATTTCTCTCCGGACGTCTCGCCGGCCGAATGGGTGCCCACGGCGAAGTTTCCGCTGATCCAGGGTCCGCCGGAGTCTCCCCCGCGGGACTCGACGTTCTTGGACAGGAAGCCGCGGAAAGCCCGCAGGTCCGCGGCTGCGGTGGTTCGTCCGGCCGCCACGTAGATGCCGGTTTCCTCCACCTGCCCGCAGGACCAGCCCTCGGTGCGTCCGGAGCGGCACACTTCCTGGCCCTGGAAGGGCGCAACCGTGCCGATGATCTTTACGGCGGTGGCGCCGGGGTTCGCTGCGTCGGCCCAGGTGCTCGCGGCCGGCTGCAGTTTGATTCCGCCGTCGAGCTCCTCGATGACGGCGATGTCGGTACCCACGTTGCCGGGGGATTCTTCCGTGCCGGTGATCCAGGAGTTGTTCGGTCCGCCGAACTGGCTGAAGCCAAAGCTACCAAGCGGGGCGAGCGTGCCGGGCAGGGGCGCCGACCCTCCCGCAACGGCGGAGGCCGGCGGTTCCAGCTCGGCGGTCCTTGCCGTGCCGTCCTCGGCGCAATGCCCCGCCGTCAGCACGACCGGACGTCCTGCACCGCTGAACGCGCCAAACCCCGTTGAGCAGATGGTCCGCCGGTCAATGGCGAACCCCTCCCCGCCAAAAACATCCGCCTCCGTGGTGACCGGGGAACCCTGCTCCAGCTCAACATTGGCGTACCGGGCCACGAACGCAGCCGGGGAGATCTTCCCGGCCGCCGTGGCCGCCGTCGTCGGGGCAGCTTGCTGGTCCGGGGCCGGCGGCAGGCCTGCTTCGGCCATGTTCGTGCCGCCGGTGCGGATGATGAAGCTTCCTCCGGAGTAGGCTACGGCCTGCAGTCCGGCGGTCCCGACCTCGCGCACGTAGGCCTGGAAGAGCTGCTCGGTGCTGGACGCCAGCAGTTCCGCCGCCGAGGGGGCGGCGGAGGGTGCAGCCGCCGGAGTGGTCGAGGGGTCAACGGTCGGTTCAGCGTCCGGAGCGGCGAGCACGAACTCTGCGGCGATCCCGGCCGTGTTCAGTTCCTCGACCCTGGCCTGCAGCTCGGCGCCGCCGCCTGCGACGCGAATTTTGCCGTCCCGCAGGCTGATCCCCACGTAGCCGGGCAGCACTTGCAGGGAAGGAAGCGCGTCGGCGGCGGTCCTGCCCAGCTGGCCGGCGGCGTTGAACTCCCCGAGGGTCATGCCCAGGTCGCGCCGGACGGCCTCCGCGAGTCCGGCGTCGCTGATGTCCGGAGCCGCTGCAGGCGCCGTCGCCGTCGCGAGAGCCGCACCACCCGCCGTCGTCTGCTCAGCCACCGCCGGGCTGGCGGCCACCGAGGGCGAGGCTGCAGAAACGGGTTCCGGCGCCCCGGCGTCGGCCATCGCAGGAACAGCGTGGAACGAGCCCGCAAGTGCCAGGGCGGCTACCGCGACCGCCCGCACTGTCAGCTGATACTTCGGAGTCTTCACCCGGCTACTCTAGCGCCCCAATTTGGCCAGAATGGCAGTGACCTCCGGGTCCGTTACCCCATTGTGGCGCAGGAACTCCCCGGTCTTCACGTGGCGCACAAACCGCAGCAGGCTTTCCCGCCGCGTTTCGAGCAGCGGCGCGAGAACCTCCTCGGGCAGATACCGCTCATGCGGATGCGGGACCGCCGACACCCGGTGGTGTTCGTTGATGCCCCGCATGGCGCGCTCATAGCCCCCGGCAATCGCGTCCTCGCCGGCTCCGACGAGGTCCTGGAGCATCGCCGCGATCATCCCGCTGCGGTCCCGGCCGGCCGAGCAATGGATCACGACGCCGCCGCGTGCCTTCGCCACGGCCTTGAAGACCCCGGCGAGCTTCTCCGGGAAGATCCGGACATTGTCCGCGTACGACGCCGGATCGTTCAGGTAGGGCACGCAGAGCTCGCGGAATTCGCTGTTGCCGGGGTCCTCGGTGGGGGCGTGCACGACGTCGAACGCCGCCAGGATCCCGGCGCTCACCGGGGGATCAGTATCGCGGCGGCGGATCTCGTCCGGGTTGCGGAGATCAATCACCGTCCGGATGCCGCCGTCGTAAGCCTGCTGCCAGCCGGCGTCGGTAAGCCACTCGCGGCGGCCCATCCGGAACACGCTGCCGGCTACGTGCCAGGCGTTGACGGCCCCGTCCCAGTCCATGGCTCCGGGCACGGTCGCGCCTGGCACGGCCGGCCCCCGGGTTTGGCCGCCGGGCGGGGCAGGAATCGTCATCCTGAAAGCTAAGCACACGTACTGGCGCCGATCCACGGGCTGGATCCATGAAAGTTACCCACAACGGGACTATAACCATGGTGCGGGGCGCAGGCATCCGCGTAACGTAGCGGTGAGCCCGGTAGCCTCCGGGCTCTTTTCAGCTCGCCGGCCACCGGGACTGACACCTCGGCGCGGGGACTGAACCTACGTGCTACTGAGGGGAACACCATGGGAAATCTGAAACTTCGACGCCGGCGAACGGCCCTCGCGGCCGGTCTCGCCACCCTGGCCATGGCGGTCGGTGCGGCGGCGGTCCCGGCGCAGGCCGTGGACAAGACCAAGTACATCGCACTCGGCGACTCCTACGCCGCCGGGCAGGGAGCGGGACCGTACCTGGACAGCTGTTACCGCAGTGACAACACCTATTCCGAGCTCGCCGCTGACACCAAGGCCATCAAACTGGTCAAGAACGCGGCCTGCAGCGGCAAGACGACCCAGGAAGTCGTGAGCACCCAACTGCGCCAGCTGAACAAGAGCACGGAACTGGTGACCATCACGGCCGGCGGCAACAACCTCGGGTTTGGGGCCATCGTCACGGCTTGCGGCGCGGTCATGGTCAACCACACCGAGGCGGCGGCTGCGGCGTGTGATAAAGCCAGCGCGGACGCGGCGGCCATGCTGGGCAGCGGCCAACTGGCAGCGGAGGTGGGCTCGATGATCCAGAGTGTGAAAGCCGCCGCGCCCAACGCCAAGATCGTGGTGACCGGCTACCCCTACCTCTACGACCCGGTACCCGTCTCGGGCGATCCGATGTCCGTGTTCATCAACAAGGCCAAAGAGCTGGCTGACGGGCTGAACTGGGCCATCTACGCTGCCGCCGGGACCGACGCGACGTACGTCGACGTCACGACTGCTTTCGCCGGCCACGGCATCAACTCGCTGACGAACGACCCGTGGATCAACGGAGCCACCGGCACCGCCGACGGCTTCCATCCGACCGCCAAGGGCTATAAGGCGTACTTCGCCGCCCTGAACGCGGAAAAGATCTATTCGGCCCGCTAGCGAGGCTTAGTCCGACTGGCGCCGTCAAGGTGCCGCCTGGTCCAGGCTGGCCGGCCTCTTACCGCCGGGCCAGCCTGGACTCCAGGGCGTTCCGGACCATCGGCCACTCGTGTTCCAGGATGGAAAACACCACGGTGTCCCGCAGCGCGCCGTCGCTGCTGCGGGTGTGGCTGCGGAGCACACCGTCCTGTTTGGCGCCCAGCCTTGCGATCGCCTCGCGGGACTGGTGGTTGAGCCAGTGCGTCCGGAACTCGACGGCGGGGCAGCCCAGCGTTTCGAAGGCGTGCCGCAACAGGAGCAACTTGGAGTCCGGGTTGCTGCCGCTGCCGTGCGTTGACGCCGCGTTCCAGGTGGAGCCGATCTCCACCCGGGGCGTGGCGGCGTCGATGTTCATATAAGTGGTCATGCCGATCACGCGGCCCGCTCCGCCGGTGGCGCGGTCAATCAGCCGCGTGGTGAAGGGCAGCATGGAGCCGCTGTCCTGCAGGGCCAGGCGCCGCTCAATCTCGGCGGCCATCTGCTCCGGGGCGGGCACACTCGTGTACCAGAGGCGCCACAGTTCGCCGTCGCGGGCCGCCTCGACGAGGCCGTCGTGATGGTCCGGGCTCAGCGGCTCGAGGACGACGAACTTGCCGGGCAGGGTGATGGGGGCGATCGCGGGCCGGTCCAAGGAAGTCACCGCACCATCCTACGGGCGGTCGTTCTGGTTAGGCTGGGGCCATGATCACAGTGACCGGCACCGTCCATACCGCCCTTGAGCCCGCCCGGGCCTTCGACTACCTGTCAGCGTTCGAGCACACCCCGGAGTGGGACCCCGGGACCCCGGTGGTGGACAAGCTCTCCGACGGGCCGGCCGCCGTCGGGCACCGGTACCACGCGGAGGCCGAGTTCCGCGGCAAGCGCCAGGCGCTAATCTACGAGGTGACCGAGCTGACGGCGAACCGCATCACGCTGCGCGGCGAGAACAAATCGGTCATCTCCGTGGACACCATTGACGTGTCGCCGGCCGGGACGGGCTCCGAGGTGAAGTACACGGCGGAGTTCCAGCTCAAGGGCTTGCTCAAGGTCGCCGAACCCTTTGTCCGGCCGGCGTTCCGCTCCCTTGCCGGCCCCGCCATGGACGGCATGAAAAAGACCCTCGACTCCCTGGCTGCGTCGTAGCGAAACGCTTTTGAGCGGCCCCGGCGGCGGTCACTGTGGCCGCCTCCGGCGCAGCTTACGAGGTCCAGTCGAAGAAGCCCTTGCCGGACTTGCGGCCGAGTTCGCCGCGGGCCACCTTGTCGCGCAGGATCTGCGGCGGGGCGAAGCGCTCGCCCAGCGTGGAGGCGAGGTATTCGGCGATGCCGAGGCGGACGTCCAGTCCCACGATGTCCGTGGTCCGCAAGGGTCCGGTGGGGTGCTTGTAGCCCAGGACCATGGCGTTGTCGATGTCCTCCGCGGACGCCACACCTTCTTCCACCATGCGCATCGCCTCGAGGGCAATCGCGACGCCCAGCCGTGAGGACGCGAAGCCGGGGGCGTCATTGACGACGACGGCGGTCTTGCCCAGCGCCTCGACCCAGCCGCGGGCCGCCTGGGCCAGCGGCTCCGAGGTGTGCTCGCCGAGGACGACCTCGATCAGGGTGGACGCCGGCACCGGGTTGAAGAAGTGCAGGCCCAGGAAGTTCTGCGGGCGCTGCAGCTCACGGGCCAGCGCGTTGACCGAGATGGAGGAGGTGTTGGAGGCGAGGTAAGCGCCGTCGTCGAGCCGTTCCTCGATCCCCCGCAGCGAGGCGACCTTCAGGTCCCAGTCCTCCGGGACGGCCTCGATGACCAACTGGCGGTCCCTGAAGGCGTCGTAGTCGACCGTGACCGAGAGCCGCGAGACCATCTCGTCCAGGTTGCCGTCGATGGCGCCGCGCTCGATGCTCTTGGCCGCCGCGGATTCCACCCGCTCCCGGGCCGCCTCGGCCGACTCCTCGTCGCGCTCGACGACGAGGACGTTGGCGCCGTTGATCAGGAAGGCGTGCGCGATGCCGGCGCCCATGCGGCCGCCGCCGAGGACGCCGACGGTTGCGGGAAGGTTCGCGGGAAGTGCGGAGTTGCTCATCGTCAGTTCTTCTTCCGGTCTGAATCCTGCTCGGACTTCGTGGCTGATTTCTTGGCCGACTTCTTGTCTGTTTTCTTATCAAGGAAAGCCTGCATGCGGTCGAACTTGGCCTGGGATTCAAAGAGGATCCCCTGCGCCAGCTGGTCGATCAGCGGATGCGCCTCGGCGGGCGCGTGGAACACCGACTTGGTGATCCGGACCGCGAGCGGATCCTGGGCGGCAATCCTGTCGGCCAGGGCGTGCGCCGCCGCCATCAGTTCCGGGGCCTCGTGGATCTCGGTGATGAGGTTGACGGCGAGGGCCCGCTCGGCGCGCAGCACAGTGCCGGCCAGCAGGATTTCCTTGGCCACCGGCTCCCCCACGAGCTCCTTCAGCCGCCAGCTCGCACCGGCGGCGGCAAGGATGCCCAGGCCGGTTTCCGGGTTGCCGATCCGCACCGACGGTGTACCGATCCGGAAGTCCGCGGCGTACGCCAGCTCGGCGCCGCCGCCCAGGCAGAAACCGTCCAGGGCCGCGATGACGGGCATCGGCAGCTTGGCGATCCGCACAAAAATGGTGGAGTTGATGCCCTGCAGGGCGTCGTCGCGGCGGCGTTCGCGCAGCTGCCCGATGTCCGCGCCGGAGGCGAAGACCCCCTCCGTTCCGGCGATGATCAGCACCTTCGGGGTCTGTTCCAGCGCGGCGCAGACGGCGTGCAGCTCATCGACCATCTGCTGGTCGATCGCGTTGCGGACCTCGGGCCGGTTGAGGAGCACCACCAGCCGGTCCCCGCGCTCGTCGACCAGCAGGGTGCTGAAGTCCTGCGGGTTCAGACCCGTCGTCGCGGCCGCCACTACACCCGCTCCAGCAGCATCGCGGTGCCCTGGCCGACGCCGATGCACATGGTGGCGAGGCCGATCCGGGCGTCCTCGCGCTCCATCCGGCCCAGCAGGGTGATCGCGAGCCGGGAACCGGACGAACCCAGCGGGTGCCCCAGAGAGATGGCGCCGCCGTCGCGGTTTACGATCTCGGGGTCCAGGCCGAGCCGCCGCATGGTGGCGAGCGACTGGGTGGCGAAGGCTTCGTTGAGTTCGACGGCGCCGAGGTCGCCGACGCTGAGGCCGGTCCGCGCGAGCACCTTCTGGGTGGCCGGGACCGGGCCGATGCCCATGATTTCGGGTTCGCAGCCGGCGGACGCGCCGTCGATGATCCGGGCGCGCGGGGTGAGGCCGAGCCGCTCGATGGCGGCCTCGGACGCGACGATGATGGCCGAGGCGCCGTCGTTGAGGGTGGAGGAGTTTCCGGCCGTGACCACCGAGCCGCCGGCGACGACGGGGCGGAGGGCTGCGAGGACGTCCATGGTGGTGCCGGCGCGCGGGCCCTCGTCGGTGTCGACGACCGTTTCGCCCTTGCGGGTCTTGACCGTGACCGGGACGATTTCGTCGGCGAAGCGGCCGGCGGCGATGGCCGCGAGGGAGCGTTCGTGGGAGCGGACGGCGAAGGCGTCGGCGTCCTCGCGGGTGATGCCGTCCACGCGGGCGACTTCCTCGGCCGTTTCCGGCATGGAGTAGGTCATCTTGCCGCCGCGGGAGAGTTCGCCCTTCCGGAACAGGGGGTTCACGAAGCGCCAGCCGATGGAGGTGTCGAAGATTTCGCCCGGCTTCGCGAAGGCGGTCCGCGGCTTCTCCTGGACCCAGGGGGCGCGGCTCATGGATTCGACGCCGCCGGCGACCACGATGTCCGCGGCGCCGGACTTGATCATCTGGCTGGCCATGATGATGGCGCTCAGGCCGGAGGCGCAGAGCCGGTTCACGGTGATGCCGGGGATGTGCAGCGGCAGGCCGGCCAGGATGGTGGCCATCCGCGCGACGTTGCGGTTTTCCTCGCCGGCGCCGTTGGCGTTGCCCAGGATGACCTCGTCGATGCTCTCGGGGTCCAGCCCGGCCCGGGCCACAGCCTCGCGGACCACCAGGGCGGCCAGGTCATCGGGGCGGACCGCGGAGAGTGCCCCGCCGTAGCGGCCCACCGCAGTGCGGGCACCGCCTACGAGAAATGCCTGTGGTCCTGCTGCTGCTGATGCCATGGGTACACCCTTCACGCGATAAACGTCACTGTCATCGAATCTGTCATCGAAAGAACTCCCGGCGGCGGCGTCCACGGTTGACCCGCCGGCGCGCCAATTTACTGACCGTTCGTTCTATAAAGATTACACGGCGCGGCAAGGGGGTCAATCAAAGCCCCGCCGGATTACGCGACGACGACGCCGAGATGGCTCGCCATGAGCGGGGCCAGCAGACCGAGCTGGTAGTCGTCGATCACGAGGCCGGAGAGACTTTCCAGTCCGCTAATGGCGCGGAAGTCCGTGCCACGGATGTCGAAGTCCTTGAGCCTGGCGCCGGCGACGTCGAGGGTGCCGATGGTGCAGTTCTTCAGCGCCACCCGGGTCGCGGCGCACGAACCCAGGTCCAGTTCGGCGATGATGCAGTCGCTGATCTGCACGTCCGTGAGCTTGGAACCGCGGAGGTTCACGTAGTCGAGCTTCCCGCCGTCGATCCTCACGGACTGCCAGCCGCTTTCGTAGAGTTCCGCGGAACCCCAGCGGGGGTTGCCGATCTCGACGTCGCGCAGGGTGCTCCGGGCCGCCATGAACACCGGCGCGTACACCTCGGCCAGGATGCAGTCGCGGAAGGTGGCGCCGCGCAGCTGGGTCTCGTTGAAGGACACGCCCTGGAAGTCACACTCGGCGAAGTCGGTGCCGGCTAGCTCCAGTCCGTCGGCGGAGGCCCTGCTGTACCGGACGCCGTCGTACTTCTCCCCGGACCGGAACACCGGGGACGGGTCGTCCCGGAGCTCCGCCAGCCGGACCGGGCTGAGCCGCGGGGCGGTGACCTTCGGCGCCTTGGACGCGGTGCCCCGCGCCACTAGAGCGACTCGGCCTTGGCCGCGATTTCCGCCAGGTCCTTGGCGAGGGCCTTGCGGGTGATGCGCATGCCCAGTCTTCCGAAGAGCGCCATCGCCAGTTTGTTCATCCGCGAGGGATTGACCATGTCGGCGCCGAACGTCATGGTCAGGTCCGTGCCGCCGTCGCGGTCGGCCAGCGTCATGCGGGAGGTGTAGTCCGCCCCGCCCTGCAGCGCCTTCACCGTGGTGCTCCGGGGCGGCTCGGCCTGGGACACCCACATTTCCACGGTTTCCGACCTCCCCATCATGGTGCGGGTCTCCTTCCAGCGCGTGCCCTCGCCGTAGGGGCCGTCGCTGAGCATCTGGATCGAATCAATGCCGGAGAGCGTTGCCGCCGAACCGGGAATATCGGAAATGACCGCCCAGACCTTGTCCGCCGGCGCGTTTACATGCTGGGTCAGGCTGATTTTGTGGTCCATGGCATCGAGCCTAGCCCGGCTCCGGCGCAGATTTCACCCTTGCGGCGCCGGACATCCCCTTGATACGCCTCGACACGAATTTCCCCTCAGGCACCGGACACCCTTGATTTAGTAAGCATGCTTTGTGTTATGGTGAAGGAACGTTGAATTTCAACCGGAAACGAAAGGTGTTTGCACCATGGGTATCGGAGACAAGATTCAGAACGAAGCAGAGCACCTCGGCGGCAAGGCCAAGGAAGCTACTGGAAACGCCACGAACAACGACCAGTTGCGCGCCGAGGGCCAGAAGGATCAGGTCGTCGCAGACGCCAAGAAGGTCGGCGAAAACGTCAAGGACACCTTCAAGAAGGATTAGTCCTTAGCAAAGCGCGGCGGCGGACATTCCTTTGGGGGATGCCCGCCGCCGCTTTCGTGTGCCCGGGTATCGCGGCGCTCGGGACCACATTTTCGTGGCCGCCCGGGCCACCCATTCACCACAAATGGCCGCTAAGCCCGGCTGGGGAGCGGCCCGGCCCCACCCATTCACCACGAATGGCCGCCAAACCACCACGAATAGCGGCCACTTGTGGCGAATCGTTGAAGAACGTCGGGCCGCCGGCCACCCATATGACACGAATGGCCGCCAAACCACCCTGGACAGCGGCCCGAGCTCGCCCATTCACCACGAATGGCCGCCAAACCACCACGAATAGCGGCCACTTGTGGCGAATCGTTGAAGAACGTCGGGCCGCCCGGCCACCCATATGACACGAATGGCCGCCAAACCACCCTGGACAGCGGCCCGAGCTCGCCCATTCACCACGAATGGCCGCCAAACCACCCTGGACAGCGGCCCGAGCTCGCCCATTCACCACGAATGGCCGCCAAACCACCCTGGACAGCGGCCCGAGCTCGCCCATTCACCACGAATGGCCGCTAAACCACCACGTTTAACGGCCATATGCGTCAGATGGATGCATCGTTGGCTCGATCTCCGCTCCTGATCCTGCTCCGGCCCCGGCCCGGCCCCAGAGGGACTTCGGCGCCGCGTCTGACGGCTGCCTCGCCACTCTTGCCCCGGTGGGGGCTGCTCGCAGGATCTTGAGCCTGCCGCTGCTCGCCTGGCACCCTCGCCTGGCCATTTAGCCCAGTCGGGGACCTCTTGGTCTCAGTAATACATCCAAGTCCGAACGAAAAAGTAGGGTACTCACTACTCATAAGAAGTCTCCAGCCTCATTCGTAGACGGCAGCAACGGCATTAACGAGCTTCACCGCTCCGTGCAGGGACCTGGCGATCGGCGCCTGAGTAAAACTAGAGGGGAATTGGTCTCATGAGTGGGAAATCTTTCGTGTTAGCTGCCACTGCGGCGGCCTTCGCGGCATCACTGACCCTGGCGTCACCGGCAGCGGCGACCGTCACGTTCGACCCTGCCACGGGTACCGGCTTTGTTGGCAAGGGGGACGTCCAGGACGTTTTCGCATGGAACAACAAAGCACTCCAGACGCACGCTTCAACGGTCGACTTCCGCGTGGAGTCCGTGAGCGATACGACGTGGACCTGCACGAAAACCCTCACGACGGGGAACGGGCAGACCAAGGAAATCGTCCAGGAACGCAGCACCACCACGAGCGTTCAGGGTCTGGTGGCCACCGCTCCCCGGGTCAACTCCCAGGGCAAGGACGGCCCCGTGACCGGCTTCTACCTCCAGGGCTACGAAGGCACCACGACGCTTGCGACCGACGGCCCCGCGGTGGGATCCTGCCCCGCCACCCAGAGTGGTTTTGTTTACGACCAGAACGCCCAGACAACCCAGTCCGGCGGCGGCCTGGAAGTTACGCATGACGGGACGAACTGGTACAGCATCGGCTAGCCACCTGCGTCGGCGAAGTTCGCATGCGGGCCCGGGATCAACCCGGCGCCCCGGGTTCCTCAGGCCTCGCGCGGCAGTTCCCCAGGCCTCACGCGCTGCCCCTTAACCCAACGACGGCGGACCCCCGCACTGGGGGCCCGCCGTCGTCGTCCGCTTGGATGTTGCCTGTAGCGGTTAGTTGAAGAGTGCGTTCTTCGGTTCGTTGTTCTTGACCTTGTGCCAGCCGAGCCACAGCATGAGCGCGAAGAACGGGATGGTCGCCAGGGTCCAGAGGCCGAGGTGGAACACTTCACCGGTCTTGCTGGTCATGGTATCGAAGCCGATCAGCACCGTGATCGCCAGCAGGGCAATCAGGCCGGCCCAGCTGGCCCAGATTCCGCCGGGCGCGGGCAGGGAGGAGACCTTGCCCTTGGTCTTGCGCAGCGCGATCTGGCTGGCGAAGATGGCGCCCCAGGTGAAGATCACGCCGATGGACGCGGAGTTCAGCGCCAGGTCGAAGGCGTGCGAGCCGCCGAGCCAGATGTTGAGGAGGATGCCCACCAGGTAGACGCCGCCGATGGCCAGGATGGCCGCATAGGGCACGTGGCTCTTGGACATCTTGGTGAGCCACACCGGAGCATGTCCATTGTTGGCCATGGTGCGGAAGATCCGGCCGATCGAGTACAGGCCCGAGTTGCAGGAGGACAGCGCGGCGGTGATGACG
Organism: Pseudarthrobacter sp. PvP090; assembly: GCF_040547365.1. Taxonomy (NCBI): domain Bacteria; kingdom Bacillati; phylum Actinomycetota; class Actinomycetes; order Micrococcales; family Micrococcaceae; genus Pseudarthrobacter; species Pseudarthrobacter sp. PvP090. Next base: position 25,170 of record NZ_JBEPPO010000016.1, read on the forward strand.
ATCATGTTCATGACATCGCCCATCCAGCCGAGGCCCATCTGGCCGAACACGGTGACGAACGGCGAGGTGCCGGCGACGTACTGGTCCGAGGGCAGCAGCATGGCCAGCAGGGTGACGGAGCCGACGTAGAACACGACGATGCGGAAGACGACGGCGCGGATGGCCTTGGGCACTTCCTTGGCCGGGTCCTGCATTTCGCCGGCGGTGATGCCGACGAGCTCAATGCCGTTGTAGGCGAAGATGACGGCGTTCAGGACCAGGATCATGACCAGCGCACCCTTGGGGAACATGCCCCCTTCAGCGGCGAAGAGGTTGTTGACCGAGGCGTTGCCGTCGCCGACCTGGGCGTTGGTGATGACCATGAAGGTGCCCACGGCCAGGAAGATGAGGATGGCGCCGACCTTGAGGCAGGAGGCCCAGAACTCGAATTCACCGAACGCCTTAACGCTCAGCAGGTTCACGCCCACGAGCAGCAGCAGCGCCGCGATGGCGGACAGCTCGACCGGCACGTTGGGGAAGAAGAACTGGAAGTACAGGCCGATCGCGATGAGCTCGGCGATGCCGGTCATGGCCCAGTTGATGAAGTACATCCAGCCGGAAACGTACGCGCCCTTTTTGCCGAACATTTCGCCGGCGTAGCTGACGAAGGAGCCCGACGTCTGGCGGTACATGATGAGTTCGCCGAGGGCGCGCATCAGCAGGTAGGCGATGACGCCGGCAATGGCGTAGGAGAAGATCAGCGCGGGGCCGGTGGAGGCCAGCCGCCCGCCGGCACCCATGAAGAGGCCGACGCCGATGGCGCCGCCCATCGCGATCATGGTGACCTGGCGGCCGCTCAGGGATTTCTTGTAGCCCTCGGCGCTGAGGGTCGAGTCGACGACGGCGGGTTGCGCCGTGGTGCTCTTAAGTTCTGTGGGGGTAATTGAAGGCACAGCTGATTCCTTGTAGGTCGGAGTATGGCCGGGAAGTGACCGTGGATTCAAGTACACAAAATTCGGGCCAAGGCCCCTTGTGGGAGCCCAGACATGTACCGAACCTCACAAGTGTCGAAGCTCGCGCGGCTCATCCATCGTACTAGCATTAGCGACCAAGTCGTGACGCGGGCAACACTGCGCGGGTGTTATGCCTAATTTATGGCGCGATTTCGGCTGGAACACCGAACGATATTCGAATTCAGTCCATCAGGCCCCGGCGTACCCGTCAGTTAGGCCGATTTCAGGCCAAGGCGCCGTCAGATAAGGCCGGCCACTAGGCCAAGGCGCCGTTCCGCATCGCATAGCGGAGCCATTTCCCGGCCCCGGCCGCGGTCCCGGCGCGGCTCGCAGCCCGGCTCCCGGTGCTGCTTTCAGCGGCGCACGTGTCGAACCATTCCCCCAGCGCGCGGTCGTGGCTGACCATAACCAGCGTCCCGGCAAAGTCCGAAAGTGCCGCTTCCAGCTGTTCCACCAAAACGGGCGCCAAGTGGTTGGTGGGCTCGTCGACCAGCATCGTCCCGTATCCGCCCAGCAGAAGCCGGGCCAGCGCCAGCCTGCGTTGTTGCCCGGCGGACAAGCTTCCCACCGGGACGTGGAATTCGCTGGTCCGGAAGAGCCCCAGCCGCAGCAGCGCCTCGGCGTGCTCATCGATGTTGCCGCCCAGGCCCGCGGCGAAAGCCGGCAGGAGGCGCAGCCCCGGGCGCTGCGGGAGCTCCAGCTCCTGCTGCAGGTACCCGATCCGGCCGTGCCTCACCACAGTGCCCTGGGCCGGTGCCAGCGTGCCCGCCAGGACGGAAAGCAGCGTGGACTTGCCGGCACCATTGGGGCCGGTGATGAGGATCTTCTGGCCCGCCTCCACCCGGATGTCCGTCGGTTCCAGCCGGGCGGGCACCGACACTCCCCGGGCTTCGAGGGCCGGTCCCGCCGCACCATCCGCCAGCAGTTCCGCCGCCAGCTTCAGGGGCACCGGCGGGCGGTCGATGGGGTTGGCCTCGAGCCTGCGGAGCCGCTCCTGGGCATTCCGGACCTTGCTGGAGGCCGCCTTCTGCCACGTGCCGGCCTTGAAGTCGAAGCCCATTTTGTCGTTGTCGCGCTGGCGGGCGTAGCCCATCTTGTCCGTGACCGTGTCCGCCTGGAGCCGTTCGGCCGCCATCGCGTCCAGCCACCCGCGGTACTGCTGCGCCCAGCGCTCGCGTTCGGCGGCCTTCTCGCGCAGGTAGCCCTCGTAACCGTTGCCGTAGCGGTTGACTGTCCGGCGTTCGGCGTCCACTTCGATAACGGTCGAGGCGACTTTGCGCAGCAGGACACGGTCGTGGGAGACCACCACCACGGTGCCGCGGTGCGCCGCGAGCCGCGCCTCCAGCCATGCCGTTCCGCTGGCGTCAAGGTGGTTGGTGGGTTCGTCCAGGAGCAGGATGTCCGCGGGATCGGCCATCACGCAGGCCAGTGCCACGCGTTCCTGTTCCCCGCCGGAGAGCGAGCCCAGTGTCCTCATCCGGTCCAGGCCGCCCAGGCCCAGCCGGTCCAGCGCCGCCTCCACCCGGGATTCCGCGGCGTAGCCTTCCCGGAGCTGGTACTGCGTCTGCAGGTTGCCGTAGCGCTCCAGTTCGTCCGCTTCCGCATCGGCCAGCCCGTCCTCCAGGCGGTCCAGCTCGGCCTCCAGTTCGCGGAGGGACTCCAGTGCGGCATCGACGGCGTTGCGCACAGTGAACGCATCAGGCAGGCCCAGAGTCTGGGCGAGGTAGCCGACGCGGCCCCGGCTGACCGCGGTGCCCTCGTCCGGGGCCTCGAGCCCGGCCAGAATCCGCAGCAGCGTGGATTTGCCGGCGCCGTTTTCGCCGACGATCGCCACATGTTCACCGGCCGTGATGGCAAGCTCGACGTCGGCAAACAGCTGGCGGTCCCCGTAGCCATGGGATACGCCCGAAAGGCGGAGATGTTCGCTCAAGGAGTCCTCGCAGGTAGTGGCGAGCCTGGCGGCGGCTTGCGTCGTCAAGTATGACACCGCGGCCCCCCACGCGACGCGTGTGCCGCCGTCGGCCGCCGTCCGGCCGGGAACGCCGGCGCCCGGGCGGGCAACGTCAGGCGGCGAGCGCGGCCGCTTTCCGGCGCCGGGCCATCGCCAGCCGGGTGCCGATCAGCCCCTGCCGGGGGCTGAACAGATAGACGACGGCGAACGCGGCGCCCTGCGTCAGGACCACCATCGCGCCGGAGGCGGTGTCCAGGTAGTAGCTGAGGTAGATGCCGGCGATGGAACACAGCGCGGAAATGACCGGCGCGATCACGAGCATCCGGGAGAACCGGTCCGTCAGCAGGTAGGCGGTGGCGCCGGGGATGATCAGCATGGCCACCACCAGCACCACGCCCACGGTCTGCAGCGCCACCACGGACGTCAGCGCCAGCAGGCCCAGCAGCAGGGCCCCGAGGCGCTTCGGGGACAGCCCGATCGCATGGGCGTGCGTGGGGTCGAAGGCATAGAGCGTGAGGTCGCGCCGCTTGAGGATCAGGATGGCAAAGGCGACCACACCCAGCACCAGGACCTGGATGAGGTCCGGGACGCTGACGCCGAGCAGGTTGCCGAAGATGATGTGGTTGAGGTCCGTCTGGCTGGGCGTGACGGAGATGAGCACCAGGCCCAGGGCGAACAGCGAGGTGAAGACGATCCCGATCGCCGCGTCCTCCTTCACCCTGCTGGTGTTGCGGACCACCCCGATCAGGGTCACGGCGATCAGCGCGAACACCAGCGCGCCCAGCGCGAAGGGCGCCCCGACGATGTAGGCGAGCACCACCCCGGGCAGCACGGCGTGGGAAACGGCGTCCCCCATCAAGGACCAGCCGATCAGCACCAGCCAGCAGCTCAGTACCGCGCACACGATGGCGGCGAGCGCCGTGGTGACGATGGCGCGGACCATGAAGTCGTAGCTCAACGGTTCCAGCAGGAGGTCAAAGAGATCCACGGCTCAGTTCCTTCCCGGCTGGTTCGAAACGCCGGGGGCCGACAGGCCGGTCTCCGGAACGTCGCGGTTGAGGACGTCGAGGCCGAAGGCCATGGCCAGGTGCTCCGGCTGCAGCACCACCTCGGGCGGGCCGTGCATCAGGACCTTGCGCATCAGGAGCACCGCCTCGTCGCAGAGCTGGGGCAGGGCGTGCAGGTCATGGGTTGAGACGAGGATGGTGCAGCCGTCCGCGGCGAGTTCCTTCAGCAGGCGCGTAATCGTTGCCTCGGAGCGCTTGTCCACGCCGGCGAACGGCTCGTCCAGGAGCATCATGGTGGCGCCCTGGGCGATGCCGCGGGCCACGAAGGCGCGCTTCTTCTGGCCGCCGGAGAGCTGGCCGATCTGCCGGTTGGCGAATTCGGACAGTTCCACCCGGTCCAGGGCGAGGTCGACGGCGTCGCGGTCCGCCTTGGACGCGCGGCGGGTGAAGCCCTGGTGCCCGTAGCGGCCCATCATCACCACGTCGCGGACGGACAGCGGGAATTGCCAGTCCACGTCCTCGCTCTGCGGGACGTAGCCGATTCCGCCCTTTTTGCGCGCCTTCGCCGGTGATTCGCCGTTGATGAGGACGCGGCCGGCGTCGGGCTTGACCATGCCCATGATCGCCTTGAACAGCGTGGATTTGCCGGAGCCGTTCATGCCCACCAGCCCGCAGATCCGGGCCGCCCCGACGGTGAGTGAGGCGGCGTCGAGCGCCAGGACCTCCCCGTAATGGACGGTGACGTTTTCCACCAGAATGGCCGGATTGCTCATGATGCTGCTCCCGTCAGGCCTTCAGTGATGAGCTTGGAATCGTGCCGGATGAGGTCCAGGTACGTGGGCACCGGGCCGTCCGATTCGGAGAGCGAGTCCACGTACAGCACGCCGCCGAAGGCCGATCCGGTGGCCCCCACCACCTGGCGCATCGGTGCGTCCGAGACCGTGGACTCGCAGAAGACGGCCGGGACGTTGTTGGCCTTGACGAATTCGATGGCCTTGGTGATCTGCTGCGGGGTGGCCTGCTGTTCGGCGTTGACCGCCCAGATGTAGACCTCGCGGAGGCCTGCGTCGCGCGCCAGATACGAGAAGGCGCCCTCACACGACACCAGCGCCCGCTGCGCTTCGGGGACCGTGGCGAGCTTCTGGACCATTTCGTCCTTCACGGACTGCAGCTGGGCCTTGTACGCCGCGCCGTTCGCCTCGAAAACCGCGGCGTTCTCCGGATCAAGCTTCGAGAATGCCTTCACCATGTTGTCCACGTACAGCTGCACATTGACCGGCGACATCCACGCGTGCGGGTTCGGCTTGCCCTCGTAGGAATCTTCACTGATGGACAGCACTTCCACGCCTTCGCTCACCACGGCGTGCGGAACGTCCAAGCCCTCGACGAACTGGGCAAACCAGGCTTCCAGATTCAGCCCGTTGTCCAGGATCAGGTCCGCCTTGGACGCCTTGCGGATGTCCCCGGGCGTGGGCTCGTAGCCGTGGATTTCGGCGCCGACCTTGGTGATCGATTCGACCTGCAGTTTGTCGCCCGCCACGTTCTGCGCCACGTCGGCGAGCACGGTGAAGGTGGTCAGCACGACGGGCTTGTCGTCCGCGGAACCCGGCCCCTGGCCCGGGATGGCAGCACCGCATGCGGCCAGGGACAGTGAGAGCAGGACGGCGGCGACGGCGGCTCCGGCAGTGCGGCGGCGACGCGTTCGGCCGACAACTTTGGCGGACCGAAACAAATTATTAGGCATACCGAATATTATACGGGACCCGGCCGTCCGGCCGCGGCGCTAGGCTGGTGGCATGGGCACTGTTCTCCGCACACCACCGGCGCCGCGGCCGGAACTTTACCGGTTCTCGCGGCTCGATTTCATCACGGCGGGCCTGTACGTGGCGGTGGCCGCGTTCTTCGCCGTGGCCGGCGGGCTGCTGGTCCCGCTGCTCCTCGAGCTGTCCCCGAACCCGGCGGTGGCGTCCTACACGGTCAACCTGATCTTCTACGGCGTCATCGGCCTCCTGGCCCTGGCCGCCGTCCGGCACGTCGCCGCCCGGGACCTCAGGGTGCTCGCCACCAGGCCATGGTTCACCGCGCTCATGGTCCCCTTGGCCGTCGTCGCCATGATGATCCTCACCGCGGTCCTGGTCTCCATCACCGGAACGCCGCAGACGTCGGCCAACCAGGCCGGCCTCCAGGCCCTCATGCAGCAGGTGCCGGCCTGGCTGATGGTGCCGCTGCTGGTGATCGTGGGGCCCTTCGTGGAGGAGTACATCTTCCGCCACCTGCTGATCGGCAAGCTCGGCCGGCGGGTCAACATCTGGGTGTGCTGCTCCCTGTCCGTGGTGCTGTTCGCGGCCCTGCACATCGTGGGCCAGGAGGACCTGAGCCTGCAGGTGCTGATGCCCTACCTCGCGATGGGCGCCGTGCTGGTGTTCGTCTACGTCTGGACCGGCAGGAACGTCATGTTCGCCTACTTCGTCCACGCTTCGAAGAACCTCCTGGCGGTCATCTTCATCTACGCCATCCCGCCGGAACTGATGGAGCAACTCCAGCAAGTGCAGGGCTAACCAAGAGCAACGCGGGCGGAGGTCACCTCTGGCCGTTCGGCGGCATATGGACTATCTTGGGGGCACTTCGCGATAGTTTGGGCGGGCTAAAGCGGCAACCTTTGTTGTGGGAAAGGACCGCCATGAAAGCCCCAGTCCGCCGAACCTCCGCCCACGCCGCACTCGCGGCGCCCGCAGCGCTGCTGGTCCTCGTCCTGAGCCTGTCAGGCTGCATCACAATTCCCGGCGCACCTTCCGCTCCTGCCCCCAGTACGACGGCGGCAGCATCCGGCCCGCCCGCACCGCCGCCGCCGTCGTCGACCCCGGCCGTCACGACGACGACGGCCCCACCGCCGGCAGGCTGGGCCGACACCGTGGCGGCGGTCCGCTCCGGTGTCGCGAAGATTAACGTCACGCTCTGCGACGGAGGCGGAGTCGGTACCGGATTTCTCGTCAGGGATGACCTGATTGTGACGGCGGCGCATGTCGTCACGGACCAGGCCGACATCAGTGTGAGCATGGGAACGGAAATCGTGAGCGCCGAGGTGCTGGGCGTCGACGAACCAGCCGACCTCGCCCTCCTGCGCACATCCCGTCCCGTCGACGGCCACGTCTTCGACTTCGTCACGCTTCCGCCGGAACTCGGCCAAGAAGTGGCGGCGCTTGGCTACCCGTTGGATGCCGACCTCACTTTCACCGCCGGCCGTGTCAGTGGACTCAACCGGCAGCAGACCATCGGCGAACGGACCGTCACCAACCTGGTCCAAACGGACGCCGCCATCAACCCCGGGAACAGCGGCGGCCCCCTGCTGACGCTGGAGGGCGAAGTGGCCGGTGTCGTCAGCTCCAAACGGGCTTGGGTCTTCGGCACCAACCGCGCCGACGATTTCAGTGCCGAGGGCACAGCCTACGCCGTCGATGCCCGCAAGGCTGCCCTCGCCGTCGAGAGCTGGAGTGGACGCACCGAAGCCGTCGCTCCGGCCAGCTGTGGCCTGCCGCCGGCAGACGAGGCCGGCTCCGTCGCCGTCACCGTCAGCTCCGACCATCCCGAGGCCGTCAACGTCGCGCGGAGCCTGGTATTCCATGGCCAATCAATCAATCTGGGCGCCTACGACCTCGCGTTCGCCATCCTGAGCCCGGAAATGCAGGAGCGGATGGGCGGGCTGGAAACCTGGCGCGCAGGCCTGGCCTCTTCCTTCTGGCGGACCCTGGACATCGCCGACGTGACGACGTCGGGAGCGGAGGTGATAGCGGCCGTCCGGCTGCGCACTGTCCAGGACCCTGCGGATGGGCCCGCGGGCCAGGCGTGCTCGGATTGGGCTCTGGAGTACGTCATGCAGTGGGACGGGACGATCTGGCGGATCGCGGATTCCTACACCCCGCAAGGTCCGCCGTCAGCGTGCTGAGACACACCCCTACCGCCGCGCGCGCCGACGTCGTAGTTTCTTTCCATGACACTGAACATCCAGATCGCCGTCGACTGCCGGGACCCGCATACGCTCGCCGACTGGTGGGCCGAAACCCTTGAGTGGGCGGTGGAGCCGCAGGACGAGGATTTCATCCGGTCCATGATCGCGCAGGGCTTCGCCACGGAGGCGGAAACCACGCGGCACCACGGAAAGCTGGTGTGGGGCGCCGGGGCCGCGATCCGCCCGCCCGAGGAACTCGACGCCAAGCCGCCTGCCCGCCGCATCCTCTTCCAGACGGTCCCGGAGGAAAAGACCATCAAGAACAGGATCCACTGGGACGTCAACCTGGCCGGCGCGGACAAGGATGAGGCGCGCGCCGCCCTCGAGGCCCGCGGCGCCACGTACCTCTGGTCCGCCAGCCAGGGGCCGCATTCGTGGCACACCATGGCGGACCCGGAAGGCAACGAGTTCTGCATCAGCTGAGGCGATTACTAGACTCGGACTGTGAGCAACGAAATCCCCGCCAAGGTGTCCGACGTCTTTGACCCCACCCGCTGGCGCACTGTGTCCGGCTTTGACGACTTCCAGGACATGACCTACCACCGGCAGGTGGAGCGTTCCGACGACGGCAGCGTGGTCCGGGACCTCCCGACGGTCCGCATCGCCTTCAACCGGCCCGAGGTGCGGAACGCCTTCCGGCCCGGCACCGTGGACGAGCTGTACCGCGCCATGGACCACGCCCGGATGACCCCGGACGTGGCCACCGTGCTGCTGACCGGCAACGGTCCCTCCGCCAAGGACGGCGGCCACTCGTTCTGCTCCGGCGGGGACCAGAGGATCCGCGGCCGGGACGGGTACCGCTACGCAGAGGGGGAGACCACGGAGACCATCGACCCGGCCCGCGCGGGCCGGCTCCATATCCTCGAGGTCCAACGACTCATGCGCACCATGCCCAAGGTGGTCATCGCCGTCGTCAACGGCTGGGCCGCCGGCGGCGGGCACTCGCTGCACGTCGTCGCCGACCTGACCATCGCCTCCCGCCAGCACGGGAAGTTCAAGCAGACCGACGCGACGGTCGGCAGTTTCGACGCCGGCTACGGCTCCGCGCTGCTGGCCCGCCAGATCGGCCAGAAGGCCGCCCGGGAGATCTTCTTCCTGGCCCGCGAATACTCGGCCGAGGACATGGTCCGCATGGGCGCCGTCAACGAGGCCGTGGACCATGAGCGGCTCGAGGACGTGGCGCTGGAATACGCCGCCGACATCGCCCGGCAGTCCCCGCAGGCCCTCCGGATGCTGAAGTTCGCCTTCAACCTGGCCGACGACGGCCTGGCCGGCCAGCAGGTCTTCGCCGGCGAAGCCACCCGGCTGGCGTACATGACGGACGAGGCCGTGGAGGGCAAGGAAGCCTTCCTGGAGAAGCGCGATCCGGACTGGTCCAGCTTCCCGTACTACTTCTAAGGCGGCCCGATGACTTCCGGAGCTGTGTCTTCCCAACCCCCGAACATCGAACCGGCGCTCAAGGCGCTGGCGGACGCCCTCCACGGCGAGGGCCCCGCCGTCGAACTTTCCGCCGACGCCGACGGCAACGTCGTGGTATCCGCCGTGGAAACGCCGGGCTATGAGGACGCCGCGGTGGTGGTGCGCACCTCCGGCTCCACCGGCGCGCCCAAGGCGACGGTCCTCGCGGTGGACGCGCTGGCGGCGTCCTCCGTGGCCACCGCCTTCGCGCTCAAGGGCGAGGGCCAGTGGCTGCTCGCGCTGCCCGTGCAGTATGTGGCCGGGGTGCAGGTCCTGGTGCGCTCCCTGTTCGCCGGCACCCGGCCGTGGGCGATGGACATGTCCAGCGGGTTCACCCCGGAGGCGTTCACCGCCGCGGCCCTGGAACTCACGGACAAGATCCGCTTCACCTCGCTGGTGCCCACCCAGCTGCAGCGGCTGCTGGACGCGCCGTCGGCCGAAACGCTGGCCGTCCTGCGGCGCTTCAACGGCATCCTGCTCGGCGGCGGCCCCGCCACGCCCGGACTGCTTGCCGCCGCCCGCGACGCCGGCGCCCGCGTGATCACCACCTACGGCTCGGCCGAGACCTGCGGCGGCTGCGTGTACGACGGCTTCCCGCTCGAGGACGTGCTGGCCCGGGTGGACGGGGACGGCAGGATCCTGCTGGGCGGCGCCACACTCGCCGCCGGCTACCTCGGCGAACCCGGGCTCACGGCCGCCGCTTTCCTCGAGGAGGACGGCGTCCGCTGGTACCGCACCAGCGACCTCGGCTCCATCGACGCCACCGGGAAGCTGACCGTCCTGGGCCGGGCCGACGACGTCGTCATCACCGGCGGCGTGAAGGTCTCCGCCGCGCACGTGCAGGCGGAGCTGGAGAAGCTCGACGGCGTGCGGGCCGCCTTTGTCGCCGGGGTCCCCTCGGCCGAGTGGGGCCAGGCCCTCGCCGCCTATGTGGCGCTGGCCGACAGCTCGCCGGAAGGCATCCGCGACTTCACGGCGGGTGCTGCCTGGGCGCCGGCACTGGGCACGCTGGCACCGAAAACCGTGCTGGCCGCCGGTGACCTGCTGATGCTGCCGAACGGGAAACCCGACCGCCTGGCGATGACGGTTCGGCTCTCAGAGCTGCATCAGGGAAAATAGACAGTCCGGGCACTCCCGGTTTAGCCAAACCAACACGAGGTACTGACCGTGGCAACAGCCGCTCAATGGATCCAAGGCGCCCGACTGCGCACCCTGCCGGCCGCGATCGCGCCTGTCCTGATCGGCACCGCGGCCGCGTACGAGATGGACGCCTTCCTGCCGCTCCATGCCGTGCTGGCCGCGCTGGTGGCTCTGCTGCTGCAGATTGGCGTGAACTACGCCAACGACTACTCCGACGGCATCCGCGGCACCGATGAGGACCGGGTGGGCCCGCTCCGGCTGGTCGGCTCCGGCGCCGCGAAGCCCGAGCACGTCAAGTACGCCGCGTTCGCAGCGTTCGGGCTGGCGATGGTGTTTGGCCTGGCCCTGGTGATCCTCTCGCAGACGTGGTGGCTGATCCTGGTGGGCCTGGGCTGCGTCCTCGCCGCCTGGGGCTACACGGGCGGGAAGAATCCCTACGGCTACATGGGCCTGGGCGACTTGTTTGTCTTTGTGTTCTTCGGCCTCGTCGCCACCCTCGGCACCACCTACACGCAGGCCGGCCAGATCAGCCTCCCGGCCATCATCGGCGCCATCGGCACCGGCCTCATCGCCTGCGCGCTGCTCATGGCCAACAACGTCCGTGACATCCCCACCGACCGGAAGGCCGGGAAGAAGACCCTGGCCGTGCGGCTCGGCGACAAGCATGCCCGGGAAAGCTACGTGCTGATGCTCGCCGTCGCGATCCTGCTGCCGATTGTGCTGGCCCCGACCCGGCCGTGGATGCTGATTGTGCTGCTGCTGATCCCGGCCAGCCTGATGCCGTCCTGGCTGATGATCTCCGGGCGGCGCCGCAAGAGCCTGGTTCCGGTGCTCAAGCAGACGGGGCTGATCAACCTCGGCTACGCGGTGCTGTTCTCACTGGGGCTGGTGCTGAGCCACGGGTTCTAGGGGGCTGCGGGGCGCCCTTGGGCTGCCCGCGGCACCACGGGCTCCAGAGTCTGCTTCCTGATACCCGTTGCTTCGCAGGAGGATCGTGTGCCAGCCTCGAAGTGATCCTGTCGCCGGGGCGACGGCGGGCGGCTGAGAGGAGCACGGCATGGGACTCATCCAGATCGACCTGTTCACCACGCTCGACGGCGTCGCGCAGGCGCCCGGCGGGCCGGACGAGGACACCGACAACGGTTTCGCGTTCGGCGGCTGGCAGGCGCCTCTCTTAGACGAGGTCGTCGGCGGGCAGATCGACGCCGGGATGGCCGGGATGGACGCGCTGCTGCTGGGGCGCCGGACCTACGACATCTTCGCCGGGTACTGGCCGCACGCCCACGGGGACATCGCAGAGCTGTTCAACCGGCTCCCGAAATACGTGGCCTCGCGCCAGACGCCGGCCCTCGAGTGGGCCCACTCCACACTGCTGGGTCCTGATGTCGTCGCCGCCGTGCGCGACCTGCGCGACCGGTACGCGGACATCCACGTCATCGGCAGCCTCAACTTCGTGCAGACGCTGTTGGCCGAGCGGCTCTTCGATCGGCTCAACCTCTGGGTGTATCCGATCCTCCTCGGCGGTGGAAAGAAGGTCCTCGCCGGCGGGGTCGTTCCGACGAACCTCAGGCTCATCGAGCCGGTAGTCGCCTCGCCGAAGGGTGCGGTGCTGCATCGCTACGCCCTCGCCGAAGGCACTCCCGGCGTCGGCGACATGTCGGCCGATATGTCCGCCGGCGGCCAGAAGGGCTAGAGGAGCTAGGCGTCCTTCGGGCGGTTGTCCGTGTGGACCGTGATGTCCGGGTGCGCGTCGACCAGGCGGTCCTCGGCGTCGGCGTCGTCCACTTCCCCGGCGCTGCGCAGCGGCTTGGCCTTGCCGGAGAACCGCTGGTGGAGCGAGGCGGCGGCGTCGTCCCGCTGCTTCTGGAAGAAGAGGAAGCTGATCGCGAAGGCCATCATGCCCGCGCAAAGGACGGCCAGCAGCCATCCGAGCTCAAGGTAAACGAACAGCGCGAACAACGGCGCAAAGAGCGCCAGCCGGATCAGGGAGTATTTCAGGAAAGCCACTCTCCAAGTTTAGCCGCCGGCGGCCGCCCCGGCCCACCGAGGCCCTTCTCCCGCACCACCGCAGGACCACCTGCCGCCCACCCGCGGGGCTCCGGCGGGCCTCGTTCGCGGGCCTCGTCCGCGGGCGCGGCAGGCTTCCAGGGTCGCGTCACACTTCCCACCCGGACCAGCGATCAGTAGAAGCCGGAGACTCCCCCGGAGGCTAGACTAATTACATGCTCCGTGTAGTGGTTGTTGTCGCCGTTCTCGTCGTTTTCGTCTACGGACTGGTCGACGTGATCCGCACTGACCCTCGCCAGACCAAAGGCATCTCCAAGCCGGCCTGGATTGTGGTGCAGATCGTCCTTCCGGTGATCGGCGCCATCCTGTGGTTCCTCATTGGCCGGCCGCGCGGGACCAGCCCGGTGGGCACCAATTACAGCCACCCCATCGCGCCCGATGACGACCCGGAGTTCCTGCGCAACCTCGAACTCCGCCGCCGCAAGCAGGCCGAAGCGGACCGGCTCAAGAAGCTCAAGGACGAGCTGGACGCCAAAGAGCCCAAGGCCGACGACTCCAAGGGCACGCGCGGCTCCGAGTCCGGCGAAGCCTCCGGCAGCGGCGACACGCAGGGCACCGACGAGGTCAAGTAGCACCGGTCCAACTTCCGGCGTCACGCAACGGCGCCAGTCAACCCCGCCCCCCGTTTCCGCGCGCGCTCCAATCAGCGCCGCCACTGCACCCGCTCCAATCAGCGCCGCCCCTGCGATCCGCACCAATCACACTCGCCCGTTCCGCACACGCGCCCCTTCATTGCCGATTCCAGGACCCACTCCTCCTCCACACTGTGGATAACCTCCGAGCACCTTCCTGACGGGCGCAGAATGCTCGTATGCACCCGCCCAGCGAGCTTCTTCCGCAACTTCTCAACCAGCCCTTCACGGTGGCCGAAGCCCGCGCCGCCGGGCTGAGCCGACGTCGGACCCGGGCTCGGGACCTCGTCAACCACTGCCACGGGGTGCGCGCCCCGGCCACCACCCAGAACAGCTTGCTGGATCGATTGCGCGCCCTGACTGCTGCGACCGGCGCAGTCGTGAGTCACCTGTCTGCGGCAGTGCTTTGGGGCTTCCCCCTGCCGCTGGCGTTGGAGAACGTGGCTGTTGTCCATCTGACCAGTGATCCGGGCCGGCGGGCCGTGCGGTACAAGAATGTCGTGGGCCATCAGCAGTCACTCGAACCGGACGAAGTCGTGGCCGGGGCCTGGGTGAGGTGCACGTCCCCACTGCGGACGTGGTTCGACCTCGCCGACATACTGAACCTCGACGATTTGGTGATTGCCGGCGACTTCCTGCTGCGCCGGAGGAACCCGCTGACCACGGTCGATGCCCTGGACGCATTCCTCGCCGGGAAACGGGGCAGGCCGGGATACCGGCGTGCCGTGCGTGCCCGGGCGCTGATGCGCGCCAACACGGACTCACCCAAAGAGACCGAGCTCCGGCTGCTCCTGACTCGCCATGGCCTGCCGGAGCCCGGAATCAACGTCCCGATTTTCGACGAGACCGGCGGATGGATCCAGGACCCGGACCTCTCCTACGAGCGGGAAAGGATCGCGATCCAGTACGACGGCGCGCATCACGCCGATCCGGGGCAGCGTCGCAGCGACATCTTCCGAGATGAAAACGCCAGGGATGCCGGATGGCGCGTTGTCGTGTTGACGCAGACGGACCTGGACCCGCTGGCACCCGGCATGACGCCGACTGCCGTGACCCGGGTGCGGGCGGCGCTAGAGGAGCGCGGCTGGACCCCCGAGCCGGGCCGGAGTCCAAGGGGTTCCGCGCCCGCCTCGCGCCCATATGACACGAATGGCCGCTAACCGGGTCCGCATAGCGGCCACTCGTGGTGAATGGGCGAGGAGCCGGGTGGCATAGCGGCCACTTGTGGCGAATCGATGAAGGGAGTCGGCAGGCTCTGCCATCCATCTGACACGAATGGCCGCCAAGCGGGTCGGCATAGCGGCCACTTGTGGCGAATCGATGAAGGGAGTCAGCAGGCTCTGCCATCCATCTGACACGAACGGCCGCTTCCCGAGCCGCCCAAGCACCCATCTGACACGAATGGCCGCCAAGCGGGTCGGTATAGCGGCCACTTGTGGCGAATCGATGAAGGGAGTCAGCAGGCTCTGCCATCCATCTGACACGAACGGCCGCTACCCGAGCCGCCCAAGCACCCATCTGACACGAATGGCCGCCAAGCGGGTCGGTATAGCGGCCATTCGTGGTGAATGGGCGCGGAGCCGAGTGGCTTAGCGGCCACTCGTGGTGAATCGATGGAGAGAGTCGGCCCGCCCGCCCACCCATCTGACACGAATGGCCGCCAAGCGCGTCGGTTTAGCGGCCACTCGTGGTGAATGGGCGCGGAGCCGAGTGGCTTAGCGGCCATTCGTGGCGAATCGCGGAGGCGAATTGGGGGGCGAGTCGCGGAGGCGAATCGCGCAGAGGTGAGGCTGCGGGCTAAAGCCCCGAGTAGGAGTGCAGGCCGTTGAAGAACTGGTTCACGATGGTGAAGTTGAACACCACGCAGAGGTAGCCGACGATCGACAGCCAGGCCGCGCGGGTGCCGGTCCAGCCACGCGTGGCGCGGGCGTGCAGGTAGCCGGCGTAGACCACCCAGATCACGAAGGTCCACACTTCCTTGGTGTCCCAGCCCCAGAACCGGCCCCAGGCCTTCTCGGCCCAGATGGCGCCGAACATGAGCGTGAAGGTCCAGCCGACAAACGCGATGGCGTTGATCCGGTAGGAGAGGTTCTCGAGGCTCAGCGCGGACGGCACGAGGCGCATGAAGCCCAGCTTGTCGGCACCGCCGGCGGCGATGGTCTTCTGCCGGTGCGTCTGGACGAGCTGCAGCGCCGACATCGCGAAGGTCAGGGTGAACAGCGCGGAGGACAGCACGGCGATCGAGACGTGGATGATCAGCCAGTAACTCTGGAGCGCTGGAACGAGGTGCCCCACCGGCGTCCAGTACGCCACGGAGGCAGCCACTAGCATGATGATCGACAGGCCCACCACGAAGGTGCCCAGGAACCGCAGGTCGCGCCGGATCAGGACCAGCAGGAAGACGGCCACGGCCACAAACGCGCCGGTGGTGAGGAACTCGTACATGTTGCCCCACGGCACCCGGCCCGCGCCGATGGCCCTGGTGATGACGCCGGCCGCGTGGATGGCGGCACCCAGCACGGTCAGGGCGACGGCGACCCGGGCGGGCGCGCGGCGCTCGGCGGAGTAGCGCATGGCGCCGTCGGCGGTCTGGCCGATGCCGGCGGCGTTCCCGGAAGCAGCCGCCACGGACGACGACGGCCGCTCGGCCCGGCCGACAGGCCCGGCCACGTCAGCGTCGGCCCGGTCAACAGCGCCGGCGGAAGAAGAGGAGGAAGAAGAGGCCCCGACGCCGGCAGCCACCGGAACGCGGGCGGACGCGGCGCCGGAGAGCTCGGCGGCCTTGAGGTCCACCGCGCGCAGCGTCTTGCTGCTCTTGGCCAGGTCCCACGCAAAGGCGATGAACGCCACCGTGTACGTGCCGGCTGCGAGGAGCATGAACAACTCGCTGTACTGGCCCATGGTTTCGTTGATGGGGAGCATTACTGTTCCTTCTTTGACTCGGAAGAGCCTGCTGTGGACTGGATGAAGTCTGCTGCGGGATGGTCCGGGGAGGCCTGCCCGGCACCGGCACCGGCACCGGCACCGGCACCGGGAAGCTTGGCATCCGCCCGGTCATTATCCGCGCCCCCGCTGGGAGCCGGCTGGGAGCCGCCGTCGTCGTCGAGATCCCAGGCGCCGGCCAGCAGCTTGCGGATCGCGGCGGCCTCGCCGGCGAGCCGGTGGTCCTCGCCGCGGGCGAGGAGGCCGTATTCGACCATGGTGCGGCCGTCCGCGTGGGTTCCGGTCCGGACCCAGACTCGGCGGCGGTTCACGTACAGCGAGGTGACCAGGCCGGCCACCGCCAGCAGCGCGAAGATCAGGGCGTAGAGCTGGCCCGGGTTGTGGTGGATATCGACGCCGATGTAGCGCTTCACGCCG
Organism: Pseudarthrobacter sp. PvP090; assembly: GCF_040547365.1. Classification (NCBI taxonomy): domain Bacteria; kingdom Bacillati; phylum Actinomycetota; class Actinomycetes; order Micrococcales; family Micrococcaceae; genus Pseudarthrobacter; species Pseudarthrobacter sp. PvP090. The sequence continues at coordinate 41,783 of NZ_JBEPPO010000016.1, forward strand.
TCGAAGCTGATGGTGCCCTTGCCGTCCGGGAGGGTGTAGCTGGCGCCCGGCGAGAGGGTGATGCCGCCGGCGTCGAGGTTGCGGGCGTTGAGCGGGGTGAGCTTCTTGACGTCGAGTTCGAAGACGTTCTGCGGGGCGCCGTCGTCCAGTCCGAGGTCGCCGTAGTACGAGTTCAGGGTCAGCTGCGGGTTGAACAGCTCCGGGTCCCCGCTGAAGGACACGCCTTCCTCGGTGACGAACGCGGTGGGCAGGAAGAAGCCGGCGAAGGCGAGCTGCTCCGGCTTGGCGTCGGGGACCTTGATGACCGCGGAGGAGTAGTAGTTGTCGCCCTGCAGCTTGGCCACCACCGGCCCCTGCATGGCGATGTTTCCGGCGCCGTCGCGGATGGTGACGACCGGGGCGTAGCCGTTGCCGGTGAGGTACATGCTGGTGCCGCCGAGGGTGAGCGGGTCGTTGACCTTCAGCACCTCTTTCTGGGCGGGCGCGTCCGGGGATTCCTTGGTGGTGACGTCGGCCTGGAAGTCGATGGGCTGGCCGATCTTGCCCTGGGACTCCCGGTCGAACGTGATCTGGAACTTGTCCAGCTGGACCGAGTACGGCTCCAGCTGGCTGCTCTGGAAGTTGGTGCCCGGGGTGAACTGGTCGTAGCCGACGAGCGTGTTCACGAAGGTGTCGCCCTCCACCAGGATGCGCTGCCCGCTGTAGCCGAACAGCCCGCCGATCGCGACCGAGACGAGCACTCCGATCAGCGAGGTGTGGAAGACCAGGTTGCCGACTTCGCGCAGGAAGCCGCGCTCCGCACCGATTGACGGCCGGGCGCCGTCGCGGTCGCGGACGTCGACGCGGTAGCCGCGCCTCTTCAGCAGTCCGGCGGCATCGTCAATGGCGCGCGACGCCGGGATCCCGGCACCGGCGGGAATCACGAGGGTGCCGTATTCGGGCAGCCGGGACAGCCGCGCGGGCGTCCGCGGCGGCTGGGAGCGCATCGCCTTGTAGTGCGCGATGGCGCGCGGGACGACGCAGCCGATCAGGGAGATGAACAGCAGGATGTAGATCGCCGAAAACCACGCCGAGGAGTACACGTCGTAGAGCTGGAGCGAGTCGAGGATCTTGCCGTAGTCCGGGTTGTCCTTGATGTACTGCGTGACGATCGAGGGGTTGGCGGGCCGCTGCGGGAACAGCGAACCGGGCACCGCGGCCACGGCCAGCATCAGCAGCAGGAACAACGCGGTACGCATGCTGGTCAGCTGGGTCCAGGCCCAGCGGAGCATGCCCATCGGCCCGAGCGTGGGAAGGACAGCTTCCGCCTTGGCGGCGGCCACGGGGCTGGCACCGGACTTGGCTCCCGGCTTGCTGCCGGATGTGCCGCCGTGCTGGCTGCCGCCAGGCTGGGAGCCGGGGCGCTTCGTGCCGTCGGCTGGGAGATTCGTCTCTTCGTTCACTCGCTCGCTCATCAGATCGGCAATTTCACATCGGTTTGGAACCAGTACTGCAACTCGGACACCCAGGTTCCCCAGACGCCGCTGGCCATCAGCAGGCCCAGCCCCACCAGGATGCCGCCGCCGATGCGCTGGATGGCGAGCCGGTGCTTGCGGAAGAAGGACATCACGCCGATGCCGCGGCGCACGGCCAGGGCGATCAGCAGGAACGGGATGCCCAGGCCCAGGCTGTAGACGAACGCCAGGAACGCGCCCTTGGCGGCCGAGGACCCGCCGGAGAGGCTCAGCAGCTGGACCGCGGAATACGTCGGGCCGATGCAGGGCGCCCAGCCGAGGCCGAAGGTGATGCCCAGCAGCGGCGCGCCCCACAGCCCGGCGGGCGGCTTCGACTGGATCTTGGCGTCGCGCTGGAGCCAGCCGAAGCCGCCCATGAACACCACACCCATGATGATCACAAGGACGCCCAGCACCTGCGTGATCCACGCGTTCTCCGAGCCGGTGATCAGCGTCCCCAGCTGCCCGAACGCCCCGCCGAGCAGCACGAAAATCACCGAGAAGCCCAGGACAAAGAGCCCGATGCCGGCCAGCATCCGGCCGCGCTTCTGCTTCTGGAGGTCGACGCCGGTCAGTCCCGTGACGTAGCCCAGGTACCCCGGCACGAGGGGCAGCACGCAGGGCGACAGGAAGGAGACGAAGCCGGCGAGCAGTGCCACGGGGATGGCAAGCAGCAGCGATCCGCTCAGGATGGCTTCGGCGAAGGGGCTGTTCACGGTGGCTGGCCCGCTACTCGGCCACGGCAGCGGCGATGAGGGACTTGAGGGTGCCCCTCTGGATCTCGCCGAGGACACGGGAGGCCACGCGTCCCTGCTTGTCGAGCACGAGCGTGGTGGGCACGGCTCCCGGGGGAACCAGGCCGGACACGGCCAGCAGAACAGCGCCGTCCTTGTCGTTGAAGCTCGGGTAGGTCAGGTTGAACGTCTTGTCGAACGCTTCCGCCGTCGCCTTCTCATCACGGAGGTTGACGCCGAAGAACTGCACACCCTGGGGCTTGAACTCCTGGTGCAGGGCCTCCAGCGAGGGCGCCTCCACCCGGCATGGCGCGCAGGCGGCGAACCAGAAGTTGAGCACGGTGACCTGGCCCTGGAAGGCCTCGGCCGTCACCGCGGTGCCGTCAAAGAGGGTGCCGTTGATCGCAATGGCGCTCTTGCGGTCCGCGGCGGCGAATTCCGTCACCGAACCGTCTCCGGCCACGTAGTTCTTGTTGTCGCCGGCCTTGGCCTGCTGTGCCAGCGCGTCCTCCTGGGCGCAGCCGGAAAGGCCCAGCACGACGGCGAGGGCGGCACCGCCCGCCGTCAGGACGCTGCGGCGGGACATCGGTGACGCGTTGGCGTTGTTCTTGGTCATGTTCAGGCTCCGGGGGTGGTGGAGGCACCGGGGAGAAGGGCGGCAGCAGGCTCGCTGTACTCGACGCGCAGGAGGTTCCCGGCGTCGTCGAACACCAGGGAGGTGACCGAGGTGAGGGTGCATTCGCGTTTGCGCGGATCATGCCACAGCGGCTTGCCCTCGGCGCTGAGCCGGGTGGCCCAGATGGGCAGCTGGTGGCTGACGAGGATGGCCTCGGCGCCCTCGCCGCCGAGCTCGATGGCGCGCAGCCGGGCGTCCTGCACCGCGGCGAGGACGCGGGCGGCCTGATCCTTGTAGGGCTCGCCCCAGGACGGCCGGAACGGGTTGCGCAGCATGGGCCAGTGCTTGGGCCTGAAGATCTCGCCCTTGTTGACGTGGAGGCCCTCGAAGTAGTTGGCCGCCTCGATGATCCGGTCCTCCGTGGTGATCCCGAGGTTGAGCGCCTCGGAGATGGGCTGCGCCGTCTCCTGCGCGCGGGTCAGCGGCGACGCGACGAGGTGGACGATATTGGCCCCCTGCGCGGCCCTCGCGCTGAAGTGCTCCGCGAGCATCCGGGCCATCTCCTGGCCCAGCCCGGAGAGGTGGAACTCGGGCAGCCTGCCGTACAGGACGCCGTCGGGATTGTAGACCTCGCCGTGGCGGAGCAAATGAACAGTGGCTTGGGGCATGTGTACCAGTTTCTCAAAGGGCAGGGGCAATGACGAAATCTTCTACGCGAAGTAGAACTGAAGAGTTTCGAGAAATGTTCCCCGGAGTTGGAATAAAAGATGCAAATGCATGTTTATACTGGGTGAAGCAGTTAGTTGAGACTTCAACAAATGATGTTTCAACTGACGATCAGACCACCTGCACGACCCACCCGACACAAGGAGCAACACCATGGCACTTCCCGCTAACGTCACCACCGGCACCTGGACCCTCGACAACTCACACAGCGAGATCGCCTTCACCGTCCGCCACGCGGGCATCAGCAAGGTCCGCGGTCAGTTCAAGGACGCGGAGGCCACCCTGGACCTCGCCGATAACGTGGCCGACTCCAAGGTCAACGCCACGATCAAGACCGCAAGCTTCGACTCCGGCGACGTCAACCGCGACGGCCACGTCCGCGGCGAAGACTTCTTCGACGTCGAGAAGTTCCCGGAAATCTCCTTCGTCTCCAACAGCATCGTTCCCAAGGGTGACAGTTACGAGCTCCAGGGCGATCTGACCATCAAGGGTGTTACTCGCCCGGTGGCGCTCGAGACCGAGTTCAACGGCGTTGCCGTGGACCCGTTCGGCATGACCCGCGCCGGCCTGTCCGCCGAGACCACGATCAGCCGCAAGGACTTCGGCCTGACCTGGAACGCAGTCCTCGAAGCCGGCGGCGTGCTGGTCAGCGACAAGGTTGCCGTCAACCTGGAGCTGGCCTTCATCGCTCCCGCAGCCTAGTCAGTCAACGCTTGACCGGCAGGCCCCCAGGGACCTGGCCGGAACCCCGGCCTCCGGCCGACGGCACCCCGCTTCGTCCGAGTGACGGAGCGGGGTGCCGTGCTTAAGCCAAGCGCGGCGGCACCTCCCAAACTGCGCCCCCGTGCACCGGGTAACCGGGCCGTGGCAGACGGATCCCGACATGCTCCGCAACATGCCGAAGTTCCCTCGATGCGGGCACATTCGCGGTCTAAAGTGAGAGCCATGAGCAACCCCAATGAGGTACCTCAGCCGCAGCAGCCGGGTGCCCAGCCCCCGCATGGCGGCAACGTTCCTCCGTCAGGTTCCCCGCAGCCTCCAGTCCCGCCGCCAGCGCCCGGAGGCTACCAGCCGCCGGCGGGCTACCAGCCGCCACCACCCCCGCCGTCGCGCGGTTTCCGCTTCGAGATGCCCTCGGACCGGCCGAGGAACTTCAATGACGCGATGCCTCGAGGCGGACTCTCCGGCATGTTTACGGTCTCCTGGCTGCCTGTCGAACTCAAAGTCGCCTACTGGATTTGGCTGATCAGCGGGCTGCTGGGCCTGCTGGGCGGGGTCATCGGACTCTTCGGGGCATTTGTGCTTTTGGCCGTCGTCCCGGGCGTGGGATTCCTGGTGCTCCTCCTGGTGCTGGTGGCCCTGGTCCTTGCGGGGGCACAGGTCATCCTGGCGATGAAGATGAAGGAAGGCCACGAGTGGGCACGCTTCGCCCTCACGGTCGTTGCCGGAATTTCCCTGTTGCTGGCCATCCTCAACACCAGCGCGGCCGAGGGCCGGGGTGGAGGCAGCTGGCCGAGCTTCACCATCAGCCTGGTGGCCACCGTGCTGATGTGGCTGCCCAACTCCCAGGCGTGGTTCGCCTCGCTGCGGGGCCGGGCCTGAGCTGCATCAAGCAACGTCCGGCGCCGCCCGTGCCCCGCGAAACCGGCCGCTTGTCGGACGCCCAGGACCGCGTCGAGAATACCTCTCCGGAATGATCCGCGCGGGCGCCGGCCCGCGGTACGGTGGACATAAACCATGCTGGGGGCAGGGCAGGAAGCTGTTTCCGGTATCTGAACCAGACCGCCACGCAAAGGAACGCCCATGAGCACCCCGCCAGTCCCGCCGTCGAACCCGGACTCCCCCGAGCCCGGCGAACAGCCGGCCCCCCGCTACGGCCAGAACGCACCCCAGTACGGCCAGCAGCCGCCGTCGGCGCCCCAGTACGGGCAGCAGCCGCCGTCGGCACCCCAGTACGGCCAGGCCCCGTCCGCGCCGCCGTACGGACAGCAGGCTCCGCAGTTTGGGCAGAACGCCCCGCAGCTCCCCCAGTACGGCCAGAACCCCCCGCAGTACAACCAGCAGGCTCCGCAGTTCGGACAGCCGGGGTACGGGCAGTCCCCTTACGCCCAGTATCCTTCCGACCAGCCGCAGGCCCCGTCCGCGATGCCCAAGCTCGTCAACACGGCGTTCTGGCTCATCGTCGCGTCCGGCGCGGTTTGGATCATCTCCATGTTGACGGCGCTCGGCACCTTGGATTCCCCGCAAATGCGGAACATGTTCGAGGAGCAGATGGCCGCGAGCGGCGCTGACATCAGGTTCGACGACCTCCGGGGATTCCTGGTCGGCAGCATCGTGGTGTTCGCCGTCATCAGCGCCGGACTCTACGCCCTCGTCGCCTTGAATGTTCGCAAAGGCAAGAACTGGGCCCGGATCCTGGGGACGGTCTTCGCCGCCCTGTCGATCTTCAGCATCTTCCCGCTGAGCCTCGGCACCCTGGCCGTTCTCCTGGGCATCGCAGGCATTGTGATGCTGTACCTGCCGGCCGCGTCGCCGTACTTCAGCAAGCGGCAGCCGTTCGCCAACCCCTACGGGCAGCCGGGCGGACCGTTCTAAGCCGCCAGGCACCAGCGCAGCGGGCGCGGGAGCCGGACGGGCCGACTGAAGCTAGTCTGCATCCTCCGGGTCCTGCGCCCGTTGTGCGTGATAGGCGAGGATCTGGAGTTCGGTGGCCATGTCCACCTTGCGCAGGTTGACCCCGGGCGGCACCTGCAGCATCACCGGGGCGAAGCTGAGGATGCTCCTCACGCCGGCGGCAATGACCCGGTCGCAGACGTCCTGCGCCACGGCGGCCGGCAGGGCCAGCACCACCATGTTGGCGCCGGTCCGCTGCAGCACCGGCTCGAGATCGGCGGCGTCGCTGACCCGCAGCCAGCCCACCTCGCTGCCCACCACCATCTGGTCCGCATCGAAGATCGCCACAATGTCAAAGCCCCGGGATTCAAATCCGCCGTACCGGGCCAGCGCCTTGCCCAGGTTGCCGGCGCCGACGATGGCGACCTTCCAGTCGTGCGTCAGGCCCAGCGCCGCGGCAATATTCCGGTTGAGGTACTGAACTTCGTAGCCGACGCCACGGGTCCCGTAGGAGCCGACGTAGGACAGGTCCTTGCGGAGGGTGGAGGAGCTGACCCCGGAGGCCTCGGCCAGGGATTCGGACGAGACCCGGTCGATGCCTTCGGCCAGCAGGGTGGTCAGGGCGCGCAGATATATGGTCAGCCGGGCCACGGCCGCAGGCGGAATCTGCTTGGCGGCAGCCCCTGCTCCCCCGGGCATCGCGTCAGGGGATGAATCCAGCGAAGTCACTATCTGCTCCATTGAGTCGCGTTGTGACTTCCACTCTAGAGCCCCCGCAGTTCAGCGAACAAAGCAGCCGTCCCCACGGCTCCGCGCGCCTCAGGCCTGCTGGCCCAGCGTACGCCGCAGCGTCCGCTCCAGGCGGGCCTCGTCGATCTTCCAGAAGTCCCGCTGGACGCCGTCCACCAGGACCACGGGGATCTCCTCCGCGAAGCGTTCCCGCAGGTCGGCGTCGTCATCCACGGATTGCTCCCGCCAGCCGATCCCTAGGCCCTTGGTGACATGGTCGACGGCGGCGCGCGCCGCCGAGCAGAGATGGCAGTCAGCTTTGGTGATGAGGACGACGTCGGGGCTTGGCATGGCTCCACGGTAGCCCGGCCGCCACTCCCGCGTCGATCCTCCGGACATGTCCAGCGCCGCCGCCACAGCCCCTGCGACGAGAACCGGGTCCGGCGTTGACTAGACTCGTGGCATGCCCGAAGAGAAGTACGCCGCTGTGGTCACTGAGCCTGTTGCCGCACCTCAGCACGGCGAAGCCGCGTTCTTCGACGTCGACAACACCCTCATGCGGGGGGCAAGCCTGTTCCACGTGGCCCGCAAGATGCACCAGCGCGGGGCATTCACGATTCCGCAGGCGCTCGGTATTGCCTGGAAGCAGCTCATGTTCGTGCTGCGCGGGGAGAAGATGGATGACATCCACGCCGTCCGCGACACCGCGATGGACCTGGCCTCCGGATTCACGGTTGAGGACATCGAGGCCCTCGGCGAAGAGGTTTATGACGAAATGATCGAATCCCGGATTTGGCCGGGGGCCAAGGCGCTGGCCGAGCAGCACCTCCGGGTGGGCCGCAGGGTCTGGCTCGTGACCGCGACGCCGATCGAGGTCGCCACGGTGATCTCCACCAGGCTGGGCCTGACCGGCGCGCTCGGCACGGTGGGCGAAATCCTGGACGGCTCCTATACCGGCCGGCTCGTCGGCGAGATTCTGCATGGACCCGCCAAGGCCGTCGCTGTCAGGGCGATGGCCGACGCCGAGGGGCTGGACCTGGCCCGGTGCTGGGCCTACAGCGATTCGCGCAACGACATCCCGCTGCTGAGCATGGTGGGGCACCCCGTGGCCATCAACCCGGATTCCGGTCTCCGCCGCCATGCCCGCGACCACAACTGGCCGGTCTACGACTTCCGCGCCGGACGCCGCGCGGCCACGCTGGGGCTCAAGGCCGCGACCGTCGGGGGCGCCATCTACGGCCTCTGGCGGGGGTTCTCCCGCTTCCGGGGCCCCACCGTCTGACCGCGGCACCACGTTCCGCTGCGCTTCCGGCCCAGCGCTACAGTTCCGGCCCAGCGCTACGCTTCCGGCGGGACGCTGCGCTTTCGGCCCAGCGCTACAGTTCCGGCCCAGCGCTACCCGGATCCGCGTAGCGTCCGTCCGAACGCGCGTCACTCACCCCAACGCGCGTCGCCAGCCCAATACCGCTACCGCTTCGCCACTTTCCGCACCACTTTTCGCTATGCTTCCGGACCGGCGCTACAGTTCCGGCCCAGCGCTACCCGGATCCGCGTAGCGTCCGTCCGAACGCGCGTCACTCACCCCAACGCGCGTCGCCAGCCCAATACCGCGTCGCCCGTCCGAACCAGGCGCGCGATGCCAAGGAAAATGCCCGCTGCCGGGAAGGCAACGGGCATTCACATGATGCGAAGTATCTCTACTTCTTATTGCGACGCTGGTGGCGCGTCTTGCGAAGCAGCTTGCGGTGCTTCTTCTTGGCCATACGCTTGCGACGCTTCTTAATAACTGAACCCACGAAAGTTCCTTACCGGCTAGATGCAGTACCTGCCTGTTGGAAAGGGTCCGCGGGCTAAGCAGCAGACTGTACAACTGACAGGTTCTTACAATGACGTAAAACGTTCCTTAACAGGGTACCGCCTATCGGGGGCACACCACGACCGCAGGCACCGTCCGGCGCCCGCAGATCCTTATTCCGGCCGCAGAAGACGGCGGACGCTCAGCCTGTTTCCGTCTTCCCGTCGACCACAGCACCCTTAAGGTACTGCTCGACGGCGGTTTCCGGCACTCGGTAGGAGCGCCCGAAGCGGACAGCCGGCATCTCGCCGGAATGAACAAGCCGGTACACGGTCATTTTCGACACGCGCATCACATCCGCAACTTCGGCCACGGTCAAGAAGCGCGCGTTGGAGAAGTTAGCCTCCGGAGACATTTCCCTATTCCTTTGCTCAAGCAAACGGCAGCCCCATCTGAACGACATGGCGGTGTGCCGATGCTGAGCCATCAAACAACCATGTGCTAGATACTCTAGGGGCTGATGGTGCCAATGTGAAAGAGCTGCGCGGGAATCTCCGGGGCCGGAAGCGGTTTTTCTGCCGCTCCAACTGGCCACCGCACCGGCCGACCGTGTGACCGCAGCCCGGCCTGACCGCCCCACCGGCCGACCGTGTGACCGCCGCGCCGCCTAGCCGCGGGTCCGGCGGACGCGCGCGGAGGCTGCCAGCTGCGCCAGGACCGAGGCCGTGACATCCCACTCCATGCAGGCGTCCGTGACACTCTGGCCGTAGACGAGGTTATCGGTCCCTGCCGCGTGCTCGGCGACGTCGAGGTTCTGCGCGCCGCCGACGAGGAAGCTCTCCAGCATGACGCCGGCGATGGCACCTGCCGGGGTGCCGCCGCTCTCCAGCTGCGCGCCGATTTCCAGGGCGACTTCGGCCTGCCGGTGGTGGTTCTTGCCGCTGTTGGCGTGGCTCGCGTCAACGATCAGCCGCGGGTTGAGCTGTTTGCCGGCCAGCTTGGTGGTGGTGGCCTCCACGTCCGGGGCGGAGTAGTTGGGTCCCTTGCGTCCGCCGCGCAGGATGATGTGCGTGTCGGGGTTGCCGGCGGTGGAGACCAGGGCGGCCCGGCCCTCGCCGTCAATGCCGAGGAAAGCCTGGGCGGCCCCGGCGGCGCTGCACGCGTCGAGCGCGACCTGCAAGTCGCCGTCGGTCCCGTTCTTGAACCCGATCGGCATGGACAGCCCCGACGCCAGCTGGCGGTGGATCTGGCTTTCGGTGGTGCGGGCACCGATGGCGCCCCAGGAGACGAGGTCCGCCATGTACTGCGGGCTGATGGGTTCCAGGAACTCGGTGCCGGCGGGCAGGCCCAGCGCGGTGACCTGCTGCAGGAACCGGCGTGCGGCGCGCAGCCCGGCGGCGATGTCGTGGCTGCCGTCGAGCCGGGGGTCGTTGATCAGGCCCTTCCAGCCCACCGTGGTGCGGGGCTTCTCGAAGTAGGCCCGCATCACGATCAGCAGGTCTTCTTTGTGCTTTTCGGCCTGGCTGACCAGCCGGCGGGCGTATTCGAGGCCGGCCTTGGGGTCGTGGATGGAGCAGGGGCCGACAATAACGAGCAGGCGGTCATCGACGCCGTCCATGATCGCGCGGACCTCGTCGCGGCCCCGGGCCACGACGTCGGCCAGGCGCGTGTCCAGGGGCAGCTCCGTGACGATCTCCTGCGGGGTGGGCAGCGGGGTGAACTCGCTAACGCGCAGGTTGGATGTGGACTGCTGGGATGCGGGGGCTGCTTCGATGCTCATGGGGGTCCTGTTCCGGGGTGCGGAGCGGGCCCTGATCAGAACCCGCCGGGAAATGGCGAAGGGCAGAGAATGATCTCTGCCCTGTTGGCTCTGAAGGAACGTTGGATGCGTGTCAGCTAGACGCGGGCCCCTCCAGAGCCAACGAAAAATACGCATACCAACGGTTAGTCATGTTTTGACGATAGCCCGGTGGTTGTCTTCCCGGCAAAATTGGGGTCGTAACATTCCGTCCTTGCCGGCGGACCAAGGGCAGATCAGCTCGCGGACCGGCTGGCGGCTCAGGCGGGAGAACAGGGCGGACCAGGCGGGAAATAAGCCCAGGGTCAGGTCCCGGACCCCAGCCCGGCCTCCGCGTAGTAGCCCTCGATATGGTCCGCCACCAGCCGCGCCGCGCGGCCGCCGTCGTGCCCGGAGATGGCCGCCAGGATGCCCCGGTGCTCGGCGCGGAGCCGTGCCGCGGTGGTTTCCCAGTCCGGCAGGTTTCCGGTCAGCCGGCCGGCGTAGTCCTGGATGGCTTCGCGGAGGGAGCCCATCATGGCGCTGACGACGGCGTTGCCCGCGGCGTCCGCGAGGGCCAGGTGGAAGCGGACATCGAGGGCCAGGAACGCCTCCGTGTCGGCGCAGCTGTCCATCTGTTCCAGCAGCCGGGCCGCTTCAGCCAGCGACGGCGACTCCGGGCGCGCCCGGGACGCGGCCCAGGATTCGAGCAGCACGCGCGTCTCCACGATGTCCTTGACGGGCAGGTGCGAGGTGGCGACGTGCAGCCGGAGCGCCGAGCCCAGCGCCGCCGTCGGGTCGGCGATGACGACGGTCCCCGCCTCCGGGCCCGACCCCACGCCGGCCCGGAGCACCCCCATGGCCTCCAGGACCCGGATGGCCTCGCGGACGGAGGTGCGGGAGACCTGGAGCTGTTCGGCCAGGGAACGCTCGGCCGGAAGCCGTCCGCCCAGGGCCAGCTGACCGCTGGAGAGCTGGCCCTCGATCCACTGCAGGACAAGCTGGTGGGTACGCATGGGTCCATCCTACTTGATGTGGTTGGACCACACGCCTAGACTGTGGTTGGACCACACTCCCCCGGTGGCTGAGTTTCGGATTTTAGTCCGGCGGGGATACCGACATCCAGGAACACGAGACCTGCCCGGAGGCAGCAATGACGCAGACCATCGAGCCCGGCAACCCCGAGGCGCCCACGCAACCCGAAGACACCAGCGCGGGCACCCGCTCCACCGCAGCCGCCCCGGGGAGCATTCCGGCCTTGAAGCGCCGCGTCCCTAAGTACTCGGACCTCGCCCCGCTGATGCAGTTCAAGAAGCCCGAGTTCAGCCGCGCGTCCAGGCTGCGGCGTGCCAGCACCATCTGGGACCTCCGCGACATGGCCAAGCGCCGCACCCCGCAGGCCCCCTTCGACTACACCGACGGCGCGGCCGAAGCGGAGATCACCCTGCGCCGCGCCCGCGAGGCGTTCCTGGACATCGAGTTCCGGCCCGGCATCCTGCGTAATGTCTCCAAAATAGACCTGACCACCGACATCCTCGGCAAGTCATCGAGGCTGCCGGTCGGCATCGCGCCCACCGGCTTCACCCGGATGATGCAGTCCGAGGGCGAGTACGCCGGTTCCCAGGCCGCCGCCGCCGCCGGCATCCCCTACACGCTCTCCACCATGGGCACGGCCTCCATCGAGGATGTGGCCGCCGCCGCACCGGACGGCCGGAACTGGTTCCAGCTCTACCTGTGGACGGACCGCGACCGGTCGCTGGAGCTGATCGAGCGCGCCGCCAAGGCCGGCAACGACACCCTGATGGTCACAGTGGACACCGCCGTCGCCGGGGCCCGGCTGCGCGATGTCCGCAACGGCATGACCATCCCGCCGGCGCTGACCATCAAGACCGTACTGGACGCCTCCTACCGGCCGGCGTGGTGGTTCAATTTCCTCACGCACGAGCCGCTGACCTTTGCGTCGCTGTCCCGCTACACCGGAACTGTCGCGGACCTGATCAACTCGATGTTTGACCCCACCCTGACGTTCGATGACCTCGACTGGCTGCGCGAAACCTGGAAGGGCAAGCTCGTGGTCAAGGGGATCCAGACCGTGGAGGACGCCCGCCGGGTAGTGGACCACGGGGCCGACGGCGTCGTGCTCTCCAACCATGGCGGACGCCAGCTGGACCGGGCCCCGATCCCGTTCCACCTGCTCCCGGGCGTCAAGGCGGCGCTCCTGGCGGACAACAGCGACGCGGCGATCATCCTGGACACCGGCATCATGAGCGGCGCGGACATCATCGCCGCGCTGGCCCTGGGCGCGGACTTCACGATGATCGGCCGCGCGTACCTCTACGGCCTGATGGCCGGCGGACGGGCCGGAGTGGACCGGGCCATCGAGATCCTGGAAAAGGACATGGTCCGCACCATGGCCCTGCTGGGTGTCAGCCGGATCTCGGAGCTGACCCCGGACCACGTGCGGCTGCTCTCCAAGTAGCCCGCGCTTCCGCGAGCGGGCAGGTCGCGGCAGTGTTCGTCGGAAACATTGCCGCGAACTGCCACCTCGGCGCGGGAGGGGGCGCGGGGGCGCGGAATCGGCCCAGGAGGGCCGGTTCTAGATGAGGCCCTGGGCGAGCATCGCGTCGGCCACCTTCACGAAACCGCCGATGTTCGCGCCGAGCACGTAGTTCCCCGGATCCCCGTATTCGTCCGCGGTGGCCGCGCAGCGGTCGTGGATGCCGACCATGATCTCGGTGAGCCGTTCCTCGGTGTGCGCGAACGACCACGAGTCGCGGCTGGCGTTCTGCTGCATTTCCAGCGCGGAGGTGGCCACGCCTCCGGCGTTGGCGGCCTTGCCCGGGCCGAACAGGATGCCGGCGTCCTGGAAGACCGCGACGGCCTCGCGGGTCGAGGGCATATTGGCGCCCTCCCCCACCGCGAGCAGGCCGTTGCGAACCAGCCGCGCGGCAGCGCCGCCGTCGAGCTCGTTCTGCGTGGCGCACGGCAGCGCGACGGTCGCGTCAAGGTCCCAGACGGAGCCGCCGTCCACATAGGTGACGGCGGGACGGCGTGCCGCGTAGTCCTTGAGCCGTCCGCGCTCGACCTCTTTGATCTGGCGCAGCAGCGCGACGTCGATCCCGGCCTCGTCCACAACGTAGCCGGAGGAGTCCGAACAGGCCACCACGGTGGCGCCGAGCGACTGGGCCTTGGCGATCGCGTTGATGGCGACGTTGCCGGAGCCGGAGACCACCACGCGCTGGCCGTCGAAGGACCGGCCGCGGGTCTTGAGCATTTCCTCCGCGAAGATCACTGTGCCGTAGCCGGTCGCCTCGGGCCGCACCAGCGAGCCGCCCCAGGAAATGCCCTTGCCCGTGAGGACGCCGGATTCGTAGCGGTTGGTGATCCGCTTGTACTGCCCGAAGAGGTAACCGATTTCCCGGCCGCCGACGCCGATATCCCCGGCCGGGACGTCGGTGTACTCGCCGATGTGGCGGTACAGCTCGGTCATGAACGACTGGCAGAAGCGCATGATTTCGGCGTCCGAGCGTCCGCGGGGATCGAAGTCGGAGCCGCCCTTGCCGCCGCCGATGGGCATGCCGGTCAGGGCATTCTTGAAGATCTGCTCGAAGCCGAGGAACTTCACGATGCCCAGGTTCACCGAGGGGTGGAAGCGCAGGCCGCCCTTGAAGGGGCCCAGCGCCGAGTTGAACTCCACCCGGAAGCCGCGGTTGATCTGGAAGCGGCCGGCGTCGTCGACCCAGGGGACCCGGAAGATGATCTGCCGTTCGGGCTCGCAAAGCCGTTCGAGGACGGCGCCTTCGAGGAACTCGGGGTGGCGGTCGTGGACCGGGCCGAGGCTTTCGAAGACCTCGGTGACCGCCTGGTGGAATTCCGCTTCGCCGGGATTCCGTGCCAGCACCGTGTCCCGGATGGCTTCAAGCCGTGCGTCCATTGCAACTCCCTATAACCCTGGCGCCCCTCATCGGGCGCAACAATCAAGCCTTTCCATGGTGGCACCGGGCAGGCGGGGATTGCCATTCGGGCACCGGAAGGCGCCCCGTGTGACCAAAACGGGGTGGCGCAGGACACAAAGCCGGACACAAACGGGCCGGCGGGACGGACCGGGCCGGGCTACTTCTTGCGGCCGAACTTCGGCAGGCTGGCGAGGAGGTCCGCGGCCCGGGTGGCGGCCCTGCCGACGGTGCGGCCGATCTGCTGCGGCATTTTGTCCTCGCCGGCCGTGCCGACCGGGAGGACGACGGCGGGGCTCAGCGGGCTTCCGGCGGGCCGGCCGGCGAGCGCCGCGGCAGGCTGCGAAGCCGGGGCGGCGGGCGGGGCGGCTGTAGCGGCGGCAGCGAGCGTGTCAGGTACGACCTGAAGCCGGAGTTCCGCCGTCCGGGCCGGCGACGGTTCCACGGTGGCGGCAGCGCCGACGTCGAACGTCTCCAGCCAGCTGGCGACGCCGGCCAGCGGCTTGGGATTGAGGGTGTAGTAGCGCTTCTGGCCCTGGGCGCGCATGCTCACCAGGTCCGCTTCGCGGAGCACCTTAAGATGCTTGGAAATGGTGGGCTGGCTGGCCTCGAGCTCCTGGACCAGCTCCCCCACTGCCTTGTCCCCCTTGCGGAGGGATACCAGAATGTCACGCCGGGTTGCCTCAGCAATGACGGCAAATACGTCGTCTGTCACCATGCCCTCCACACTAGCGACATATACGCCGGATGGCATCCACTAAATTGCGGGCCCCGGCTGGAGCCGCCGGGCATTGCCCCCGTCCCGCGCCCGGTGCTAGAACGGACGCACCGCCTTCCCGGCAGGTGAGGCCGCAGCCTACCGACGCAGAGGAGTGGACCACCATGGGGGATTTCTTCCGGACACAGCTGTTCAACATCATCGCTGCCGTATTCCTGGCCCTGTTCGTGATCGTCTGGGGCACCGTGCTGCTTCAGGTCTGGGTGTTCGTCCCGGAGGTCCCGGGCACCCCGCCCAAGCTGAACGGCGCCGTCGTCTGCGCCGCCGGGGCGCTGTCCACCTCGCTGAGTTCATTAACCGCCTCCGCCCTCGGCTTCACCATGGCCGAGGTGCGCCGGGAGGAGCAGAGCGGCAGTGCGGAGGCTGCCGGCCAGGCGCCGGCCGGCGTCTTCGAGGCCGGCGGGTTCACCACAAAGCTCTCCGGCCGGGTCATCGCCGCGTTGATGGTGTACCTCGTGGTCGGGCTGCTGGTGCTCGGCGTCTGGCTGGTGAAAGGCACCGCCTCCACCGACCTGATCGGGGCGTTCTCCCTCTCGCTGCTGGGCTGGATCATCGGCGCGGCCGGGGTGGTGTTCCAGACCGAGAAGCCCAGCCCGCAGGCCTCCGCAGCGGGTTAGCCGTTTAATCATCTAACTCGCAGCAGGGGCCGTTTTCAGGGCTCATAACGGCCGCAACTGCCAGCTACCTAGTCGAACCAGGGGTCCAGCCCGTAGAGCGGGAAGATTTCCTTGCGGGTGGCCATGACGGTCCGGTCCACTTCGTCGTTCGGGTCGAAGCCGACCTCCCAGGAGCGCCACCAGAGGTCGACGTCATCACCCATCATTTCCGGAGCGGCGACCCCGTACTTGTCCCCGTACTTGTCCTTCACGTAGCTGCGCCAGTCCTCCGGCACGGGGGTGCGCAGCGGGACGGGACGCCCGGCCGCGATCGCGATCAGGTGGCTCCAGGCCCGGGGCACCACGGTGATGACGTTGTAACCCCCTCCGCCGGTGGAGATCCAGCGGTCCTCGCAGTAGCGGGCCGCGAGGTTGCCGATCGCGGTGGCGGCTTCCCGCTGGCCGTCGACGCTGATGTTGAGGTGCGTGAGCGGGTCCAGCCGGTGGGAGTCGCAGCCGTGCTGGCTCACGATGACCTCGGGCTCGAAGGCGCCCACGAGCTGCGGCACCACGGCGTGGAAGGCCCGCAGCCAGCCGCCGTCGCCGGTCCCGGCCGGCAGGGCCACGTTCACGGCGCTGCCCTGTGCGTTGGGCCCGCCGATCTCGTTGGCGTAGCCGGTGCCCGGGAACAGGGTCAGCCCCGTCTCGTGCAGGGAGATCGTCAGCACGCGCGGGTCGTCCCAGAAGATGCTCTGGGTTCCGTCGCCGTGGTGGGCGTCGATGTCGATGTACACCACGCGCTGCATGCCGCCGTCGAGCAGCCGCTGGATGGCGAGGGCAGCGTCGTTGTAGATGCAGAAGCCGCTCGCGCGCTCGCGGGCCGCGTGGTGCATGCCCGCGCCGAAGTTCACGGCCCGGACGGCGCTGCCGTCCAGGATGGCGGCGGCGGCGAGCAGGGATCCGCCGGCCAGCCGGGCACTGGCCTCGTGCATGCCGGCGAAGGCCGGGTCATCCTCGGTGCCGAGGCCGCGTTCCAGGTCCGGGGTGCCGGGATCGGCGCTCACACGCCGCACCGCGGCGACGAACTCGGGGCTGTGGACGGTGCACAGCTCCGCGTCGCTGGCGACGTCCGGGGCCGAGACCGTGACGTGCTCCAGGTCCAGCAGCCCGAGGCTTTCGGCGAGCCTGGCGGTAAGCTCCATCCGTTCCGGGGCCATCGGGTGGCTGTGGCCGAAGTTGTAGGCGGTCATGGCGGGATCCCACACCACCGTCGTTGGCAGTGCGGCCTTGGCGAGCCCCGGGAGGTATGTCATCAATCACAGGCTACCCGAGCGCGGGGGCACGTTCCCCAGTCATTGCGGGGGGTTTAGTGGTTTACTACTGAAGGAAGCAGTTTCAAGCGAGGAAAAGCCACACATGACGCAGAGCCAGTCGAGGTCCAAGAGCCCGGCCAACTGGCACCCGGGCACTCCGGAGCGGGAAGGCCTGTGGATCTTCACACGCCTCCGCGACTTTGTCGACAACATCGCCAACACGTCGCCGGCCCGCCTCGCCCTGACCGCGTTCGGCATGGTGGTCCTGGTCTTCACTGCCTTGTTGTCCCTGCCGGTGTCCTCCGCCACCGGTGATGTCACGCCGTTGCACCAGGCCCTGTTCACTGCGGTGTCGGCCGTCTGCGTGACGGGCCTGACCGTGGTGTCCACGGCGGTGCACTGGTCCTTCTTCGGCCAGCTTGTCATCCTGATCGGCGTCTTCGTGGGCGGGCTGGGGACCCTTACCCTGGCCTCGCTGCTGGCCCTCATGGTGAGCAAGAAGCTGGGTGTCCGCGGCAAGCTGATCGCCCAGGAAGCCATGAATGCCGGCCGCCTCGGCGAGGTGGGCACCCTGCTGCGGATCGTCATCGTGACCTCGGTGGTGATCGAGGCCGCGCTGGCGGTAGCGCTGATCCCGCGGTTCCTGATGCTGGGCGAAAGCTTCGGCCAGGCTGTCTGGCACGGTGTGTTCTACGCGATTTCGGCGTTCAACAACGCCGGCTTCACGCCGCACTCGGACGGCATCGTCCCCTATGAGACCGATTTGTGGATCCTCGTGCCCCTGATGGTCGGTGTCTTCTTCGGCAGCCTGGGTTTCCCTGTGGTGATGGTGCTGCAGCAGAACGGCCTGAACTGGAAGAAATGGAACCTGCACACCAAGCTGACCATCCAGGTCTCGCTGATCCTGCTGGGTGCCGGTACCGTGCTGTGGGGGCTGATGGAGTGGGAGAACCTGCGGACCATCGGCGGCATGAGCGCGGGCGACAAGGTCATCCATTCGCTTTTCGCGTCCGTGATGACCCGCTCCGGCGGCTTCAACCTGGTGGACCAGAACCAGATGGACTCCACCACGATGCTGCTCACCGACGCCCTGATGTTCGCCGGTGGAGGTTCGGCGTCGACGGCGGGCGGCATCAAGGTGACCACCATCGCCGTGATGTTCCTGGCGATCGCGGCCGAGGCCCGCGGTGACTCCGACGTAAAGGTCTACGGCCGCACCATCCCCGAAGGCACCATGCGGGTGGCCATCTCGGTGATCGTCGCCGGCGCCTCCCTCGTCGCCGTGTCGGCCATGCTGCTGCTTTACATCAGCGGCGCATCCCTGGACCGGGTGCTCTTTGAAACTATTTCCGCCTTCGCCACGGTGGGCCTCAGCACGAACCTCAGTGCCGAGCTCCCGCCGTCGGGGGTTTACGTCCTCACCGCCCTGATGTTCGCCGGGCGCGTCGGGACCGTCACCCTCGCCGCCGCCCTGGCCCTGCGCCAGCGCAGCCAGCTGTACCACTACCCGGAAGAGAGACCGATCATTGGCTAGTTCCTCAGGCGCCGTCAACCGCCCCGCCCACAACGCCCCCGTGCTGGTGATCGGGCTGGGCCGTTTCGGTGCCTCCACCGCCGAACAGCTGGTCAAGCAGGGCCGCGAGGTGCTGGCCATCGAACGCGACCGGAACCTGGTGCAGAAGTGGTCCAGCACCCTGACGCACGTCGTCGAGGCCGACGCGACCAACATCGATGCGCTCCGCCAGCTCGGCGCGCAGGAGTTCAGCTCCGCCGTCGTGGGCGTGGGCACCTCGATCGAATCCTCGGTGCTGATCACCGTGAACCTCGTGGACCTCGGCATCGAGCACCTCTGGGTTAAGGCGATCACGCCCTCGCACGGCAAGATCCTGACCCGGATCGGCGCCAACCACGTGATCTACCCGGAGGCCGACGCCGGTGTCCGCGCCGCGCACCTGGTCTCCGGCCGCATGCTGGACTTCATCGAGTTCGACGACGACTTCGCGATCGTGAAGATGTATCCGCCGCGCGAGACCGTGGGCTTCACCCTGGACGAATCCAAGGTCCGCTCCAAGTACGGGGTCACGATCGTGGGCGTGAAGTCCCCGGGCGAGGACTTCACGTACGCGCGGCCGGAGACGAAGGTGTCCTCACGGGACATGCTCATTGTTTCCGGGCACGTGGACCTGCTGGAGCGGTTCGCCGCCCGCCCGTAGCGGCGCGGCGGATTCCGCCTGGCGACACGCGAAAGCCCTGGCGCTGCGCGAAAGCCCTGGCGCTGCCGGAATACGGTAGCGCCAGGGCTTTCGCGCGTCATGAGACGGATTGCGCGTCGCCGCCGCCCCTAATGCCGTCTCCGCGGGGTGGAAGCGGTGATACCCGGGGCGCCGGAGCTGAGGCGCTATGAGGCCCGACGGCGGTCTTCGCAGCCTTCGCGGCGGACTTGGCCGCCTGCTTGCTGGCCCGCACCTTGCTCAGCGACTCCGGATCCACAATGTCAGCAACGGACAGGAAGGCGTTCTCCTGACCGTAGTGGCCGGCGGCCTCGCGCCAGCCTTCAGCCTGGAGGCCACACTGCTTCCCCAGCAGAGCCAAGAAGATCTTCGCTTTTTGCTCGCCAAATCCCGGCAAGGCCTTGAGCCGGCGCAGCACCTCCTGCCCGTCGGGGTCACCCTGCGTCCAGATGGCCGTAGCGTCGCCGTTCCAGTCGTTGTGCACCGTCTCGGCAAGGGACTGGACGCGGCCGGCCATTGATCCGGGGAACCGGTGGACGGCCGGGCGCTCCTTAAACATCTCGACGAACTCTTGCGGATCGTAGCCGGCGATCGCGGCCGGATCCATGGAACCGATGCGCGCCCGGATCTTCTCCGGACCGGCAAAGGCCGACTCCATGGTCACCTGCTGGTCAAGCAGCATGCCGGTGAGCAGCGCAAACGCGTCGTCGCTGAGAAGTTTGTCCGCCGCGGGATCCCCTGTGATATGCAGTTCCATGGGTCCCATCCTGCCACCCGGTCCGGTCTTCGTCATGGGCCGCGCCTGCCGCTAGGCCAGCTGCTTGGTGATCTCTGCGGCCCGGGCGGCGGCGGCCCGGGCGCCGTCGGCGATGATCGAGGGCAGGCCGCGCGCATCAAAGGTGGCGATGGCGCGTTCGGTGGTGCCGTTGGGGCTGGTGACGGCCTTGCGCAGCGCGGTCGGATCCGCGCCGGCCTCGGCCAACATCAGGCCGGCCCCGGCGACGGTTTCCCGGGCAATGAGCAGCGAGAGCTCACGGTCCAGTCCGAGTTCGACGCCGGCGTCGGCCATCGCTTCGGCCAGGTAGAACGCGTACGCGGGGCCGGAGCCGCTGATGGCGGACAGCGCGTCGACCTGGTCTTCGGGGATTTCGACGACGGTGCCCGCGGAGGCCAGGAGGTCCTTGGCGAGCTGGAGCTGCGCCGGGGAACAGTGAGTGCCCGGCGACACGGAAATGACGCCCCGGCCCAGCTGCGCAGGGGTGTTGGGCATGCTCCGGATCACGGGCTGGCCGGCCGGCAGGGCCGCTTCCAGCTGCTCCAGCGACACCGCGGCGGCGACGCTGATGACGATCGCGTCTGGCGCCAGCGAATCGCCGATCTCACGGGCCAGGTCCGCGATCCCCACGGGTTTGACGCCCAGGATCACGACGCCGGAGCCGGTGGCCGCCTGTTTGTTGTTCTCCGGCTCTTCGGCGCCGGCGATGGCCGTGATGCCGTGGTGCCGTTTGGCCAGCTGGTCGGCGCGTTCGGCGCGGCGGACCGTGGCGACGATGTCCGCCGGGTCGGTGCCGCCGGCGATCAGGCCGCCCATAATGGCCTCGTTCATTGATCCACAGCCCAGGAATGCGATTCGGTTGCTCATGCCCCCATCATTGCAGTCCGGCCCGATTCCCAGCCAGCTCCCATCTTCAGGTCAGCGTCTTCACAAACTCCGTGACTAACGTGGTGGTTACCTCATTGAGTGAGGGTGCGAGTGATGCGGCAGGCATGCGGATGTCTGCCCGGCACCGGTGGTCTGCAGCGGGTTTCCCCCATTTTCCCGCAGCGGACCGCCGGTGCCTTCGCCGTTAACGGGCAGCCGCACTCCGGCGGACCCGCATCAGTCCGGCTACTGCCCGGCAGCCCGCAGCCGGGCCTCCTGCAGCCGGGTTTCGAGGAATTTCCGGTCGGCCGCGTTTCCCGCCAGCTGCAGCGCAGCGTCGTACGCTGCGGCGGCCTCACCGTTGCGGCCCAGCCGGGCCAGGAAGTCTGCGCGGACGGCGTGGAACGGGGAGTAACCCTCCAGCCCGAGCGCGTCGATCAAGCGCAGGGCCGGGTCCGGGCCCTCCAGCTCGGCCAGTGCGACCGCCCGGTTGAGAGCCACAACCGGCCCGGGCGCAAGCTCGAGGAGCTGGTCGTAGAGCCGGAGGATCTGGCGCCAGTCCGTGGCGGCGGCGTCGGGCGCGTCGCTGTGGACCGCACTGATGGCGGCCTGGAGCTGGTACGGTCCCGGCCGGTTCCGCCGCAGGCACTGCCGCACCAGTTCCTGGCCCTCCGCGACCAGGGCCCGGTCCCACAGGCGGCGGTCCTGGTCCGGCAGGAGTACAGGGCCGCCGCCGGCTTCCCGCGCGGTGCGCCGTGATTCGGTCAGCAGCATCAGGGCCAGCAGCCCCTTCACTTCGGCTTCGTCCGGCATGAGCGTGGCCAGCAGGCGCCCCAGCCTGATCGCCTCCCGGCAGAGGTCCTCCCGGATGAAGGGACCGCCGGAGCTGGCGCTGTAGCCCTCGTTGAAGATGAGGTACACCACGGCGAGCACCGGTGGCAGACGCGCCGGAAGTTCCGCCCCGCGCGGCACGCGGTACGGGATCCTGGCGTCCCGGATTTTCGTCTTGGCCCGGACCAGGCGCTGGGCCATGGTGGTCTCCGGCACCAGGAAGGCGCGGGCGATTTCCGCCGTCGTGAGTCCACCCAGCAGCCGCAGCGTCAGTGCCACCTGTGCGTTGAGGGCGAGGGCCGGGTGGCAGCAGGCGAACATCAGCCGCAGCCTGTCGTCGTCCACCGTGCCCTCCTTTGAGAATTCAGTGATCACAAGTTCCTCGGGCGTCGGCACTGCCGGGGAGCGTGCCGCCTGCAGCTGCGCGGCCTGGAGCTGTTTGTCGCCGCGCCCGGCCTCCCGGCGCAGCCGGTCGGTCGCCCGGTTCCTGGCCGTGGTGATGATCCAGCCCGCGGGGCTGGGCGGCACACCGGTGGAGGGCCAGTGCCGGACGGCGAGGGTGAAGGCTTCCTGCACGGCGTCCTCGGCGGCATCGATGTCCCCGAGCATGCGGGTCAGGACGGCGACGGCACGGCCGTATTCCTCCCGGAAGATGCGGGCTATGTCCGCCGCCGACGCCGACGCCCCGGCGGGTTCCGGCGGCGGCGCTGGATCCGGCGGCGGTGCTGGATCCGGCGGCGGTGCGGACGCGGTTTCGCGGACCATTTCCGGGGCTGCCTAGTGCTGGACGGGCCGCACTTCGATGGGCAGGGTGGTGGCGCGGGCCAGTTTTTCAGCCCAGCCGAGGGCTTCGTCGAGGTCCGGCGCCTCGATGACGGTGAACCCGCCTATGTGCTCCTTGGCTTCGGCGAAAGGCCCGTCCGTGATGAGCACCCCGGTGCCCTGCTGCCGCACGACGGTGGCGGTCTCGGTCGGATGGAGACCGGCCCCGAACACCCAGGCGCCGGCGGCCTTCATTTCGCGGTTCAGGGCCTCGACGTCCCGCATGATCGGCTCCAGGAAGTCCGGGGCCGGGGCCGGGCCGACGGGCTGGTAAACGCTGAGCAGGTACTCTGCCATGGTGTTGTCCTCCTTGACGATTCGGCCGGTTCCATACCGGCCTCTCACCTACTAGACGAACGGCCGGTGTCCGGATCGACACCGCCCTGCCGGCAGTCTTGCCTCCGGCGAAGCCGTCACAGGGTGCCTGCCTACTGGGATTTCGTGGTGTCCGGCGCCTCTGCATCGGGTGACTGCGGCTTGGCGGGGTGGTCGGTCTGGGTCACGTGGGGTGCGGGGTCCAGCGGACCTTCGAAGACCAGCTGGTCCAGCCGGCGGAGAATCAGGCCTTCGCGGAGAGCCCAGGGACAGATCTCCATGCTCGGAAACTCAAACATTTCCAGGGCAGCTTCCGCCACCAGGGCCCCCGCCAGGAGCTGCGGGGCGCGTGCTTCGGAGACACCGGGAAGATTCAGCCGGTCCTCGACCTCCATCGCCGAGATGCGCTGCGCCCACAGGCCCAGGTCCGTGGCGAACAGTTCCCGCTTGACGTACGGGCCCGCGCCGCTGGGCGCGGCCCCCGCAATCCGGGCCAGTGAGCGGAAGGTCTTGGACGTGCCCGCGACGTGGTTTGCCTTGCCGAGTTTCGCGAAGTCGCGCACCACCGGCTTGAGCGTGGTCCGGATATAGCGGCGGAGTTCCTTCACGCTCTTGGCCGAGGGCGGGTCCTCCTGCAGCCAGTCCCGGGTGAGCCGGCTCGCTCCGAGCGGGACGGACGTCGCGAGTTCGGGGAGTTCATCCTCCCCGTAGGCCATCTCGAAGGAGCCGCCGCCGATGTCGAGGTTCAGGATGGGCCCGGCACCCCATCCGTACCAGCGGCGGACTGCGAAGAACGTCATTGAGGCTTCTTCGCTACCGGTCAGTTCCCGCAGCGTCACAGTGGTCTCATGCTTGACGCGGGCCAGCACGGCCGGGCCGTTGGTGGCCTCGCGGATGGCGGAGGTACAGAACGCCAGCAGGTCTTCGGCCTTGTGCTTGGCCGCGAATTCCCACGCTTCGAGGACGAATTCGATCAGCTCATGCTGGCCGGCGTCGTTGATGCTGCCGTCGCTCTCGAGGAACTGCACGAGGGAGAGCGGGCGCTTGTGCGAGGCGAACGGCACAGGGCGCGCACCGGGGTGGGCATCGACGAGCAGGAGGTGGACGGTGTTTGATCCAATATCGAGGACGCCAAGACGCATAGTGTCATTATTGCGCCCGGGAACGCGGCCCGCCTAACGGGCCGGCCGCGCCCCGACAGCCGGCCTAGGCCTGGCCGTCCTCGCCGGGGACGTCATCGGGCTCGTCGGCGGGCTTGAAGTCGCGGCGGATGTTCGCCACGCCTTCCGGATCGATTTCGAAGCCGAAAGCCGCGCCGGGGTTGATGACCATGCCGAGGTCGTCGCCAAGGTTGCCCAGGATCGCGGCGCCCTGGGTGCCGAGCACGTTGGGGGCGGCCTCCAGGTACTGCTCGGTGACGCGGTTCGGGTGGGAGAACACGGCCAGGACAGGCTTCCCGGCCGAGTTGGCCAGCACCAGCGGCTCAACCTGGGAATCGGCGCCTTCGAGCGCGTCGGAGCTGACGATGTAGACCTCGTTGTTGAGGAAAGCGAGGATGACGTCAACGGGGTTGGCGTCGGGCTCCTCTCCCCGGGCAAGCTTCTCTTCGAGGTCGTTCAGCGGCTGGAGGTCCAAGTGATCGGGCTGTTCAGTCATGTCTCTACTCGATCACGTTGCGCCCGGGTCCGCAAACGCCCGCAGCGCGCCGCAACGCGAGGTCGCCGGAAACCTGCGGGCCCCAGCGCGAAATCGCCGGAAGCGTGCGGGCTCGCGGGGAAACTTCCGGCGAACCCGCACGGTTCCGGCGACCTCGGTCGGGCGGCAGTGCTACTTTTTGGCGGCAGCCTTGCGGGCGGGGGCCTTGCGGGCCGTCGTCGTGCGCTTGACCGGGCCCTTGGCGCGCTTCTCCGCGAGGAGTTCGACGGCCTGTTCCCGGGTGAGCTCCTCCAGCGAGGTGGAGCGCGGCACGGTGATGTTGGTGACGCCGTCGGTGATGTACGGGCCGAAGCGGCCTTCCTTCACCACGATGTTCTTCTCCGAGACCGGGTCCGGGCCGAATTCGGCCAGCGGCGGGACAGCGGCGCGGGCGCCGCGCTGCTTCGGCTGGGAGTAGATCTCCAGGGCCTGTTCCAGCGTGATCGTGAAGATTTCCTCTTCCGAGCCGATGGACCGGGAGTCCGTGCCCTTCTTCAGGTACGGGCCGAAGCGGCCGTTCTGCACCGTGATCGGGTTGCCTTCGGCGTCCTGCCCGAGCACCCGGGGCAGGCTCATCAGCTGCAGGGCCTCGTCCAGGGTGATGCTGTCCACGCTCATCGAGGCGAAGAGCGACCCGGTGCGGGGCTTGGCCTTCACGGGTTTCTTCGGCGGTTTGGGCTTGCCGTTCTTGTAGTACTCGACCGGCTGGTTGGCGAGCTGTTCCTCGGTCATCTCCGGGATGACCTCGGTGACGTAGGCGCCGTAGCGGCCGTTCTTGGCGACGACGGTGTGCCCGGTGTGCGGGTCCGCGCCGAGAACCCGCTCCTCGGGGGCGGCGGTTTCCATCAGTTCGACCGCCTTGGCCGCGGTGAGCTCATCCGGGGCCAGGTCCTCGGGGACGTTGGCGCGGGCGGCCTCCACCACTTCGCCGGTCTTCGGATCGAGGGTGGGGACGGAGCTTTCCAGGTAGGGGCCGAACTTCCCGACCCGCAGCGTGATGCCCTCGGTGATCGGAATGGAGTTGATTTCGCGGGCGTCGATCTCGCCGAGGTTGTTGACGATGCTCAGCAGCCCGGGGTTGGAATCCTCGCCGAAGTAGAAGTGCTTGAGCCAGGCGGGCCCCTCGGCCTGGCCGTTGGCGATCTTGTCGAGGTCCGCTTCCATGTCGGCGGTGAACTCGTAGTCCACGTAGTCGTGGAAGTGCTGTTCGAGCAGCCGGATCACGGAGAATGCGATCCAGCTCGGGACCAGCGCGGAGCCCTGCTTCCGGACGTAGCCGCGGTCCTGGATGGTAGAGATGGTGGAGGCGTACGTCGACGGGCGGCCGATGCCCTTCTTCTCCAGCTCGGCGGTCAGCGACGCTTCGGTGTAGCGCGGCGGCGGGGACGTTTCGTGCCCGACGGCGGCAATCTCCGAGGCGGTGAGCGCGTCGTCCTTGGCGACGTTCGGGAGCCGGCGGGCCTCGTCGGAGTCGTCGTCGCCGCGGCTTTCGTCCTTGCCCTCTTCGTAGGCGGCGAGGAAGCCGGGGAAGGTAATGACGGTGCCGGAGGCCGAGAACTCGGCGTCGCGGCCGTCGGCAGCAACGGCGCCGAGGCGGATCGTCGCGGTGGAGCCCTTGGCGTCGGCCATCTGCGAGGCGACGGTGCGCTTCCAGATCAGCTCGTAGAGCCGGAACTCGTCGCCGGAGAGCTGCTTGGCCACCTGGGCCGGGGTGCGGAAGGAGTCACCGGCGGGGCGGATGGCCTCGTGGGCCTCCTGCGCGTTCGCGGCCTTGCCGCTGTAGACGCGCGGGGATGCGGGCACGTATTCCGGGCCGTACAGCTCGGAGGCCTGGCGCCGCGCGGCAGTGACGGCCTCGTTGCTCAGCGCGGAGGAGTCCGTACGCATATAGGTGATGTAGCCGTTTTCGTACAGACGCTGGGCCACTTGCATGGTGCTCTTGGAGGAGAAGCGCAGCTTGCGGCCGGCCTCCTGCTGCAGCGTCGAGGTGGTGAACGGCGCGGCCGGGCGGCGGGTGTACGGCTTGGTATCGACGGAGCGGACGCGGAAATCGGCGTCCTGAAGCCCGGCGGCGAGGGAGGTGGCGAGGTCCTCGTTGAGGTGCACGGCGTTGCGGGAGGTCAGTTCGCCGCTGTCGTTGAAATCGCGGCCGCTGGCGACCTTGGCGCCGTCGACCATCGCCAGTTTGGCCTTGAAGGAGCCGGACCCGGCGCCGAACTGGCCGGTCAGGTCCCAGTAGGAGGCCGACTTGAAGGCCATCCGCTCACGCTCGCGGTCCACCACCATGCGGGTCACGACGGACTGCACGCGGCCGGCGGAGAGACCGCGGGCCACCTTGCGCCACAGCACCGGGGAGATCTCGTAGCCGTAGAGGCGGTCCAGCACACGGCGGGTTTCCTGCGCGTCCACAAGGTCCTGGTCGACGTCGCGCAGGTTGTCCATGGCGCGGTGGATGGCTTCCTTGGTGATCTCACCGAAGGTCATCCGGTAGACCGGCACCTTGGGCTTGAGCACTTCCAGCAGGTGCCACGCGATGGCCTCGCCCTCGCGGTCCCCATCGGTTGCGAGATAAAGAGCGTCAGCGTCTTTGAGCTGGGCCTTGAGTTCGGCGACCTTTTTCTTCTTGTCCGGGGACACCACGTAGTACGGCTTGAAGTCGTTATCAACGTCGACGGCGAACTTGCCCACCGAGGTCTTCTTCAGCTCCGCGGGCAGTTCCGACGGCTGCGGGAGGTCGCGGATGTGACCAATGGAGGCCTCAACGATGAAGCCCTCGCCGAGGTACTTGGCGATGGTCTTGCTCTTGGCGGGAGACTCCACGATCACGAGTTTCTTGCCGGTTTTGGCCTTGCTTGGCACGGTGCTCCTACAGAAAAAGGTGGCTCGGGCAGATGCGCCCATACCCGCCTAGTTCACCATATTTTGCGGATTCCCGCGCATCCGGCCCCAAACGGAGGGTCCCCGGGCACGACTTCCGGACGTAATGAACCACCGCCGGGCAGGCCTTCGCCGGGCCCGGCCGGGGCGGCCCGCGCCCCTGTCAGGCGGGGCTTCCGGAGGGCTTCGCCGGAGGCTTTCCGCGGTCATCCGGGATCATCGACCACAGGGTCGCCATCCGCTCGGCCCCGTCGGGGACCTGGTCCGGATCCTCCAGCTCGTAGTCCCGCAGCAGCTCGAAGAGCCGGTTGTTCAGCTCCTCCCGCTGGTCCCGGGTCAGATAGAGCAGGTTGCTGGCCAGCACCACGGAGGAGGGCCCGTCCACGGCCTCGCCGCGCTGGCGCTGCTCGTCCCGGGTCTTGGCGTAGGCGTTGACGCGCCGGCGGTAGGCGTCCAGTTCAAGATCCAGCACGGCGAATTCGGGGCTCGCCACCCCGCCGCCCGAGTTGATGGTGAAGTCGGTGCCCGCGGCTTTCCAGCGGCGCTCCCGCGCGTCGCCGGCGGTGGCGGCCGGCACCACGATGCCCCACTTCTGCAGCGCGCGCAGGTGGTAGCTCATGGCGCTCGGCGTGAGGCCGGTCTGTGCGGCGAGTTCGGTGGCGGTCCGGCTCACCTGGGTTGAATACAGTTCGGAAATGACTTCCAGCCGGGCAGCGTGGGCCAGTGCCCGGATCGCTTTTGGGTCAGTGATCTCCACTTTCTTCTCCGGGCGCTGCCGGCGTTTGGGTGCCGGAGGGACCGGTGACTCCGCCATCGGGATTTCTGCATTCACACCACCAGTCTACCGAGCCTCGCCAAACTATGAAAGAAATGCTTGACACCAAAATGTACCGGAGAGTAGCTTGCTATTTATGAAACAGGCACTTCATACGGCGCCGGACGCTCCGCCCGCGCAGCCCCTCTGGCGCAACCGGGACTTCGTCCTGGCCAGCAGTGCCCGCTTCATCGCCACGGCCGGCATGGGCGCCGTCATCATCAGCGTCATGCTGCACCTCCAGAACCTCGCCGCCGCCGGCCAGACGGCCATCGCCGGACCCTGGCTCGTGGCGGCCTATCTGCTCTGCTCGGCGCTCCCCCTGGTGCTGCTGGCGCCGTGGGCGGGCCGGCTGGCCGACACCCGGGATTCCAGGACGCTGGCGACGGCGTCCTCCGTGGTCAGTGCCGCCGCGGTCGCCGGGATGGGGCTGGGCATGCAGTATCTGGACAACTATTTACCGGTGCTGTTCGCCATGACGTTGCTCCTCGACACCGCCCAGGCGGTGGCCGGGCCGACCTGGCAGGCCCTGCTGCCCCGGATCGTGGGCGAGGAACGGACCCCGCGGGCGCTGGGCACCATGCAGGCCACCATCATGATCGCCAGCATGGTTGGACCGGCGGCCGGAGGACTGCTCAGCGGCTGGGGCGGATCCGGCTTGGTGTTTGCGGTGGCCAGCGGCTGCTACCTGGCGATGGGCGTGGCCGCCATGCTGATCCGGACCCGCCGTGGCACGGCCGCCGAGCGGGTCGGCAAGGAGCCTCCGGCCCTGCTGGACGGGCTGCGCCTGATCCGGCGTGACGGCCTGGTCTGGGCACTGGTCCTCGGCGCGCTGTTCTTCATCACCGTCGGCGAGGCGACCAACGTCCTTGAGGTGTTCCTGGCCCGCGACGAGCTCGGCGCCACCGAGACGCAGTACGGGCTGCTGGCCGCGTCGTTCGGCCTCGGGATGGCGTCCGGGGCGGGGCTGGCCAGCCGGATCTCGACCCACCCCACCCGGCTGCGCGTTTTGCTGGTCTCGATGGCCCTGACCTCGGCTTTCCTGGGGATCATGTCCCTGGTGCCGAACATGGAACTGTTGTTCGTGGCCTATACCGCCATGGGGGCCAGCTGCGGGGTGCTGAACGCGTGCTTCGGCGCGATTGCGATCATGCGGATCCCCGAAAGCGGCCGCGGCCAGGCCATGGCGATCATCGGCGGCATGACCCGGGCCGTGTCCATCGGGGCGCTCGCGCTGGGCGGGCTGCTCGGCGCCCTGCTCCCGATCCGGGTGAGCTTCTTGGTCGCCGGGGTGGGTGGGGTCTTGGCGGCCCTGGCCGTCACCGCGTATGTCCTGCCCCGCTATGGCCGCGAGGGCACGGCCGGCCCCGCGCTCCCCGCCGCCGCGCTTCCAGCGGCCGCGTTTCCAGCCGCCGCGGGGTCAGCCGCGGGGGCCGCAGCTGCGGCCGCGCTGGGCGGACCCGCCGCGTCAGGCGGGCAGCAGGAAACCGTCGCGGACCAGGTTCCCGACCTCGGTGAGGAGGCCGGCGCGGAAGGTCCCGGCGTCCCAGTCCTCGCCGCCGCCCAGGAGCGCTTCGAGGGCGCCGATGATCTGCCCGACGGACAGGTCGCCGTCGCACGCTGAGACAAAGCCGGCCAGTTCGGTGCTGAGCAGGTTGGTGCGGCGCAGTCCGGCACCTTGGCGCAGCAGGATGACGCCGGGGTGCTCGGCTCCGGGGCGCTGGTGCCGTTCCTCGGTGACGTCCTCGGCCACGAGCAGGTGCGCCGCCGCCAGGTCGTGGACGGCCAGCCAGTCGGCGCGTTCCACGGCGGCCCCCAGGTGCGGGCCGACGGGCTGCTCGATCGGATAGGTGATCTCCTCGAAGCGCCTCAGCACCGGAGCGGAGCCCGCGGCGGGCCGCCGCAGCCAGATCATCCCGAAGCCGATGGCCTCGACGTTGCGGGAGGCGAAGTCGTCGAGGTACGCGGCGTACGAGTCCTGGTAGAGCCGCCGGTCGCGGGCCTCGGAGGCGTCCTGCAGCCAGGTCTCGGCGTACTGTTCCGGGCTGACCTGCTCGCGCTGGATGAACCAGACGTCCGCGTCCGGACCGGCCCACCCCTGCGGCCGTTCGTCCCAGGCGGCGCCCGCCGGGATCTCCCAGTTGCCCAGGAGCTGGGCTGTCCCGCCGGGGGTGAGAACCGCAGGGAGAGCCCGGACCAGCGCGGCGACAATGTCATCGCCCGGCAGGCCGCCGTCGCGGTAGGTGAACTGGTCCGCGGCGGCCTCCCCGAGGCTGCGCGGCGTGATCACGAACGGCGGGTTGGAGACCACCAGTTCAAACTCCTCGCCCGCCACCGGATCGAGCAGGGATCCCCGGCGCAGGCTCACGCGGGCTTCCAGGTCGGAGGGGTCCAGGTGCAGCTGGCCGGCGTTGAGGAGCAGGTTGAAGCGGGTGAACGCGAGGGCGCGGTCGGAGATGTCCGTGGCGGTGACGTGCTCGGCGTGGTGGAGCAGGTGGAAGGTCTGGATGCCGCAGCCGGTGCCAAGGTCCAGTGCCCTGGCCACGTGCCGGCGGGCGGTGACCTGCACCAGCGTGGTGGAGGCCTGCCCGATCCCGAGGACGTGGTCGTGGCGCAGCACCCCGGGCCGCTGGTGGGCGGCGAGGTCGCTGGCCACCCAGAGCTCCGCGCCGCCGCTGCTGGCAGTGTTTTCCCTCTGGGTGTTTTCCCCCTGGCTGTCTTCCCCCTGGGCGCCTTCCCCCTGGCCGGTTTCCCCGGCGGTTCCGTCCCAGCCGTAGGGCCGCAGGTCCACCTTGGCCTGGACCAGGCCGTCGGCGGACGGCTCCACGAGGCCCAGTTCCAGCAGGCCTGCCGTGCGGATGCCGGGCAGGGCGGCGTCGAGGGTGGCGGCGGGCTGCGGTTCGGCCAGCAGCCAGAAGCGGACGACGGCGGCGAGCGCCGCCGTCGTCGGCTCCCCGTGGCCGGCCTCCTCGGTAACGATCAGCGCGGGCACCAGCTGGTCCCGGCTCAGGGCGCTGTGCGCGGCGGCGCCGAGCAGTTCGGCGACGCCGTCAACGGTGTAGCGGATGCCGCGCAGGTCCGCGGCCAGGGCGTCGAGCAGGCCGGGGAGGTCGCTGCGCGGGGCGTCGGGGGTGTTGCCGGCCGTGAAATGCGTGGAGGGAGTCACCGGACAAGTTTAGTCCCGGCCCGGGGCTAGAGGTGCCTCGCGGCGTAGCTCCGGAGGGCGTCGCGGACGAAGGCTGCCCCGGCTTCGCCGCCGTAGTTCGCGGCGAACCGCGGATCGGCAACGTACACCTCACCGAGCCCCGTGACGTAGCCCTTCACGTCGCCGCCGGCGGCGGAGGCCGCGGCCGGCGTGCCGGGGATTCCGGTGAGCCATTCGACCTGCCGCCGGGCCAGCTCCTGAGCCTCGGTGCTGTCCGCCGCGACGCCGGACGCCGCAGCCGCGGTCCAGTCGCTGCCGAGCTGCCGGGAACGCTGCTTCCAGGCCTCCTTCTCGGCCGGACCCATCCCGCGCCACCAGGAGTCTCCCTGCGCGTAGGCGTCCTTGCCCCAGCGTTCCTCTACCTCGTCCTTGTACTGGATGTGGTCGAAGCCGTCGAACATGTTCTCCGCCATGATCAGTCCTCCTTCTCGCAGTGCTTCGATCGTCCGCCGGACCGAGGCAACCTGCCGTGCCAGCCGGTCCTGTTCCTGCCGGAGCCAGTCCAGATGCCGGCTCAGGGCTTTGACGGCATCGGGCTCGTGACCGAGGACGTCGGCGATGGCCGGGAGCCCCAGCCCGAGGTCCCGCAGGAGCAGGATGCGCTGCAGCCGCACGAGGGACGCCTGGTCGTAGAAACGGTAGCCGTTGTCGCCGGTCCGGATGGGTTTGAGCAGTCCGACGGCGTCGTAGTGGCGCAGCGTCCGGCTCGTGGTCCCGGCGATCCTGGCGATTTGTTGCACGGACCACTCCACGCCGCTGCTCCTTCCGCCCCGGAACCGGCCGCGTCCGGGCCGGTAACCCGATGCTAGAGCTTGACGCTACGTCAAGGTCAAGATCCGTACCTGGCCGGCCAGCCGGCTTTCCGGCCGCATGGGCTTCGTGTCGCGCGCCTAGCTGCAGCCGCCGGGGTCCGTCCTGTGCAGCCGCCGAGCGGGACCGGATGACGGCGGCGGTCGTGGAGGCAGCCAAGGGCTGGGATGAGGCCCTTTGGGGACGTGGCGCACACGACGACCACAGCCCCTCATGCCCATCCTTACTACAACGAGGCGTACAGCCTGCCGGTGGAGGTCCGCCAGCCGCGCTGGTCGAAGAGGGCCGAGTTGCCCATTACAGGGTCCGAAATGTCCCGGTTCTTCCAGGCGAAACGCTCCACGTAGGGCATGGCGCGCATACCCGCGACCGTGCCCCGCATAAAGTCCTCGGTCTGGGCCCGGCTGTACCGGCTCGGTTTCGTGGCAGTGGCCTCCCAGTCAGCGACGGCGTACTCGGTCACCCATATGGGCTTGCCGTACAGGTCATACAGCGTTTTGACCTTGCCCAGGAAGCTGTCCACGTTCGGCCAGCCGTAGCAGTGCATGGTCATGAAATCCACGCGCAGGCCCCTGAGCTTAGCCTTGGCCATGAAGTCCTTCAGCCACGGGCTGGTGACGTACGCAACCTAAAGGTTGGCAAGGCGAAGCCTCCGCATGTCGACGGCCCGTCGAAAGAAGTGTGAATCCCCAGTCTTGGGAAGCGGCTGAGGCTTCCCGTGTGCAAAAAGCCTACTGGGTTGGTTTATCCGGCCGCCCCTAATTTGCGCAGTTTTCCCACAGCTGTGAGCAAGGCTTGGTCACGGGCAGCTTGGGCACTGCACGCTGGAGATCAGGGCCGTCGCGGTCGGCAGCCGGGGAGACGGCTTCCGACCGTGGCGGCGGTAAGTTGGAGGCATGCTCTTCCATTTCCCCGGCTTTCAGCGCGCCCGGCCTGTGGCACCTGTCGCGCGGCCCGTCCGGCACGCGGTCCGGCCCGTCGGGCGCGGCAACTTTGCTGCCAAGCGCGCCGCGCGCGGCCTCGCGGCGGGCGCCGCCGTCGTCCTGGCCGCAACAGCGTGCTCCCCGGCCGGTTCCATCGAGTCGGCCGATGTGCCGGCGTGGAAGGCGACGGCGCTTCCCCGGGCCGCCGGCGTTGTGCTCGAGGACGCGGGAAAAATCCTCAACCGGGATCCGCTGGTCAAAAGCGCACCCGGGATCAGGGCGGGCGCTTACGTCCTGACCATCACCTGCGACGGCGGCGGCAAGGCCTTCTTCGACGTCTCCCTCGACGGCGAGAGGCTGGCTGAGCCCGGGGCGGCCTGCAACGGCAGCCGGGAGACGGCACGCATCAAAGTCCCCGCGGCAGGCACGCTTCAGATCAGCACGTCCAGCGTGGACGCTCCGCTCATTTACGCCTACCACCTGGTACCTGCGGCATAGCAGCGCGGCCGACGCGGGCTAGGCCGGGGTGGTTTGCGCCGGCGGACCCGGCGGTTAGGCTCGGTGCATGGCTGCTACTGGGGGTACGCACTGGACCGTCCGGGCGGCACTGTTGCTGGCGGCCGGCGCTGTTGCCGCTGCACTGGCCGGGTGTGAAGTCGCCGACGACGTTGGCCTTTCACCATCCGGGGCGGCGGCGTCCGCCCGGTCATTTCCGGACCCGCAGCCGTCGCCTGCCCGGGACCCGGAACTCGTTGCCGCCGAAACCCGCAATCTGCTGGAGCTGGAGACCGTCCTCGATGGGTCACCGGAGGGCCTTTGGTTCGGCGGATCGGGCGGGCTCGGCGACACCAGCAGCGGAGGTCTCTCAGCCTCGGGCATCGTCACTCAGGCCGGCCAGTACAAGGTCACTGCGGCGTGCGTCGGGGCACCGGACGCGCACCTGTCCGTCATCCAGGGCGCCCGTCAGGGCGGCACGCTCTTGGAGCGCAACTTCGACTGCGGCGATGTGGCGGAAGCGCTGGTCGATCTGGTGCCCGGGACCGTGTCGGCTCACCTCATCCGTTACGGCGGCAGCCGCGGAACCGGCGCCGTGGCAGGCGTCCGGATCAGCGTCAGCGAGCCGGGACAGTAGGCACTCGCGCAGCGCTGCTATAGCCTGCCGTTAGGCTCTGGCGCCCGGGCACGGGCGGCGTTAAAGTCAGGACATGCACACTGTCCCGGTATCGAGCGGGGCCCGGACTCGCACCGCACGCGCCGTGGGAATTTCATTGACGCTGGCCATGGCGCTGGCCGGCTGCGCCTACGAATACGACGACGATTTCGCCAGCGGGACGCCGTCCGCATCCGCCCCGCCGTTCACCGATGCGGCCCTGCCGCGGGACCCCTCGACGCGGTTGCCCGTCTCCGGGGCTGAGCTGGACGCGTGGCTGGCGCAGGTGCTCCCCGCCACCGAGGGCGAAGTGGTCCACACCGGCTACGGCACGTTGGCGGCTGAGGAGGTACGGACGGAAACCACCGCACCAGTCCCCAGTGGCAGCAGCTATTCGTTGACCCTCGCCTGCCGGAGCCCGCAGCGGGTCTCATTTAGCATCGGCCACGGGGACCTGGATCTGGTGGACCTGAACCTGCGCTGCGGAACGTCACGCGTGAGTGTGGTGTACCTGCCCGAAGGCGCCGTGCTCAACATCGAAGTGGAAGCCAACGCTGGGGCCAACTTCGCCTACCGGGTGAGCCGCATCTGAGGTCCTTCGCCGGTCCGGGAGCATCCGGCGGGCCCCGGGCCGGGCCTCAGACCGCGCAGCCGTCCGGGCAGCGGAGGGTCTCCGGGCTGGCGGCGCAGTCCGAGCAGTAGAGCGTGAGCGTCCGGCAGGACGCGTTGGAGCAGTTCTCGAACCTGCTCGTCGGCGCCGCGCAGCGGACGCATTCGCCGAGGGTTTTCGCGTCCCCGCTGAATTCCAGGTGCATGCGCTTGTCGAACACGTAGAGGGAGCCCTCCCAGAGGCCCTGGTCCTTGAAGGTTTCGCCGTAGCGGACGATCCCGCCGTCGAGCTGGTAGACCTCCTTGAAGCCGCGGTTCACCATCAGACTCGAGAGCACTTCGCAGCGGATGCCGCCGGTGCAGTACGTGACCACCGGTTTGTCCTTGAGCGCGTCGTACTTGCCGGAGTCGAGTTCCTTGATGAAGTCGTGGGTGGTGGCCACATCCGGGACGATCGCGTCCTTGAATTTGCCGATCTGGGCCTCGAAGCCGTTGCGGCCATCGAAGAACACAACCTCCTGGCCGGCCTCCTTCCGCGCCTCCACGAGCTGGTGCAGTTCCTCGGGCAAAAGGCGCGTGCCGCCGCCGACCACGCCGCCGGCGTCGACTGCGAGCTCTCCGGGGGCACCGAAGGACACAATCTCGTCGCGGACCTTGACGCTCAGCCGCGGGAAGTCTGCGGCGCCGCCGTCGGACCACTTCACGTCGATACCGTGGAAGCCCTTGTATTCGCGGGTGGTCTTCACGTACTGCTTGACCGCGTTCAGCTCGCCGCCGATGGTCGCGTTGATGCCGTCCTTGGAGATGATGATGCGGCCGGTCAGGCCGAGTTTCTCGCAGAGCGCACGCTGCCAGAGCCGGACGGCGTCCGGGTCCGGGAGCGGGGTGAAGGAGTAAAAGAGCACAATTCTGTTCAAAGCCACCTTTTAAGGGTACTGGGTGGACCGAAAGCCGCGGCCGCCGGTACCGGCGGGCCGGTCCGGTCACAATTACGTAAGCAAGACCTGTTCCCGGACCCGGCCCCTGTTGCTTGTGGCGGGGCTGGAATACGCTCATCTCATGAGTCTTGAGGCCATGGTTGAAGACACCACTCATCTGCTGGAAATCTGGGTCACCGGCTGGGCCGGCTGCCGAGGATATGAGACACGCAGGGAGGGCCGGTTCCCGGCGGCTTTCAGGGCGGACACCACCCACGAATGGGAATACTTCGCCCACGATCCCTCCGACGCGGAGTTCGCGGCGCTGGCCGCTGCCACCGCGGAGGTACCCGCCCGGATCCTCACGGTCCTCACGAATGACGTTGCGAGGTACCACTTCCTGGCCCAGCAGCAAGGGCTCAACGTCACGTCCGCCTCGCAGACGATGATGATCGTGGATATGGAGACCCAGGACGCCGAGGATCCCTGGCTTCCGGATGATGATCTCAGGTGGGTTCCGTCAAAGATCGACGGTGTCCACCATGCCGTGGTTTATGCCGGGGACGAGGTGGCGGCAAGCGGCCGTATGTTCGTGGTGGGCCACACCGCAATCTTCGACAAGATCGTCACCGAGCCCGGGTACCAGCGCCGGGGCCTGGGCAGCTTCATCATGCGCGCCCTCGCCGCCCAGACTTTCGAGCACGACGTCGAGACCGGGCTGTTGCTCGCTTCACTCGACGGGCAGAAGCTCTACTCGCACCTCGGCTGGACCACGGTCAGCCACGTGCTGATGCTTTCCGCCTCGGACGAGGGCTCGGACCTGTCCGTGGGCTGAGGCCCTCGGCTGGCGGGTCGCGTGCCCCGGACGATTTGAGGCCGGGTGAAAGAATGTACGAGTGAACCCACATGAGTCCCTGATTCCGTTGCTGGGCCGCGGCCCGGACCCGGAACAGCTCCGCCATGTGCGCACCATTCCCGCCCGGCAGGCCGTGCACGCGCCTTGGCCCGAGTGGACCCACCCCGACCTTGTGAACGCCTACGGTTCGCTGGGCATCCACGAGCCCTACCGGCACCAGATCCAGGCCGCCGACCTCGCCCACGACGGCGAGCATGTGGTGATCGCCACCGGCACCGCCTCCGGAAAATCGCTGGCCTACCAGCTGCCGGCGTTGGACGCGATCCACCGCTCCGAACTGCGGGTCCTCGCCGATCCCGGCAAGATCCACGACGACGGCGCCGTCACCCTGTATCTCTCGCCCACCAAAGCCCTGGCTGCCGACCAGCTGTCCGCGATCCGGGCCCTGAAACTCCCCACCGTCCGGGCCGAGACCTACGACGGCGACACCGACCCCGCGTCCCGCCGCTGGATCCGGGACCACGCGAACTTCATCCTGGCCAACCCGGACATGCTGCACTTCGGGATCCTCCCCAACCACGCCTGGTGGGCACGGTTCTTCCGCCGGCTGCGCTACGTGGTCGTGGACGAGGCCCACAGCTACCGCGGCGTTTTTGGATCCCACGTGGCCAACCTGATGCGCCGGCTGCGCCGCATCTGCGCCTACTACAGCCCGGACGGGTCCGGGCCGGTGTTCATCGCCGCCTCCGCCACGGCGTCCGAGCCCGGCACCTCCTTCGGCCGGCTCATCGGCGCTCCGGTCCGGGCCGTGGCCGAGGACTCCTCGCCCCACGGCTCCACCACCGTGGCCTTCTGGGAGCCCGCCCTGAGCGAACTCCGGGGGGAAAACGGCGCCAAGGAGCGGAGAACGGCCGTCGCGGAAACCGCGGACCTGCTGGCCAATCTGGTCTCGGCGCGGGTGCGGACCATTGCGTTCATCAAGTCCCGGCGCGGCGCCGAAACCATTGCCTCCATCACCAAGCGCCTCCTCGACGAAGTGGACCCCAGCCTGCCGCAACGGGTCGCGGCGTACCGCTCCGGCTACCTTCCGGAGGAGCGCCGGGCGCTGGAGAAGTCGCTGCGCTCCGGCGAGCTGCTCGGGGTCTCCAGCACCTCGGCCCTGGAACTGGGAATCGACATTTCCGGCCTCGACGCCGTGCTCGTGGCCGGCTGGCCGGGAACCCGCGCGTCGTTGTTCCAGCAGATCGGCCGGGCCGGCCGGGCCGGCCAGGACGCCCTCGCCGCCTTCGTCGCGAGCGATGACCCGCTGGACACCTACCTGGTGAACCACCCCGAGGCGATTTTCGACGTCTCGGTGGAGGCCACCGTCTTTGATCCCTCCAATCCCTACGTGCTGGGTCCCCACCTGTGTGCCGCCGCCGCCGAACTGCCGCTGGGGTACGCCGAGCTGGACCTGTTCGGTGCCACGTCCGAGAAGTTGCTGGACCAGCTGGTGGCCCGGGGATATCTGCGCCGGCGCCCCGCGGGGTGGTTCTGGACCCACCCGCAAAGCGCCGCGGCCATGGTGAACCTGAGGGCCGACGGTGGCGGCCCGGTGAGCATCGTGGACGCCGACACGGGATCCCTGCTCGGGACCATGGATTCCCCGCAGACGCATTACCAGGCCCATACGGGTGCGATCTACGTCCACCAGGGCGAGAGCTACGTGGTGGAGGACCTGAACGAGGACGATCACTGCGTGGTGGTGCGCCGGGCGAACCCGGACTATTACACCACCGCGCGGGACGTGACCCAGATCGAGGTGCTCGAAACGCAGCGCACCACGCAGTGGGGCGATGTGGCCGTGCATTTCGGCGATGTGAAGGTCACGACGCAGGTGGTCTCCTTCCAGCGCAAGGCGCTGATTTCCAATGAGATCCTCGGTGAGGAGCCGCTGCAGCTTGGTGCCCGGGACCTGTTCACCAAGGCGGTGTGGTTCGTGATGGACAACCGCTCGCTGACCGGTGCGGGGCTGATCGAGGCGCAGTTCCCGGGTGCCCTGCACGCCGCGGAGCACGCGGCCATCGGCCTCCTGCCCCTGGTGGCCTCCAGCGACCGCTGGGACATTGGCGGGGTGTCCACGGCCATCCACGCCGACACGGGGGTGCCGACCATCTTTGTGTACGACGGCCACCCCGGCGGGGCAGGCTTCGCCGAGCGCGGCTACGACAAGGCCCGCGTCTGGCTGGCCGCCACCCGCGACGCAATTAAGGCCTGCGAATGCGAGTCCGGCTGCCCGTCCTGTGTGCAGTCGCCCAAGTGCGGCAACAAGAACAATCCCCTCGACAAGGACGCCGCCGTGACCCTCATCGACGTGCTGCTCAAGGACGCGACCGACCAGATGCGCACCGGGCAGCCGGACCACGCCGCGGTCCCGCTGCAGGCGTAGCCGCGGCCCCAGGTGCCCGGTCACGGCGGCGGCCCGGCCCTGGCCAAACCGGTGGCCGCGCCCAGGGGCGTGCGGACGGCGAGTTCAGTCCGGACCTGGACCGCGTACCCGGCCCCTTCCGCGCAGCTGAGGACGCTGGCGCCGTTCCGGTGTGCCACATCCATGGCGACGGCGCAGGGGACTCCCGGGGCGATTCCCCGGGCAACATCCGCGGCGGCGAGGGCAGCAAGGTCTGCGGCGGCCGCCGCCCGGGACGCCATCGCGGCCGACTGGGCCAGCAGCGCGATCAGGACAGCGGCGAGCACGACGAGCAGCCCCAACCCCAGCACCAGGACGGTGCCGGCCCCGCGCTCCCCGGGTTCCCCGACCGGAGGTGTGCTGCGGCGCTCCGGCGGGCTCATGCGGCCACACTTTGCAGCTGGTGGCGCCAGGCCGGGGGGACCCGGGCCGCGGCCGAAGGTCCGGACGTTTCGCCTCTGGTCCAGGCGCGGGCCGTGAGAGTCCAGGGAAGGAGCGAGCCAACGGCACCTGGGACCTTCCCGGACACCGTGACGCTGAGCCATCCGCCGTCGGACGCCACTGCCGACGCCGCTGAGCCACCGGCGAGCCGGCGGACGATCACGTCCACGGCGGCAGCGTCCTCGCCCCGGGCCAGGGCCCGTGCACCGGCCCGGGCCGCCTCCTCCAGCCGCAGCTGGGTGACTCCCGCCGCTGAACCGGCCAGCAGCAGGGCGAGCAGGAGCAGGACGGCGGGCAGCGCCACCGCGAACTCGGCGGTGACGGCGCCGCGGCTCGTGTCGCCGCCGGCTGCCTGCCGCCACCGGGGGCGTCCGGCGGCTGGCGGGGACGACGCTTTGCCTATGCCTCCTCCGGCCGGCCATTCGCAGCTCATGGCAAGGCGAGCGCCGTACGGATGAGGTTCAACAGAAAACCCCGGACTTCGTCGCTGCGCATAATGAACACGAGGATGCCGGCAAACCCCACAGCGGCGAGTGTGGCAATGGCGTACTCGGCCGTCGCCATCCCCGTCTCGGAGCCAAACAGCCTTCCCAGCCATCGGAGTCGTCTCGACTTTCGACTCTTGAACGGGGCGGCGGCACTGGCTCCTGGATAGATTTCATGGATCTCAGCGCTCTCCGGTTGGGGATGGACTTTCAGCGCCCTGCGGGTTCCGGCCGTCGCAATGGGATGGAGTGACATGGTGTGTTCCTTTCGTTGGGTTCCGGCGGGAGTGCCGGCTGTTCTTAGACTCTTCCGGCTGGGCGGGCGACGCGTAAGGCGCCGATCCGGCCAAGTGGAAAACCCCGACGCGGGCTGTGGAGGAATGCCGCTCCCGCCATCGCCTTCCACCACCGGGGTCAGCCCGGCAGCATTGCCAGCAGGACCGGGACGACGCCCAGGCAGATGAAGGACGGCAGCGAACACAGGCCGAGCGGTACAACGAGCTTCACGCCCAGTGCTGCGGCCTGCTTTTCCGCGGTCCGGAACCGCTCGCGCCGCAGGCGTGCCGCCTGGGCGTAGAGGATGGCGGAGGACGGGGCACCGGTCAGTGCGGCAAATCCCAGCGCATCGTGCACGGCAAGGACTCCCGGCGCACGGACGTCGGAGCTGCGCCAGGCGGTGTCCCAATCGGCGCCGACGGCGAGGGCAGCGACGACCGGGCGCAGCGGACCGCGGATTTCGGGCGCGGCCAGCTCGGCTACGAGCGCCAGGGCACGGCCGAGTCCCGCCCCCGCATCGAGCATCGAGCCGATCAGTTCCAGCAGCATGGCCGCATCACCGAGCCCGGGCCCGCCTGCTGCCCCGGCCGTGTCAGGGATTGTTGTTGAGCGGCGTGAGTGTCCGGTGTCCGGGGCGGGCTGCGTCTGGCGCCGGAGTCTCCGCCTGGCCGGGCCACGGTCCGAAAACGCGGTCACGGCCGCGGCTGCCAGGACGGCCAGCAGCGCAAGACCCGCGGCGTCCGGTGTCATGGCGGAGGCCCCTCTGCCGTCCGGACGAGCCGCGACGACCAGATCCGGCCGGCCGCGGTGAGGGCGAGGCCCGCCGCGAGCGCCGCGACACCCAGCGGGGTTCCCAGCAGGACCTCGACAGGATCCACGCCCAGCAGCACCCCCAGGCCCAGACCCAGGAACGGAAGCCACGTCAGCAGCCGAACGGTCGCACGGGGTCCCGCCAGCGCCGTCTGCCGGGCGGCGTCGGCGTCGTCCTCGGCCTCCAGCTGGGCGGCGAAACGCGTCAACACGTCCGCCAGCGGGCAGCCGCTGGCCTCGGCCACGTCAAAACACGCTGCGAGCTGAAACCAGACCCGGCGCGCACGGACGCCCTCGCCTGCGCCACTCCCCCGGGCCTTTCCGGAGCCCGCTCCCCCGGACCCGGCCGCGGCGGAGCGGATGGCCGCTCCGACCGGGGAACCGCGCACCGCGGCGGCACGGGCTGCGGCAAGCATCCGCGCGGATCCCGGGGCGAGCACCAGGCTCCGGCCCGGAACGTCTTCCCCGGAGACGGGCGCGGCCGGATCAACGCCGTACAGGAGCCACAGTTCATCCCACAACCGCGCGGGAGTCCGGCCGCCCTTCAACAACGCCGCCATCTGTTGGACCAGCAGGGTCATCGATGCCGCCGGGGCGCCCCGGCGCCCCCATCGGGCCGCTTCGCGCGGAGGTGCGGGAGAGCCTGCGGCGAAGTTGCCCCGAGCGCCGGCCAACGCCGCGCGGATCCGGCGGCGTGGGGCTCCCGGCGGGGAAAGTGCCAGGAAGATGGCCAGGGCGAGCACTCCAATGAGCAGCGCAGTCATGCCTCCTCCACCGGGGACGGGTCAATTCCGAGGCGGGCCGCCAACCGCGGCCACGCCGGCCCACCGCGGACGACGCCGGCGCTAATGTCCAGCGCGGAGCCGACCACCAAGCCCGCCGGCGTGTCTTCGAGCACTCCGATACAGGCCACGGTCCGCCCGTTGTTCATCCGTTCCACGTGGACCACTGCGTCGAGGGCGCTGGCCGCCTGCAGCCGGACGGCGTCCTGCCCCATCCCGGCCAGGGCACCCAGCGCGGTTAGCCGTGCCGGCACGTCGGCCGCGGTGTTGGCGTGGATGGTTCCGCCGCCCCCGCTGTGGCCGGTGTTCATGGCAGCCAGCAGTTCACGCACTTCGGCGCCCCGGCACTCCCCCACGACCAGCCGGTCCGGCCGCATCCGCAGGGACTGCCGCACGAGTTCGCCCAGGTCCACCGCGCCGCCGCCTTCGAGGTTGCCGTGCCGCGCCTCCAGCGAGACGACGTGCGGGTGGACCGGGTTCAGTTCCGAGGCGTCCTCAATCAGGACCAGGCGCTCGCCGGGCGAACACAGGCCGAGGAGCGTGGCCAGGAGTGTTGTTTTCCCCGACCCGGTGGCGCCGCTGATCAAAAAACTCAGCCGCCGTTCCACCATCCGCTCCAGCACGGTCTGCGCCAAAGCCCCGAACATTCCGTTCCGCCGCAACTCGTCCATCGAGAACACCCGTTCACGCCGGATCCTGATGCTCAGGAGTGTCCCCGATGTGGAAATCGGCGGCAGGACGGCATGGACCCGGAACCCGCCGTCGAGCCTGACGTCGACGCAGGGTGAACCGTCGTCCAGACGCCGCCCGCCTGCCGACACGAGCCGGGCCGCCAGTGCCCGGACCTGCTGCTCGCCGGTGAACGCGACCGGCGCCCTTTCGAGTCCGCCGCCGCGGTCCAGCCAGACCGAGCCCGGTCCGTTGACGAAGATGTCGGTCACGGCCTGGTCCCGGACCAGGACCTGCAGGGGCCCGAGGCCGTTCAGTTCCGCGCTGATCCCCTCGACCGCGGCCAGGGCGCCGGCGGTGCCCAGCAGGCGTCCGCTCGCCTGGACGGCTGCCGCCACGCGAGAGGGCGTCACCGGCCCGGCGTCGGTCATTACGGATTCGCGGACGGACTCCAGCAGCCTCGCGTCAACGGACGCACGGGC
Source organism: Pseudarthrobacter sp. PvP090 (assembly GCF_040547365.1). Taxonomy (NCBI): domain Bacteria; kingdom Bacillati; phylum Actinomycetota; class Actinomycetes; order Micrococcales; family Micrococcaceae; genus Pseudarthrobacter; species Pseudarthrobacter sp. PvP090. The sequence continues at coordinate 84,994 of NZ_JBEPPO010000016.1, forward strand.
CGGCGTCCGGTAGCGCAGGCCTCCCGTCGTGGCGCCGGCGTCCGGGGGGCCCGGCGCCGAGTGGGCGCTCATCCGTTGCCTCCGGCGCCAAAGTCAAGGACCAGGCGGGCGAACCGCCGGACGTTGCGCTGCCGTCCGGTGTCCAGCAGACGCCCGAGCTCTGTGGCGGCCGCGGCGCGCCTGACGTCCGGCATGATCCCGGCCAGGGGCAACCCTACGGCCTCGGCGATCAGCTCTGCGTCCAACGCGGCCCCGGGTTTGCCGCGCACCACCAGCACCGTCTCCACCGCAGGCAGGTCCTGCAGGAGCCGGGCCGTGGCCACGGCTGCCCGGAGCAGCGCGGGCGCAACGACGATCACCCGGTCGCAGTCCCAGGCGAAGGTCCGCAACGCGTCCCATCCGCGGCCAATGTCCACCACGACGAGCTCGAAGCCGCGCCGGGCGGCGTCCAGTACACCGGCCACGGCCGCATGGTCCACTCCGCTGTGGCGCTCCTTGGTCCCGGGCCAGGAGAGGAACGGGAAGCCGCCAGCCACGGGCAGGGAATCGGCGAGCTGGCGGGGATCGATGGTGCCGCTGGCATCCCCCAGGTCCGGCCAGCGGAGGCCGGGCGTTTCCTCGGCGGCGAGCGCCAGTTCCAGGCCCCCGCCCCACGGGTCGCCGTCCACGAGCAGGACACGCACTCCCTCCCGGGCGGCAGCATGCGCCAGCCAGACGGCTGCCGTGCTGGCCCCGGCGCCGCCGCAACCCCCGACAATCCCGAGGACGAGTCCGCCGGTTTCAGGAGCGCGGGAGCGGCTGAGGTACTCGGCGAGCCAGGACGCGGCCTCGGGCAGCACTGCGACGCGTTCGGCGCCCATGGCAGCGGCCAGATGCCACAAGCTGTCTCCGTCGCCGGTGAGGCCCACGAGAACGGCCGGCGAACGTCCCCGCGGCGGCAGCTCGCGGATGTCACTGCCGAGCAGCACCCCCGCGGCAGAGTCCCAGAAGGGCGCCGCTTCCCGCAGGTCCGCCACCGTGCGCAGCTGGCCGCCGGACGCCGCCACGATGCGTTCCACTTCACCGCGCAGCACGTCGGATCCTGTCACGAGCAGCGTCTCCGCTGATTCGACCGGCACCCACGGCGCCGCGCCGGCCCCGGTGCCTGCCCCGGCCCCGGCCCCGGGACCAAGACTGGACGCTGCTAGCTGGTGCCTGCTCATGCGGCCACTCTTCCCGTCCCCGGAACCGGCCATAACCCGCACCGGCCGCTATGTGGACAAGCCCTGGTCAGGCCAGGTGAACGGGGCACTCCGCACCGCAGGGCAGAATTGACACCATGTACCTGTTGCTCGCCGCCCACTCCGACGGCGCAGCCCTGCAGGAACTCACCGCGGACGGCGCTCCCCACCCGGCCACACCGGAACCGCGGACCGTGAGCGCCGCCGAACTGGCCGGCGTCGTGCGAGAACTCGAACAGCGGAGGCCGCGCTGGATCTGGCACCGCACCCAGGACTGGTACCCCGCCCTCCTCGCCGCCGGCGTCGAGCTGGAACGCTGCTACGACCTCACGTTGTGCGGTGCGATCCTTGCCCACTCCGAGTTCACCGCCCACACCGCGTATGCGCAGAACGCGGAGAAAATGGTCCAGGACGATGAGCTGCAGCCGCCGCGGGCGCTTCAGCCGCCTCCCCCGCCCGCCGACCAGGGCGCCCTGTTCGATGACCCGGGCCTGCGCACAGCACCCCGCCACAGCCCCAAGGACCTCCGCACCGAATTCGCCGCCCAGCAGGAAGCCCTCGGCCAGGCGGGCGGTGCCGGCGCCGAACGCCCCAGCGACAACCGCAGGCAGCGGCTCCAGCTGCTGCTCGCGGCCGAATCCGCCGGCGCCATGATCGCGGCGGAAATGCAGCACACGGGCGTGCCGTGGCGCGAGGAGCTGCATGAGCAGATCCTCGCCGACTACCTCGGCCCCCGCCCTCCCGTGGGCCACCGTCCGGCCAAGCTGGAGGCGCTCACCGCCGAGCTGCGGCAGCTGCTGAATTCCCCTTCGCTGAACCCGGACTCCCCGCAGGACCTCATGCGGGCGCTGCACCGGAACGGCATCGAAGTGAAGACCACCCGGCAGTGGGAGCTGAAGGAATCCAGCCACCCGGCGATCGAGCCGCTGCTGGCCTTCAAGAAGCTCTCCCGCCTGCACGCCGCCAATGGCTGGGCCTGGCTGGATGCCTGGGTGAAGGACGGCCGGTTCCAGCCGGAGTACGTGGTCGGCGGGGTCGTCTCCGGCCGCTGGGCCTCCCGCGGCGGCGGGGCGCTGCAGATTCCGCGCCAGATCCGCGGTGCCGTCCATGCCGATCCCGGCCACAAACTGATCGTCGCCGACGCCTCACAGCTGGAACCCCGGGTGCTCGTGGCGCTGGCGCAGGATTCCAAGATGGCCGAGGCCGCACGCGACAAGGACCTGTATGCCGGCATCGCCGCGCAGGGCTTCGGCGGGGACCGCGCCAAGGCCAAGGTGGCGCTGCTCGGCGCGATCTACGGGGCAACCACCGGCGAGTCCGGGCGCCTGATGCCGCAGCTGACCCGCACCTACCCGCGCGCCGTGGGCTTCGTCGAGCAGGCAGCCCGCGAGGGCGAGGCCGGCCGGACAGTCACCTCGCGGCTGGGCCGCAGCAGCCCGCCGCCGTCCGAGCGCTGGCGCCAGAGCCAGCAGTCGACCAGCGCCGAGGAAGAGCGCCGGGCCGATTCGATCGCCCGCTCGCGGGGCCGGTTCACCCGCAACTTTGTCGTCCAGGGTTCCGCTGCGGACTGGGCGGCCTGCTGGCTGGCGGAACTGCGACGCCGGCTCCGCGCCATGCGCGCGGACGGCGGCCCCGCCGGGGAACTGGTCTTCTTCCTGCACGACGAGGTCATGGTCCACTGCCCCGAGGCCGCGGTGGCCGACTGCATCCGGGCCATCGAGGAAGCCGCGAACGCCGCCAAGGAACTACTGTTCGGCAGGATCCCGGTGGAATTCCCGGTCAGCGTCGCGGTCGTGGACTCCTACGACAACGCCAAATAATCCTGCGGGGTCGCTCGCCGTAACGTACCCGCCGGTAGCGTTGTGCACCGCGTGTGACGGCGGTTACCCTCGATAGGGCCGGTCATTGATCCGACAATGCGCCGGCCATGCAACGACGCATAGATTTTTGGGGAGGCAGCACTTTGGCTGGCATTTTTGAGATCGCCGAGGCCGGCGGGAAGAAGTATTTCTTCAAGCTGACGGCATCCGACGGAACGGTGGTCGCCGTTTCACCGCTGTTCAACACGATCAAGGGCGCAGCCGCGGGCATCAACGCCGTGCGGGAGAACGCCGCGACCGGGCTGATCGTCGACAAGTCCCAGGCGCGCAGCAAGTCCATCGGCTCGCATCACGCTGCCATGAAGGTCTCCACGGGACCCGGCGCCCGGCTGGCCCCCAGCTAAATCCCGCCTCAGCCGTCGAGCCTGCTCCACGTGTCGACATCGAGCAGGCTCTCCCGGTCCCAGGGCACGGCCCACCCCAGCTGGTCGAAGAGCTGGTTAAGGATCATTCCGGTAAAGCCCCACACCACGACGTCGTTGACGGTAAAAGCCGGGCTCTGGAACGTCTGCCCCGCCCGGGTCACCGTGGCCATCACGCGGTTGTCCGGGTCCAGCAGATCCCGGACCGGGACGCGGAAGACCTGGGCGGACTCGCCGTAGTCCACCACCCGCACCGGCGACTGGGACGCCCACCAGCCCAGGACCGGGGTCACCAGGAAGTTCCCTCGGGGAAGGGCCAGTTCCGGCATCACGCCGAGGACCTCGACGCCGGCCGGGTCCAGCCCGGTTTCCTCCTCCGCTTCCCGCAGCGCGGCGTCGGTGACGGATTCGCCCGGGTCGATGCCGCCGCCGGGGAACGCGACCTGGCCCGGATGGTCCTCCAGGGTCTGGGCCCGCTGCAGCAGGAGGACGTCCAGATCGGCCGGGGCGAGGAGCTTGACCGAGGTCGCCGGGACGTCATCGAGGGAACCGAAAAGCATCAATACCGCCGCCCGTCGGACCCGGTCGCCGGGCTCGACGACGAGTTCCCGCCAGCGCGGGTCGGGGGACGGCGCCGTGCCGGCCTCAACCGCGGCGACCAGGTCGACGAGGTCCTGGCGGGCCGTCACAGCGGCTTCCTCTGGGATTCCATCCGGATTTCCGCGGCGCGGTGGGTCTCGGCGAGGAGCTTCGACAGCAGCTCCTCCTGCCCCGGGGCCAGCTCGTATTTCAGCAGCTTCTTCGCCTTCTCCGGGTCTGTCTCCCCCATCCCGTAGCTGGGGCACCAGTTCGCCACGGCGCAGGCGCCGCAGGCCGGCTTGCGGGAATGGCACACGCGCCGGCCGTGGAACACCACCCGGTGCGAGAGCATGGTCCAGTCCCGGGGCTCGAACAGTTCCGCGACGTCGGACTCGATCCGCACGGGGTCATCGGACTCGGTCCAGCCGAAGCGCCGGGCGAGCCTGCCGAAATGGGTGTCCACCGTGATCCCGGGGATGCCAAACGCGTTGCCGAGCACCACGTTCGCGGTCTTCCGCCCGACGCCGGGAAGCGTCACCAGGTCATCCAGCCGGCCCGGCACCTCGCCGTCGTACTCATCCACGAGCCGGTTGCACAGCGCCATGAGGTTCCGGGTCTTGGCGCGGAAGAACCCGGTCGGTTTGATGATGGCCTCCAGCTCGGCCGGATCCGCTTCGGCCATGCTCCGCGCGTCCGGGTACCGGGCGAACAGCAGGGGCGTGATCTGGTTGACTGTCACATCCGTGGTCTGGGCCGACAGCACAGTGGCCACCACCAGCTCGAACGGGCTGCGGAAGTCGAGTTCCGCGTGGGCATAAGGATACTGTTCCGCCAGCGCCTTGTTGATCCGGCGGGCGCGCCGCTTCAACCCCAGCAGCGACTCCCCCGCAGCGCGCGCGCCGGCGCTTTTGGTGCCCGCACTTTTCGGGCCCGCACTTTTTGGGCCCGCGCCCTTGATGCCCGCGCTCGTGATGCCGGGATCTTTCGGTCCCGCGCTTGTCGGGCTGGCCACGGCGCTGCCGGGGACTGCCGTGCTGGACTCGCTGGTCACGGGGTCTGGCTAGCCGCGTTCGATGTTGCTGAGGTCGCGGAGCACGCCCACGCGGCCGTCGGTGTGCTGGACCAGGAATTCGTGGCCCCGGTCCTCGAGGGCGAGCACCCATCCGCCGGGCTCGATCACGAAGGCCGCCACGCCGCTGTGTTCATCCAGGGCGGTGCGTGGCTGGGCGACGGCGAACCAGAATGCCTCGTGGGTCTGGACCTCGTGTTCCTCGGGGCGGCTTGCCGGGTCGACGGTGGCGCCGATCGGCTCCTGCTGGCGCACCTGCGGGTTCACCGTGGTGGGGGCGCTATTCGCGGCGGCTGCGGGAACCTCGGCGGCCCGGGTTTCCTCAGCTCCAGCGGCGGCCCGGGCCTGGGCATCCGGGAGTTGCTGGTCCGCAGGGGCCGTGGCACCGGGGGGCACGACGGCGGCGGCGGCCTGGGTTTGCTCGGCAGCAGACGGCTTCGGTGCGGTGGCGGCGGGCACGACACCCGCGACCTGCGTTTCCGGAGAGCTGACGACCGGCGTGGGCGCGGAGGCCCGGGCCGGTGCTTCCTGGGCGGCGGCCGGCGTCGCAGCCGCCGGGCGAGCTGCGGCGGCGCCGCCTGTTGGGGAGCCCGAAGTAGCGGCGGCGCCCGTTGCGGCTGCCGCACCGGCAGCACCGGCGGCGCCGGACTGTCCGCCCGGGGTCATCTTCTTCGCCCAGCCGGCGACGGCGCTGGTTCCGGCGGCCTTCGGGGCGGTCTCGTCCTTGGCCGGTTTCGGCGCTTTGGGGGCGCGCGGCTTGCGGACGGGGACCGCCGACTCGCGGGCCACGACGTGGGCGGGGACCTCTGCGCGGTCCAGGAAGTCCCCGGCGAAGAACGGAATCAGGCGGCCCAGCACGGTGGCCGCGAGGAGCCCGAGGGCGCCGACGAGGGCCAGCAACATGCTGGGGACATAGGCGCCCGCGACGGCCAGGAAAAAGAACGCGACAGCAAAGGACGCCACCACGGAGCCGAACTGGTCCACCGACAGGGAGCCGATGCGGAGCTTCGTTCCGGGGCTGAGGCGGCGCGCCACGAACAGGGCGGTAACAATCACCGGCAGCAGGATCCCGAGGCCGAGGAAGAAGAGGCTGCCCAGGTTCCAGAGGTTGTAGCGGACGGCAAACATCGGGATCAGCGAAGCCACAAAGAGAATCAGCGTCGAGCCGAACACCGTGAGGTCGCGGATGGTGAACGGCCCGAGGACCGCCTCGTTCTTCCTGCCGGCCGTCTTCCCGCTCGCCTTGTCCACCGTGAAACGGGGTGCGTCCCCGTAGCCGCCGGACCGGTCCGCGCCACCGTTGGCCTGGCTTTGGGCGGGCTGCTTAAGCTGCCCGTTTGTTTGCTCGTTCATTCGGTTCTCCTTAGCATGGCGGCACTCTGGACAGCACCGTCTAACGGCAGGCCGAGCGGGGACCGCAAGGGGTCCCGTCGCCTCCATCGGATGTCACAACTTCATCTCAGCCTAGTCAAGTGGCTGGCCGATCACTAGCTGACAAGCCGGGGACAGCGGGACCGAACCGGACCCTTTTTCCCGGTGCCGGCGGCTCCGTCGGCCGTCATTCCAGCACGAATGTGTGCATCGTCACGCCCTGGCCGTCGACGAGGATCAGCGTCAGCGGAACCGCGTCCGCGCCGGCCGGTACCGTGAATTCGTACGTCATCGGCGCAAGGTCGGCGGTGCAGGCCTTCTCCGCGGCCTGCTCGAAGCTGATGGACACCCGGTCGCGGGCGGTCGCGTCCATCCGGGCCGGGACGGCCGGGCAGCTGGAGCTTCCCCACAGGGTGACGCCGAACCGCCGGGGCTTCTCCATCCAGGTCGATGCCCGCTGCAAGGGCCCGCTGAATCTCATGATTTCCCCGATGTCATCTCCGGCAATGGCACCAGTGTGGCCGAAGCAGCCGGGCCGCACCAGAGCCCCGCAGGGCGCCCAACAACCATTCGGCGCTTAACAAACACCGCTCACGGTTCACTGTGTGACGCGGCACACGTTCGGAAGGGCGCAGGCGTTAGTGTGTATTTCGGAACAGCTCTTTGCGGTACGTCCGTGACCAGCCGATGCCCGATGACGCGCAAGCGGCCCGGCGTTGCGGCGGAACGGGGGTCCCGCGCAGCACGGATCGATGAATGATGAGGTTCACCATGTCCCAGCAGACCCCCGGCTCCACGACGACGCAGGCTCCCCTTGGCGACGCGTTTGAAAACCTGTCGCAGGAGGACCGCAAGTTCGCCCCTTCCCCCGAGTTCGCCGCCAACGCGGTGGTCACCGCCGCGGACTATGCCGAGGCCGACGCCGACCGGCCCGCCTTCTGGGCGAAGCAGGCCCGCGAGCTGCTGACCTGGAGCAAGGACTTCAGCCAGGCCCTGGACTGGTCCACGCCGCCGTTCGCCAAGTGGTTTGTCGGGGGCGAGATCAACGCCGCCTACAACGCGCTGGACCGCCACGTCGAGGCCGGCCACGGGGACCGCGTTGCCATCTACTTCGAGGGCGAACCCGGCGATACCCGCACCTACACGTACGCCCAGCTCACCGAGGAGGTCAAGAAGGCCGCCAACGCCTTCGAGTCCCTCGGCGTCGCCAAGGGCGACCGGGTGGCCGTCTACCTGCCGATGATTCCCGAGGCCGTCATCACGCTGCTGGCCTGCGCCCGGATCGGCGCCATCCACTCGGTGGTCTTCGGCGGCTTCTCCGCCGAGGCGCTGCGCTCCCGGATCGACGACGCCGAAGCCAAGCTCGTCGTCACCGCGGACGGCACCTACCGGCGCGGCAAGCCCAGTGCGCTCAAGCCCGCCGTCGACGAGGCCCTGTCCCACGAGGGAGACGGCAGCGGGCACACCGTGCAGAACGTCGTCGTCGTCAAGCGCAACGGCCAGAACGTCGACTGGCACGAGGGCCGCGACCACTGGTGGGCCGACACGGTCGGGACCGCCTCCGCCGAGCACACCGCCGTCGGGCATGACTCGGAGCACCCGCTCTTCATCCTGTACACCTCCGGCACCACCGGCAAGCCCAAGGGCATCCTGCACACCACCGGCGGCTACATCGCCCAGGGCGCCTACACGCACAAGGCCGTCTTCGACCTGCACCCCGAAACGGACGTGTACTGGTGCACCGCCGACGTCGGCTGGATCACCGGGCACTCCTACGTCGCCTACGCCCCGCTCATCAACGGCGCCACCCAGGTGATCTACGAGGGCACCCCGGACTCCCCGCACCAGGGCCGCTGGTGGGAGATCGTGGAGAAGTACAAGGTCTCCATCCTCTACACCGCCCCCACCGCCATCCGGACGTTCATGAAGTGGGGCAAGGAGATCCCGGCGAAGTCGGACCTTTCCTCGATCCGTGTCCTGGGCTCCGTCGGGGAGCCCATCAACCCCGAAGCGTGGATGTGGTACCGCGAGGTCATCGGCGGCAACGCCGGCAAGAACGGCGAGCGCAAGGAAAACCCGGCCCCGATCGTGGACACCTGGTGGCAGACCGAAACCGGCGCGCAGATGATCGCGCCGCTGCCCGGCGTGACGGCCACCAAGCCCGGCTCCGCCCAGGTCCCGCTGCCCGGCATTGCCGTGGACGTCGTGGACGAACTCGGCGAGTCCGTGCCCAACGGCTCCGGCGGCTACCTCGTAATCCGCGAACCGTGGCCGGCCATGCTGCGCGGCATCTGGGGCGACCCGGAGCGCTTCAAGGAAACCTACTGGTCCCGCTTCGAGACCATGTACTTCGCCGGGGACGGCGCCAAGAAGGACGAGGACGGCGACATCTGGCTGCTCGGCCGGGTCGATGACGTGATGAACATTTCCGGCCACCGGCTCTCCACCGCCGAAATCGAATCCGCCCTCGTGTCCCACCCCGCCGTCGCGGAAGCCGCCGTCGTGGGCGCCGCGGACGAGACCACCGGCCAGGCCGTCGTCGCCTTCGTGATCCTGCGCGGGGACGCCGTGGACACCGGCGACGCGATCGTCCAGGAACTCCGGAACCACGTCGGCAAGGAGATCGGGCCGATCGCCAAGCCCAAGACCATCCTCGTCGTCCCGGAACTGCCCAAGACCCGCTCCGGCAAGATCATGCGCCGCCTGCTCAAGGACGTCGCGGAAGGACGCGAAGTCGGCGACGCCACCACCCTGGCCGACAACACCGTGATGGCCCAGATCGCGCACTCGCTGAGGAAGTGAGCCTGCACCCGGCCCGGGCTGGGCAGGGTGCACATTGGCCCAGATGACTTTCTCCGTGTCGCGCCGGATCGCCGCGTCCGCGGAGGACGTCTGGGCGCTGCTTACCGATACCGGAAAGTGGCCGGCCTGGGGGCCGTCCATCACCGGCGTCGAGCCGGCCACCGCATCCGCAGGGTTTGCGGCGGGCAGCAGCGGCAGGGTCCGCAGCGTCCTGGGTGTGGCGCTGCCCTACATCGTGACGGCGTTTGAGCCCGGACGGTACTGGTCGTGGTCCGTCGCGGGGATCCCGGCCACCGGCCACCGGGTCATCCCGCAGGGCGGCGGCTGCCTCGTCACCTTCACGGTCCCGTGGTGGGCACCGGTCTACCTTCCGGTGTGTGCGCTGGCGCTGCGCCGGATTGAGCGGCTCGCGACGCGTTAGGAACTCAGCCGCCGGAGCAGGCCTCGACGAGGACCACCTCGAAACTGGTTGCTCCGGGGGTGGCGAATTTCGCGTTGACCAGGGCGAGAGTATTGCCGAACAGCGCCGCCGTCGTCGGGACGTCGAAGTTCTCGCTGGTGATGACTTCCTGCACTTCGCCTTTGCCCAGCGACCCGTTCAGTTCGATCCTGCTGACCTGGTTGAGGAAGTTCTGCACGGCCCAGAGGGTGCCGTTCCGGACGACGATGCCGTCCACGTTCGTCATGGGAACCGGGGCCCCGGAGGTGTCCGTGACCTTTATCAACTTGTTCGAGCCGTCGTCCGGGTCCACTAAGTAAAGGGCGCCGCGGCCGGTGTGGGCGACGATCAGCCGGTCGCCGTCGTCGGCGGTGGCGATGCCGTTGAGGTTGAACCCCTCGTCCACGGTGCCTGCGGGGGCCTCGAGCGCCAGGGCCCGGGCGTCGCCGGGCGTTCCGTCGCGGCCGATCGGGATCCGGTAAAGCTCACCGGCGCGGGAGTTGGTGAACCACGCGCCGTCGCGGGTCAGGGTGACGTCGTTGATGAAGCTGGCACCGGCCGGCGCGAGATCGTAGACCTTCACGGTTTTCTTCGTCTCCAGGTCATAGACGTAGGCCTGGCCGGTGGCACCGCCGGCGACGAAGAGCAGGTCGTTCTCCCGGTCGACCTTCATGCCGACGGCCGCCCGGCCCTCCGGCGCCGTGATGAACAGTTTTGCCTTGCCGTCGTCGATGTCTCCCCGGAAGATGTTCCCATTGGGCAGGTCGCCGGCGAAAAAAGTGCTGCCCTCCCCTGCGGCGATGCCTTCCGCGCCGGTGGCGCCGGGGAGGCTGATCACCGGGGTCCGGTCACCCCGGTCCGCGCGGTCGGCGGTCGCCAGGGGCGCCGGCACGAGGAACGCCGCAAGGGCGAGAATGCCCACAGCGAGCCTGCGGACTGGTTTTCCTAAATGATTGTTGCGCATGATGTGCTCCGAAATCGGGCTATCCGCGCGAGCTGACCGGTACGGGAGCTCCGCACGGTGGTCCTTTCAGTTTAGGCAGGCAGACCGGTGCAGGCCAGAGCCGCCGGGCCGCACCGCCCTTTCCCGGGGCGGTCATCTGCGCGCCTTTCCGCCGCCGGGGCGGCAGCCCGCAACGCAACGCGATACATTGGCTGGCATGAGCGAAACCACCTCCGCCGGCGCCGGCCGCGGCACCATCCTGGTCCTCAACGGACCCAACCTGAACCTGCTCGGCACCCGCGAACCCGAGAAATACGGCACCGCCACCCTGGCCGACGTCGAACAGCTCGCCAAGGACACCGGCGCGGCGCACGGACTCGACGTCGAGTGCTTCCAGTCGAACCACGAGGGTGCCCTCGTGGACGCGATCCATGCCGCGCGCGGCCGGGCCGTCGGCATCGTCATCAACGCCGGCGCCTACACGCACACCTCGGTGGCCATCCGGGACGCCATCTCCGCGGTGCAGCTGCCCGCCGTCGAGGTCCACATCACAAACGTCCACGCCCGCGAGGCGTTCCGGCACCATTCCTATCTCTCGGACATCAGCAAGGCCGTGATTGCCGGCGCAGGGATCCTGGGCTACCGGTTCGCCGTCGAGTACCTCGCCGGGCTGCAGGCCAGCCGGGACTGAGCATGTCCCCCGTTGATCCCGTCCGCGGGGACCAGGCGGCTGCCGAACCGGGCACCGGGGAACCGGCAACCGGGAAATCGGGGAGTGCGGAATCCGGCAGTGCGGAATCCGGCAGCGGGGAATCCGCCACGGCGCAGTGGTACCGGCGCTTCGGCACCGTCGACGCGCCCGGCAACTCCGACTGCTACGCCGAATGGTCGGTGGGCATCGCGGAGGACCCGGAGCTGCTCCGGCGGATCGACGAGTGGCCGTACAACAAGCGCCAGCCCCTGCTGATGCTCGCGGCCGCACGCTTCCTCGGCGCGCGGATCAGCCCCTACCCGGACTTCCGGTCGTTTCTGGACGCGCACTGGGAGGACGTCTCGCGGATCGTGCTCACCCGCGCCACCCAGACCAACGAGGCCGGGCGTTGCGCCACCCTGCTGCCGGCCCTGGCGCAGATCGCCAGCACCGGCGGGCGCCCGCTGGCGCTCATCGAAGTCGGGGCCTCGGCCGGGCTGGCACTGTTCCCCGACCGCTACGGCTACGAGTACGACGCCGGTCCCGTGGTCACACGGCTGGCCCCGGCCGGTGCCGCGGCCGGCAGTTATCCGGTCCTGGGCTGCACCGTCACCGGGCCGGTCCCGCTGCCGGCCGAGCTCCCGCGGGTGGTGTGGCGGGCGGGGATAGACCTCAATCCCCTCAACGTCCGGAATCCCGACGACGTCGCATGGCTGGAGGCGCTGATCTGGCCCGGGCAGGACTTCCGCCGCGAACGGCTGCGCCGGGCGATCGCCATTGCCCAGGCGGATCCGCCGCTCCTCGTGGCCGGGGACCTCAACGAGCAGCTCCCCGCCCTGGCAGCGCGGGCGCCGTCGGACGCCACCCTGGTGGTCTTCCACAGCGCAGTGATGGCCTACCTCGACGCGGACGCGCGTGACCGGTTCCGGGCCACCATGGCGCGGCTCGCCGTCGAACGCGGCTGCCACTGGCTGTCCAACGAAGGGCACACGGTGATCATCCAGGCGGACGGCTCCAGCGTGGTCCCCGAGATGGACGAGTCCCGGCTCCGCGGCCGGTTCCTGCTGCTGCACAACGGGAAGCCCACGGCGATCACCGGCCCGCACGGCCAAAGCCTGGAGTGGCTTTAGCGGGTTGCCGCCCGGGCTTCGGTGCGTGTCACTTCGGGGTGCCCGTCATTTCTGGATGCACTCGCCCGGGGAGACAGCGTCGCCAAGTGCCGGAGCCTGGGCGGCAACAGGTCCCAGATCCGCCATGGTGATGGCATAACCGAGCGAGGATTCGCCGGTCGCCTTCGCAAAAATCACTCCCGCCACCTGGCCGTCCGTGGTGAGCAGCGGACCTCCCGAGTTGCCCGGCTGGACGTCCCCGGCGATCCGGTACACGTCCTCCGGCGCGGGATTGTCGCCGTAGATATCCGGGACCAGCACCGTCGCAATGTCCTGCACCGTGGCCGGCTTCGACTGGAACGGGCCGCCATGGGGGTAGCCGGAAAACGCTGCCGGGCTGCCAGCGGGCAGGTCGGAGCTGAGCGGCAGCGGGGCGGAGCGCAGCCCGTCCACGGCCACCACCGCGAGGTCGTGCTGGGCGTCGAAATACACCACGCGCCCGGGCAGGGCGCCGCCGCCGGGAATCTCCACCACCGGTTCCGGCACGCCGGCGACCACATGGGCGTTCGTGACGACGCGGCCGGGCGACACCACGAACCCGGTTCCGGTCTGGTTCTGACCGCACTGGTAGGCGGTTCCCGCGATCTTCAGGACCGACGCCGCGGCCCGGTTCAGGGCCGGGGTGTCGGTGCTGGCGTCCGGGACCGCCACCGGCTGGCCCTGACCGATGCCCTCGAACAGCGTCGGGATGCCGTCGCCGATCACGGCGGACCGCAGCTGGGCCATGGAGGTTTTCAGCGGTACGGGGGTCGCGCCGTCGATGAAGCGGATCACCTTCGACTCGGCGAGCGGCTGGGAGACGAAGGGAACGCCGAGCGCCCCGATGCTGAAGGCCAGCATCGACATGACCAGGGCGGACACCACCACGTTCACGCCGCCGCCGGCCAGCCGGTCCACGGACCGGAGCGGACGGATCCGCACCACGCTGCGGATCCGGCGGCCGATCGCGGTGCCCAGGCCGTGCCCCAGGACCATGAGCAGCACGGCGGTGGCAATGATCGCTGTGAGGCGCCAGCCGCTGTCCTCGACCAGGCCGCTGACGATGGGGACGGAGACAAATGCCGCCACAGCGCCCGCGGCGAACCCGGCGATGCCGCCGACTGTGACCAGGAAGCCGTTGCGCACGCCGTGGAACAGGTAGGACAGCAGCGTCACGATCAACACGAGGTCCAAAATGGTCAAGCCGAACACCAAGGCTCCTTTAGGCAGGTAAGCCCCAATTCTACCGGCGCCGGCTGACAGTTTGCCGAGCGCGGCCGGAGCCCGGAACCGCCCCCCGCTCGCCCCCCGGCCACGACGTTTGGCGCGTTTCGGTGCCAAGTACGTCACAGACGCGCCAAAATTCTGAAACAATGGCTGAAGCGCCCCAGCCGACACAGTTTTAGTCAGGAGATTTCATGGATATCGAGGTATTGCGCCGCGCACCCCTTTTCGCCACGCTCGACGACGAGGCGTTCCGTCTGCTGACGGACGAACTCACCGAGGTGGACCTCTCACGCGGAGCCTCGGTATTCCGGGAAGGCGACCAGGGCGACCAGCTCTATTTCATCGTCTCCGGCAAGGTCAAGCTCGGACGCACGTCCCCGGACGGTCGGGAGTCGCTGCTCGCCATCCTCGGCCCGGGCGAGCTCTTCGGCGAGATGGCGCTGTTCGACCCGAGCCCGCGTACCGCCACGGCAACGGCCGTCTCGGAAACCCGCCTGGCCGGACTGAAGAATGAGAGCCTCAACGCCCTGCTGCGCACCCGCCCGGAGGTTTCGGCGCAGCTGCTGCAGGCCCTGGCCCGCCGCCTGCGCCGCACCAACGATTCCTTGTCCGACCTGGTCTTCTCCGACGTTCCCGGCCGTGTGGCCAAGGCGCTGCTGGACCTGGCGGACCGCTTCGGCCGGCCCGCGACCGACGGTGTCCTGGTGGCCCACGAGCTCACGCAGGAAGAACTGGCCCAGCTGGTCGGCGCCTCCCGTGAAACGGTCAACAAGGCCCTCGCCGAATTCGTGCAGCGCGGCTGGCTGCGCCTGGAGGCCCGCGCCGTCGTCATCCTCGACATGCAGCGCCTCCGCCAGCGCTCCCGCTAAGCCTGTTGAGCAACACACCGAAGGCCGGACCGTGAATACGGTGCCGGCCTTCGGTGGTTAACCCTGCCGCACGCCGCGCAGGGGGACATGCCCATTCCTGGTCTCCCCGCTCCCGGGACATGCCCATTCCTGGCAGCCATGAGTGGACACAACGCCATTATGTCCACCGGCCCGGCCCAGCGGGGGGCATGTCCAGCGGCGGAGTGGGGCGAGCGGAGGGCATGCTCATTTTTGTGCTCCGGAACCGCGGGACATGCCCATTCCTGGCAGCCATGAGTGGACACAATGCCATCATGTCCACCCGCACCGCCCAGCAGGGGGCATGTCCAGCGGCAGGGCGTCAGCGTTCGCGCTGGGGTTCTCCGGCGATGGTCTTGGCCGCCTCGACCTCGAGCATCAGCTGGCCGTCTTCCTCGACGAGCTTCGGCTGGTAGACGTGGGCCTTGCGCTTGTAGCTCAGGTAGGCGATGCAGCCGTTCGCGGCGGCCATCTTTTCGAGCATGATCTCGGAGCCGGGCACCAGCAGCTGGCCGAGGGTGAGCCCGGCCGTGTTCTCCTGGCCCACCTCATCGCCGAGCTCGGAGGTGTTCCGCCCCTCGATGACCTTGCGGGCGCACACCCAGCGACCCCACACACCCTTGCTGGCCAGCAACGACGGCTGCTGGTTCATCGGCACCGTGGCCGCGAAATAGCGGGTGTTGAAGCGGCGGTGCGCGAAGTCCGGGCTGAGCCAGTTGACCAGGGGCTTGAGCAGGTCCGTCCGCACCGAGAGTCCGCGTTTGGCGAGCACGTCAGTGAAGGACTTCTCCTGCTCGGCCACAGCCACGCGGGCCCGCATCCACTCGGCGCTCGACGTTGCCTCCACGGTCGTGGACAGGTCCGGGCCGGCCAGGAGGACGCCGGTCTCCTCGAACAGTTCACGAATGGCGCCCACCACATGGCGGCGCGCCAGGCCGACGTCGGCCGTCCCCATCTGCTCGGCCCAGTGCTGCGGCGAGGGGCCCAGCCAGCCGACGGCGTCGTCGTCGGAGGCCTCCAGAGAACCGCCAGGAAAGGCGAGCACACCCAGCGGAGAGGACCCGGGCCGGTAGCCCAGCCAGGTCTCCAGGCCCGTGGGCGAGTCGCGCAGCAGCACTACCGAGGAAGCGAACCGGGCCGCGCGGGGGGTCCGTTCGCCGTGTTCAAGCCAGCTTCGGGCCGCCCCCTCAAGATCGGGGGGGAGGGCAAACAGGCGTCGGGCTAACTGGGGCACGGGAAACTGACCTGCCTAGGCGAATTCGGCGATCAGTTCGACTTCGACCGGGGAGTCGAGGGGAAGCACGGCAACGCCGACGGCGGAGCGTGCGTGCTGGCCGGCGTCGCCGAGGACCCTGCCAAGCAGTTCGGACGCGCCGTTGATGACACCGGGCTGGCCGGTGAAGGACGGGTCGGAGGAGACGAACCCGACAACCTTGACGACCCGCGTGATGCGGTCCAGGTCGCCGATGACGCTCTTGATGGCTGCCAGGGCGTTGACGGCGCACACGGCGGCGTACTGCTTGGCGGCCTCCGGCGAGACCGTGGCCTCGTCCGAGGCGGCTTCGGTGCCGGAGGAGACCTTGCCGGTCGCTTCAAGCTTGCCGTTGATGAAGGGCAGCTGGCCGGAGGTGTAGACGTGGTTGCCGGAGATCACGGCGGGGACGTAGGCGGCGACCGGGGCGGCCACCTCCGGCAGGGCCAGGCCGAGCTCGGCCAGGCGCTGCTCGACGGCGGACGGCGCGCCCGCTTCGACGGTGCTGCCGGCCGGCGTTCCGGGGACGGCGGCCGCGCCCGGGGCGGCTGATGCGGGGGTGCTCATGGTTACTGTTTCTCCCGCTTCAGGTAGGCAACCAGGCCGTTTCCTTCGGGGCCAGGGACAACCTGGACAAGCTCCCAGCCGTCGTCACCCCACTGGTCCAAAATCTGCTTTGTGGCGTGGATAATGAGCGGAATCGTGGCGTACTCCCATTTGGTCATGAGCTAAAGCCTAGTCCTTGCCGGTAAAGTGGAAAACATGGCGACTGGTAAGAACCCTTTATTTGACACGGCCACCACCCTCGGAAAGATCCTTCTTTTCCTGGGCGTGAGCGCCATTTGTGGCGTCCTGGTGGCGGGGCTGCTGGTCCCTGCAGCCGCTGTTACCGGCAGCTCGGCAAGCGGGTCGATCAAGTTCTTCGAGACCCTGCCGGCCGAACTGCAGGTGGACCCGCCGAGCCAGTCGACGTCGATCCTGGCCTCCGACGGCAGCGTGATCGCCAACCTCTACGCCGAGAACCGCACCCGGGTCTCCCTCGACCAGATGTCGCCGTATATCAAGGACGCGGTCATCGCCATCGAAGACAGCCGCTTCTACGAGCACGGCGGCGTGGACACCACCGGCATCATGCGCGCCCTGGTCAGCACCGCCCGCGGCAACCGGCAGGGCGCGTCGACCATCACCCAGCAGTACGTCAACAACGTCATCAACTCCTCCCTCGAGGCCGAGGGCAAGAGCGACCAGGTCCTGCTGAACGGTGTGAACAAGGGCGTCGGCGACAAACTGCGGGAAATGAAGCTAGCCATCGCGCTGGAAAAGAAGTTCACCAAGGAGCAGATCCTTGAGGGCTACCTCAACATCGTGTTTTTCAACCGCGATGCCTACGGCATCGAAGCGGCCTCCAAGTTCTTCTTCAGCACCTCCGCCAAGGACCTGACCCTGCCGCAGGCGGCGCTGTTGGCCGGCCTGGTCAACAGCCCGTCCTTCTTCGATCCGATCAGCAACCCGGAGAACGCCAAATCCCGCCGCGACCTGGTGCTCCAGTCCATGCTCACCCAGGGCAAGATCCAGCAGGCCGACTACGACGCCGCCGTGGCCACACCGGTGGAAACGAAGGTCACGCCGGCGCGCCAGGGCTGCGCCTACTCCCCGACGGCCCCGTACTTCTGCGACTACGTGCTGCACCTGCTGCTGAACAACCCGGCCTACGGCGCCGACGCCAAGGAACGCGAGCGGAAGGTCTTCCGCGGCGGTCTGACCATCAAGACCACGCTGGACCCGAACGCCCAGGCCGTGGCGCAGGCCCAGGTTGAGGGCTCCGCCGGGGAGAACCCGGACAAATGGGGCGCCTCGCTGGTCTCCGTGCAGCCGGGCTCGGGCAAGATCATCTCGATGGCGCAGAACACGCAGTTCCTCGAGGCCGAAGGCAAGTTCAACAACGTCATCAACTTCAACGTCGACATGAAGGACGCCCAGGGCAATGACCTCGGCGGCCTGGGCGGTTTCCAGCCCGGTTCCACGATGAAGCCGTTTACCTTCGCCGCTTGGCTCAACGAGGGCAAGTCCATGAACACCGTCCTCAACGGCTCCGTCCGCCGGTACCCGCTGAACTACCGGTGGAAGAACACCTGCCCCACCGCGGTGGACGGCGCCTACAACACGGCGGAAAAGCGGCTCGGCGCCGCCGACGACCTGCAGAACGCCGAAGAGGGCTATTACAAGAACATGAGCGTCGTCGACGGCCTGGCGAACTCCATCAACACGATGACGTTCGCCACGGCGGCGGGGGTTGACCTCTGCGGCATCCAGAAGATCGTCGACGCCGCGGGAATCCACGCCGGTCAGACCAACGAGCCCGTTCCCATGACGCGGCTGTCCAACCTGATCGGTGCGACCCAGACCTCCCCGCTGACCATGGCCAGCGCGTTCGCCACCTTCGCGAACGACGGCAAGTACTGCGAGCCGATCGCCATTGAGTCGGTGACCGACGCGAGTGGCGCCCGGCTGCCGGCCCAGGCCACGAGCTGCCGCGATGCGATCAAGCCTGAAGTTGCCCGCGGTGTGAGCTACGCGCTGCAGGAAGTCCTGAACCGTGGTTCCGGCTCCCTGATCAAGCCGCGGATCTCCACCCGCACCAGCTTCCCGATTGCCGCCAAGACCGGCACCAACGACCCCAACAACTCCACCTGGGTGGTCGGCTTCACCAGCGGCCTGGCAACGGCGTCCTGGTTCGGCGATGCGCTGGGCGGCCAGGACCGTCCGGGACGCAACCTGACCTTGAACGGCCAGTTCTATAAGGCCATCGACGGCTACATGATCGCGGGCCCGCAGTTCTCGAACTACATGACGCAGGTGGCCCCGGCCTACGGCACCGAACCGTTCAAGGCCCCGCCGTCGAACCTGGTGAACGGCCCGGCGCCCGCGCCCAGGCCTTCAGCGCCGGCGACGACGGCACCGTCCACCTCGGCACCGACCGCCCCGGCGACGAGTGAGCCCGCCCCGCCGGGCCAGGACAAGAAGCAAGGCGAGTCCAACCGGTGACCGGACCTGACTCGATCGCAAGCCGCGCCCGAAGCATCGGGCGCGGCTTTGCCGTCACCGCCGCCGCCGGTGCCGTGGCCGGCGCCGCCGCCACCGCGTACGGGCTGTGGGAGAAAAACCAGTTCGTCCTGCGCGAAGAGTCCCTGCCGATCCTCCCGGCGGGCTTCGGTCCGATCCGCGTGCTGCACCTGAGCGACATCCACTTCGTGCCCGGCCAGCACCGGAAGGCGGCATGGCTGTCCTCGCTGGCGGAGCTGGAGCCGGACCTGGTCGTAAACACCGGCGATAACCTCAGCCATGTCAAGGCGGTGAAACCCCTGCTGGAGTCGCTGCGTCCGCTGATGCAGTTCCCTGGCGTCTTCGTTCCCGGCTCCAACGACTACTTTGCGCCGCGGCTGAAGAACCCGGCGTCGTACTTCCTGGGGCCGTCCTCGCACACCACGACGCAGACCCAGCTGGACTGGCCGCGGCTCCGCGCCGGCTTCGGCATGGGCGGCTGGGTGGACCTGACCAACCGCTGCCAGTCGCTCGTGATTAAGGGACTGCGCGTTGACTTTTCGGGCGTGGACGATCCGCACCTGGGCCTCGAACGGTACGCCGGCTGGCCCCGCGGCACCAAGGGCCAGGACACCAGACCGCACCTGCGGGTCGCCGTCATCCATGCCCCGTACCAGCGTGTCCTGGACCACTTCACCGGGGACGGCGCCGACCTGTTGCTGGCGGGCCACACCCACGGCGGCCAGATCTGCGTTCCGGGCTTCGGGGCCCTCGTGGCCAACTGCGATCTCCCGACCTGGCGCGCCAAAGGCCTGCACGACTGGGAAAGCCACGGACGCACGACGCCGGTGAACGTGTCCGGCGGCATCGGCACGTCGCGCTTCGCCCCGGTCCGGATCGCCTGCAAGCCCGAGGCTGTACTGCTCACGCTCACTGCGCGTTCCTAAGCCTGCCCCTCCCCCGGCACCACGGGACATGCCCTCCGCTGCGCGCCACGGTTGGACATAGTGGGCTCATGTCCACTCGCCGCGGCCAAAGCTGGACATGTCCCGCGGGCAGCGGCGCGCCGGGCGGCCATTGCGGAATGTAATTACTGGGCGAGATCCTGATGCTGTCACTTTTCATGTGAACCCGGTCACCGGATGACCTAGGGTAGTTGCTACAGGAAACTACATCCAGTTGCGTTAGATATCCGCACGTGCGTTTGAAGAAGCAGGCATGGCCAAGCAGACCTCATTTTTCGCCTCCATCAGCCGTCTCTATCCCCACGTCAGGCCGATCATTCCGCGGCTCGTCATGGGACTGCTCTGCGCCCTGCTCGCCAGCGTGGTGGCCCTGACCATCCCCCAAGTGCTGCGGGTGCTGGTCAACGAGTCGCTCCAGCCCGGCGGCAGCGCGGACGCGGTCTGGATCGCGTCCCTCATCATCCTGGGCCTGGGCATCGCCGAAGCCGGCCTCGTGGCCCTGCGCCGGCAGTTCGTGATCAACCCCGCCACCACGGTCGAGACCCGGATGCGGGTGTCCCTCTACGACCATCTGCAGGACCTGACGGTCTCCTTCCACGACCGCTGGGGCTCGGGACAGCTGCTCTCCCGCGCCATGACGGACCTGAACTTCCTGCGCCGCTGGATGGCGTTCGGCGCCATCATGCTGGTGGTGACCACCCTGACCGTCGTGATCGGCGTCGTCGTGATGTTCACAATGAGCTGGCAGCTGGCGCTGATCTTCCTCGCCGCCGCCGTGCCGATCATGATCTACGGCTTCCGGTTCCGCACCCGCTTCAGCAAAGTGGCACGCCGCAGCCAGGACCAGGCCGGCGACCTCGCCACCACGGTCGAGGAATCCGTCCACGGGATCCGCGTGCTCAAAGCCTTCGGCCGCAGCCGCGAGGCACTGGAGAACTTCAACGAACAGGCCGAGGAGCTCCGCCAGACCGAGATCGTCAAGGCCAAGCACCTCGCGACGTTCAGCCTCGTGGTCACCCTCCTGCCCGAGCTGGCCCTCGGCGCCGGGCTCGTCGTCGGCGTCATGCTGGCCTCCACCGGCGAGCTGAGCATCGGCGCCCTCGTCGCGTTCTTCGCCACCGCCGCCGTGATCGCCACCCCGGTGGAGTTCTGCGGCATGCTGCTGGCCATGGCCCTCACCGCCAAGTCCGCCGTGGACCGGCACTTCGAGGTCATGGACTCGGCGAACACCATCACCAGCCCCGAAAACCCCCGCCGCCCCGCCGAGCTACGGGGCGCCGTCACCTTCAACACCGTAACCTTCGCCTACGAGGACGCCCCGGACAAGCCGATCCTCAGGGACATCAACCTGGACAT
Organism: Pseudarthrobacter sp. PvP090; assembly: GCF_040547365.1. Lineage (NCBI taxonomy): Bacteria > Bacillati > Actinomycetota > Actinomycetes > Micrococcales > Micrococcaceae > Pseudarthrobacter > Pseudarthrobacter sp. PvP090. The sequence continues at coordinate 106,227 of NZ_JBEPPO010000016.1, forward strand.
CAGTCCCGGCGAAACCATGGCACTCGTCGGAATCACCGGCAGCGGCAAAAGCGCCCTGCTCCAGCTGGTCCCCCGGCTCTACGAGGTCACCGACGGGTCCATCACCATCGACGGGGTGGACCTGCGCGAGTTCAGCGTCGAGGAGCTCCGCACGGTCGTCGCCGTCGCGTTCGAGGACACCACCCTGTTCTCCAGCTCGGTCCGCGACAACGTGATGCTCGGCGCCCCGGCCGGCCTCCCGCCCGAACGACGCGAGGCCGCCCTCGAGGAGGCGCTCGACGTCGCCCAGGCCCACTTCGCCTACTCGCTCCCGGCCGGGCTGGACACCCTGATCGGCGAGGAAGGGCTCAGCCTCTCCGGCGGCCAGCGGCAGCGCATCGCCCTGGCCCGGGCCATCGCCGCCCGGCCCAAGGTCCTGGTCCTGGACGATCCGCTCTCCGCCCTGGACGTCCACACCGAGGAACTCGTCGAGACCAGGCTGCGGGAGGTGCTCTCCGACACCACGACCCTGATCGTGGCGCACCGGCCCTCCACCGTGGCCCTCGCGGACCGGGTGGCGCTGCTGGAGGACGGCCGGATCACCGCGGTGGGCACCCACACCGAACTCCTCGCGGTAAACCGCCACTACCGCTACGTGATCGCCAGCCTCGACCCGGAACCGCGGGACCTGGACTCCCATCTGCTGGACTCCGAACTGTCAGGCCTCAACGCCGAGGAGGTGTCCCGATGAGCAGCGCAACGTTCGGCACCGCAAACGAGGACAACGCCCACCTGTCCAAGAGCGAGAGCAAGACCGTCCGGCGCCGCTCCCTGGCCCTGCTGGGCTCGCTCATCCGCCCGGTCCGCCGGCGGTTCTGGCTGACCATCGCCGCGGTCGTGCTGTCCCAGGCGGCGCGGGTCGCCGGGCCCGCGCTGATCGCCTTCGGCATCGACCGGGCCCTGCCCGCCCTGAGCGCCGGCGACAACCTCCCCCTGCTGCTCACCGGCGCCGCCTACCTGGCCGCCGCCGTCGCGACGGCGTGCCTCACCGCCCTGTATGTGACGTCGACGGCGAGGCTGAGCCAGGCGATGCTGCTGGACCTGCGCGTCCGGGTTTTCCGGCACACCCAGCGGCTCAGCCTGGAATTCCACGAAAAATACACCTCGGGGCGCATCATCGCCCGGCAGACCTCGGACCTGGAGGCGCTGCGCGAACTCCTGGACTCCGGGATCAGCTCGCTGGCCTCCGGGATGCTGTTCATGGTGTTCACGGCCGTGACGGTGTTCGCCCTTGATTGGCGCAGCGGGCTCCTGGTCCTCGCCGCCGGCGTGCCGATGTACTTCCTGGCCCGCTGGTACCAGAAGCACTCCCAGATCGCGTTCCGCGAATCCCGCGTCGTCTCGGCCCGGCTGATTGTGCACTTCGTCGAAACCATGACCGGCATCCGCGCGGTCAAGGCCTTCCGCAAGGAACGCGAAAACGCCGCACGTTACGCCGAACTCGCCGAGGACTACCGCCACGTCACAGTCCGCTCCATCAACCTCAACGGCATCTTCCAGCCCGGCCTGGTGCTGATCGGCAACGTCTGCGTCGCCGTCGTCCTGCTCTTCGGCGGCTTCCGGGTGCTCGACGGCGACCTGGCCGTCGGGGTGCTGCTGGCCCTGATCCTGTCCACCAAGCGCTTCTTCCAGCCCGTGGACCAGATGGCCATGTTCTACAACTCCTTCCAGAGCGCCCAGGCCGCGCTGGAGAAGGTCTCCGGGCTGCTCGAGGAGGTCCCCACCGTCCGGCCGCCCAAGAACCCGGTGGCGCTGCACGACGCCAAGGGAACCATCGACTTCAAGGGCGTCGAATTCCGCTACGGCGACGGCCCGGTCATCATCCCCACCATGGACCTGCACATCCCCGCCGGCCAGACCGTGGCGCTGGTGGGCCAGACCGGCGCCGGCAAGTCCACCTTCGCCAAGCTGATCGCCCGCTTCTACGACGTCTCCGCCGGCTCCCTCACGCTCGACGGCGTGGACCTGCGGGAGCTGGCGACGGCGGATCTGCGCCGGAACGTCGTCATGGTCACCCAGGAGGCCTTCCTGTTCAGCGGCTCCGTCGCGGACAACATCGCCCTGGGCCGGCCCGGGGCCTCCCGCGAGGAGATCGAGGCCGCCGCCAGGGCCGTGGGGGCCCACGACTTCATCCGGGAGCTCCCCGAAGGCTACGACACGGACGTCAACAAGCGCGGCGGCCGGGTCTCCGCCGGGCAGCGCCAGCTGATCAGCTTCGCCCGCGCCTTCCTGGCCCGGCCAGCTGTGCTGATTCTGGACGAGGCGACGTCCTCGCTGGACATCCCGTCCGAGCGGCTCGTGCAGGTCGGCCTCGCCGGGCTGCTGCAGGGAATCGGCGCCGACAGCGGCCGGACCGCCCTCATCATCGCGCACCGCCTGTCCACGGTGGAGACAGCCGACCGGGTCCTCGTGGTCCACGACGGGCGGATTGTCGAGGACGGCACCCCGGAGCAGCTGATCGGCGGCGGCGGCCGCTTCGCACAGCTGCACGGGGCCTGGAAGGATTCTCTGGTCTGAGTCCCCCGGGGCTGCGCGCCGTGTGTTGCGGGGGCGCCTGCGGCCCGATTTCGCATCCGGGGCCCTGATCGGATACTCTTGTGAAGTTGCTTTTGAAGTAACGGATCGGGATGTGGCGCAGCTTGGTAGCGCGCGTCGTTCGGGACGACGAGGTCGCAGGTTCAAATCCTGTCATCCCGACCAATCAAGAAGAGGGCCTTCCAGCTGGAAGGCCCTCTTTTTGTGCGCCCGGCCTCCGGCAGGGTCCACGGGCGGGCGGGAGGCCCGCCGTCGAACCCCCGTCGATTGCTCCACTACTGCCGTTTTGACGCACTGTCATGTCTCAGTACCTCGTGGACAGTTGATGTCTCAGCACTTCGTGGACGTTTCCTGTCTCAGCACTTCGTGGACGTTTGGTTGGCCATGAAG
>NZ_JBEPPO010000017.1:0-89315 GCF_040547365.1 Pseudarthrobacter sp. PvP090
CAGACACAACCAACACCCCCGGGAAAACGGGACATGCCAGCTGCACAAAATTTGAAACCAGCTGTAAAAACCAGACCACACCACGGGGTGGCGGATCCAGTCAATTCAACCAATTCAATACAATAAATTGGTATCAACAAACTTGGCACACTATTGAGTTCTCAAACAACAGACACATTCGAATTACTACCCGAAACAATTCAATGTAATTGAATTCTTTTGTTTCGCTTTTCCTTCGCTGCGATATTTCAAGCTTATTTCATTCATATCCACTTTGCAAATCCAGTTTTTCATCTGGATTTCACCCGGTGGATCGAATCCGCCCAGCAGAATTGGAAGCAATCTTTCATTTCTGCACCGCATGCTCCAGGGGAGCAGAAAGTACTAGAAGAATTGCTTCTCTATTTTTGTTGGGGTTGGTCACCACTCTGCGGTGGCGACTCAGAAAACAATACACCCTCCTGCCCGACGTTGCAACTGGTTCGGGAAGGAGGGTGCAGGTGACGGGCGGTCCCGTTCTAGGCCGCGGTAACTTCCACGGTGGCGAGGTTCTTCTTGCCCCGGCGCAGCAGCAGGTAGCGTCCGTGCAGCAGCTGGCCGGGCTCGATCACGGTGTCCGGATCCGCGACCTTGGCGTTGTTGACGTACGCCCCGCCCTCGCCGACGGTGCGCCGGGCGGCCGACTTGCTCTCCGACAGTCCGGTTGCGACCAGCAGTTCGATAATGCCCAGGCCGCCGGCATCGACGGTGGCTGACGGGAGTTCGGACGTGGCTGCCTTGAGCGTGGCCTCGTCCAGGATGCTGAGATCCCCATTGCCGAACAAGGCGGCAGAGGCGGCGATGACCTTTTCCGTGGCGTCCACGCCATGGACGAGGGAGGTCACCTCGTAGGCGAGCTTGCGCTGTCCTTCGCGGGCGAAGGGACGCTCGGCAACCGCGGTTTCCAAGGCCTCAATCTCGGTACGGCCCAAGAAGGTAAACACCTTCAGGCGTGCCGCCACGTCGCTGTCCGCTGTGTTGAGCCAGAACTGGTAGAAGGCGTACGGGCTGCACATCTCCGGATCGAGCCAGATGGCGTTGCCCTCGCTCTTGCCGAACTTCGTGCCGTCGGAGTTCGTGATGAGAGGGGTACCCAAGGCGTGGACGTGCTTGCCCTCGACCTTGCGGATGAGATCGGTGCCACTCGTGAGATTGCCCCACTGGTCCGATCCGCCGGTCTGCAGGACACAGCCGTAGTCGCGGAAAAGCTGCAGGTAGTCCATACCCTGAAGGATCTGGTAGCTGAATTCCGTGTAGCTGATCCCCTCTTCGGAATTCAGGCGGTTGGCAACAATATCCTTTTTGATCATGGTGCCGACCCGGAAGTGCTTGCCGATCCCGCGAAGGAAGTCGATGGCGCTCAGCGGCGCGGTCCAGTCGAGGTTGTTGACCATTCGTGCCGCGTTGTCCCCCTCGAAGCTGAGGAAACGCTGGACCTGCACCTGCAGTTTCCCGACCCATTCGGCGACCGTCTCGGGGGTGTTGAGCACGCGTTCGGCGGTCTGCCGCGGATCTCCGATCAGGCCGGTGGAGCCACCGACCAGCCCGAGGGGCTTGTGGCCGGCCAGCTGGATCCGGCGCATCAGCAGCAACTGGACCAGGTTGCCCAGGTGCAGGCTTGCGGCGGTGGGATCGAAACCGCAGTAGTAGGTGACGGGGTCGCCGGCGAGGAGCTTCTCCAGCTCCGCCTCATCCGTTGAGACGTGGACGAGGCCTCGCCATTTCAGCTCCTGCCAGACGTTGGCGAAGCTGGGGTCATTCTGCTGGGAACGTAGATCATTTAGCTGGGACACGGAATCTAAGTTAGCAGGATCAGGGCACCGTCAGTGCTTGTGACCGTCGGGCGCCCGGGCGCCCGACGGCGGGACTCAGTCTTCGATGCCGGCCGGCACCCCGGCGGAGGCGATGAGCCGCAGCCGCTGGGTGGGCCGGGTCATGGCCACATACAGGTCGCCGACACGGCCGTGCTCATGGTTGAGCATGGCCGATGGCTCCAGCACCACGACGCCGTCGAACTCCAGGCCCTTGGCCTCACGGGGGCTGATCACCACAATGTCCTGCACATAGCTGCCGGCATCCGTGCCGACGCGGCGGCCATAGACCGCGCGCAGCGCGGCCGTCGCCTCGGGGAGGAGCTCGCCGTCGGCAATGACGGCCAGCAGGCCGCCCTCAAGCGCTCCCAACTCCTCCGGCAGGACCTCCACGAGCTTGCTGATGATCCCGCCGCGCTCGACGCGGTCGATCACCGGCGCCCAGCGGCCCTCACGGACAGCCTTCGGTGCGGACACCACGAGCCCCGCCGCGTTGGCCATCCGGGCCGCCGCTTCGGCGATCTGAGACGGCGTGCGGTAGTTGACCGTGAGTTCCTCGAGCTGCCAGCGGTCGCCGAACATGGGTGCGAGGGCGCCGTGCCAGGAGTTTGCGCCGGCCACGGAGCTCGTCTGGGCAATATCACCCACGATGGTGAAGGACTTCAGCGGGCAGCGGCGGACCAGCAGGCGCCACTGCATCGGCGAAAGCTCCTGGGCCTCGTCGACCACAATGTGCCCGAACGCCCAGCTGCGGTCCGTCGTGGCGCGCTCGGCGGCCGTCAGCCGGGCCTCGCGCTCCTGGTTTTGGTCCACGAGTTCTTCCGCGGAGATCAGGACGTCCACGCCGGCCGTCTCCATGTTGACCAGCGTCTGCTTGGCATTGGCCAGGTCGCGGGCGCGGTCGTGTTCCTGCTGGGCCAGTCCCCTGCCCGCGGCCGCGTCGAGTTCGCCGAGGAGTTCCGCGGCCTCGTCCAGGAGCGGTACGTCCGCCTCTGTCCACGGAGCGTCGGCGGGCCGGAGTAGCAGTTCACGCTCGGCCGGTGTGAGGTGCGGGGTGCACGCTGCCAGGATCGCCGGCCTGCTGAGGAGTTCACCGATGAGCTTCTCCGGGGTCATCGGCATCCAGCACAGGTTCAGGGCGATGCGGACGTCCCGGGCGGAGCGGACGTCCTCGGCCAGATAGGAGCGGTCGGCGTTGTTGCCGATGCTGCCGGCCTCCACGAGTTCCGTCATCTGCTCGGTCAGTTCGCGCAGCAGGATCTTGACGAACGAGACACGGGCCTCGTTGTGCGGCTTGCCGGACGAGCGGGCCCTGTCCCTGGCGCGGCGGACCTGCCGGGGAGTGAGGAGAAGTTTGCGCCCGTCGACTTCGAGGACGCGGTTCTCCGCCGGGATGCGCTGCCGGTTGGCCACGGCGTTCGCCACGACCTCGGCCATGTCGAGCCGGCCCTTGATCGCCGCGACCGCGGAATCGGGTTCGGCGACGGCGTGGATGCCGGGCATCAGGCGCCCCACACTGGCCATCACGACGCCGGTTTCGCCGAGCGACGGCAGGACGCGCTCGATGTACTTCATGAACGACGACGACGGGCCCACCAGCAGGACGCCGGCGGTCTTGAGCCGGTCCCGGTGGGTGTAGAGCAGGTAAGCGGCACGGTGCAGCGCGACGGCGGTCTTGCCGGTGCCGGGGCCGCCCTGGACCACGAGGGCACCGGAAATTGACGAACGGATGATCCGGTCCTGCTCGGACTGGATGGTCCCGACGATGTCCGACATCCGTCCGGTCCGCTTGGAATTCAGGGCCGCCAGCAGGGCGCCCTCGCCCTGGAGGGACTCATTGTCGGCCAGCAGGTCGGCGTCGAGGACGTCATCCTCGATCGCCTTGACCTCGCGGCCCTGCAGGATCAGATGGCGGCGGCGGCGCACACCCTGCCGGTCGAACGCGGTGGCCTGGTAGAAGTGGCCGGCCTCGGGTGCGCGCCAGTCCAGCATGAGGCGCTGGAGGTCATCGGTGGTCAGGCCGATGCGGCCGATGTACTGGGCCTCCCCGGAGTCGAGGTCCAAACGGCCGAACACGAGCCGGTCGTCGACAGCGTCGAGCTGTGCCAGGCGGTCCTCGTACAGTGCGGCGAACGCGTCCCGCTCGGAGACGTTCTGCATGGTGCCCACGGCACCGGCACGCCGTACCTGCGCCAACTGGGCGCGCTTTTCCGCCCGCAGCTCATCCAGCCGGGCGTAAAGTCCGGCCACATAGTCGCGTTCATGGGCCAAATCAGCGTCGTGCATCGAACGTTCCCCTATCGAAAAAGACAGACCAACCATTCTACAACCATTTCGGTCTCCCCACCGGCACATGTCTGTTTTGTGCAGGCATTCTACCGAGGCGTGCGGAATCGTCCACTCTCCCCTGCCGTCATTCGCCCGCGGCACGCGCGGACGGGACGGGGCTACAGACGCAGCAGGGAGCTGACCCGGCGGCCGTCCAGGGCCGAGCGCCCACCGAGTTCGCCGATCTCCATGACAACCCCCACGCCGGCCACCTCGACTCCGCAGCGTTCGAACAGCCGCACGGCGGCGCCCAGCGTGCCGCCCGTGGCGAGGACGTCGTCGAGGATCAGGACGCGGCTGCCGGGAGCGAGGTCCGTGGTGTGCAGTTCCAGGGTGGCGTTGCCGTATTCCAGCGCGTAGTCCTCGGAGACCACCTCACGCGGCAGCTTGCCGGCCTTGCGGACGGTGATGACGCCGGTGCCGGTGGCGTACGCCGCTGCGGCAGCGAGCAGGAAGCCGCGGGCTTCCACCCCGGCGACGGCGTCGAACTGGCCCTCGAACGGTTCCACCAGGGCGTTCACAACGGCCTTTAGTGCCGCACCGTCGGCGAAGACCGGGGTCAGGTCCTTGAAGACGATGCCGGGCTTGGGGTAGTCGGGGATGGTGGCGCAGAGGCGGCTGATCAGCTCATCCACCGGCGGGGTCTTCCCATTGCGGGTCATCGTGGTCTGGTGGTGCTCGCTGTGATTCACCCGTCAACCTTACTGGCTGGACCCGGGTCGCTGTTCGGACCGGTGTCGCTGGCAGGACCCGGGTCGCTCTCCGGCGCGGCCGGTGACCGCAGCAGCCCGTGCGCGAGTCCGTAGCTGACGACGTCGAGCGCCTTGCTGAGCGCATGCTCCGCGTCGAACCGCCGGGCCGCCGCTGCACTCAGGCGGTCGCGGTCCTTCGCCCAGTCGGAACGGTGGAACCGGTCAGCGTCGCCGTGCAGGAGCCGTCCATAGAGAACGTCCTCGAAGACGTCACTTCCGTCTTCCGGGGCCGGCCCGGGCATCCCGTGCTGCCGGCCCTGGACCATTTCTGCGGTGAACAGTTCAGCCACCGCCTCCGCCCCCTCCGCGAGCACCCGGTCCGCCGCAAAGTTGCACAGGCGGAGCGCCCGCACCACCAGTTTGAGGGAAACGTGTTCATCCCGGACGATGAACTTGCGCAGCAGGGCCGCCCGGAAGAGCTCCACCCACTGGCGGCGTTCCGCCTCGGGTGAGTCCGTCGGCACCAGCCCGCCGGCAGTCCTGAACAGCTCGACCATCCGGAAATAGTCGGCGGCCAGCTGCGCAAAGATCTCGAGTCTTTCGAGCTCGCTGTGCGGTTTTCCCCGCTTGCCCTCACCCATACGATGACATCCTCCCCCGCCGACAATCCCCCAGCAAACCACCTGTGCCACGAGTGCCACCATGCACCCGGGTTAGTACAGCTAGGGCATCCGCACCTTCGCCGCCTTGTAACGGGAGACGGTCGGGTCACCGCTCAGCCAGAAGCGCCAGGGGTAGTCGTGGGTACCCCCGGCGCCAGAGACGCCGACGCGCGGCCCGGCGCTGACATCGGCAGCCTGCAGGGCGGGAAGTTCCAGCCGGAACGGGGCCTGCAGGGCGTCCCGTCCGCTGTCCGCCGTCGTGATTCCGAGCGACGTGGCGAGCCGCGCCGGGCCGCTCGCCAGGTCCTTTGGGGATTTCGACGTCGGCCGGCGGCTGAGTGCCAGCTCCTGCCCGGCCACAATCTCGCCGGCCCGCAGCAGCACGGCGGAGGCCACGCCGGCGGGCCCGCACACGATGTTGGCGCAGTGGTGCATGCCGTAGGTGAAGTACACGTACAGGTGGCCGGCCGGGCCGAACATCGGGGCGTTGCGCGGGGTCGCGCCGCGGAAGGTGTGGGAGCCGGGGTCCGGGTGCGGCGAGTCATGCGGGCCCAGATACGCCTCCACCTCCGTGATCCGCACCGACACCGGGCCGCCGCTGCCCTCATGGGTCAGCACCGCGCCGAGCAGCAGGGGCGCCACCTGCCGTGCGTCCAGGGACAAGAGCTCCCGCACGTCGTCCGCGGGCGGGCCAGCGGCAGGCAGTCCACCGCCCGGCACACTCAGGGGAGGCGTCACAGTCATGCTCCGACTTTAACAAACGGCGCCCTTCCCCCTCCACAGCCGTGTCCGATTTCCGCTAGCAGCAGTCCCCGGCAGCTGGCAGGATGGACCCATGGACTTCTGGCAGCGCTACCGGGCGATCGACGCCCGGGACACCCGGTTTGACGGGCAGTTCTACACCGCTGTCCGCACCACGGGCATCTATTGCCGGCCCTCCTGCCCGGCCCGAACCCCCAAGGCGGGCAATGTCACCTTCTACGAAACGTCCGCCGCCGCGCACGACGCCGGCTACCGGGCCTGCAAGCGATGCCTGCCCGAGGCCGTCCCCGGCACGCCGGCCTGGAACGTGCGCTCCGACATCGCCGGACGCGCGATGCGGCTCATCAACGACGGTGTGATCAACCGCGACGGGGTGGAGGGGCTTGCCGCCCGCTTGGGCTACTCCTCGCGGCAGCTCAACCGGATCCTAAGCAACGAGCTCGGCGCGGGACCGCTGTCGCTGGCCCGGGCCGGCCGGGCCCAGACCGCCCGCACCCTGCTCGTCTCCACCACCATGAAGGTCGCCGACATTGCCTTCGCTGCCGGGTTCAGCAGCGTGCGCCAGTTCAACGAGACCATCGGCGAGGTATTCGCCATGACACCCTCGGCGCTGCGGGCCACGGCCCGGCACCACCATTCGCCGGGCCTGGCCGCCCAGTCGACGACGGCCTTGACGCTGAACCTGCCGTACCGCGACCCGTTCGACCCGGGGGTCTTCGACTTCCTCGCGGTCCGGGCCATTCCGGGCATCGAGGAAGGCTCGTCCACCTCCTACGCCCGGACCCTGCGCCTGGCCCACGGCGACGCCCGCTTCCGGGTGGACTACGACGCCGAGTCCCCGGGACGTCCGCTCGTGCTGACCATCGGCGCCGTCGACCTGCGGGACCTGCCGCCCCTGCTCAGCAGGGTCCGCCGGCTGCTGGACCTCGACGCCGACCCGGTCGCCATCGACGGCGCGCTGGGGACCGATCCGCGGCTCTCCGCCAGCGTCGCCGCCACCCCCGGGCTGCGGATGCCGGGCGCCGTCGACCCGCAGGAGCTGCTGGTCAGGGCCATGATCGGCCAGCAGATCACCGTTGCCGCAGCCCGGACCGCCCTCATCCAGCTGTCCGCGGCCGGCAGCGAGAGCCTGGTGCCGGCGGACGGCCTGCACCAGCTGTTCCCGACGGCGGAACAGATTGCCGGGCACGGCTTCGAGCTGCTCCGCGGGCCGCAGCGCCGCATCGATTCCGTCCGCGCAGCCGCCGCGGCGATGGCCTCGGGCGGGCTCGACTTCGGCTACGGCGACGACTTGCCCGGCCTGGAGTCCAAACTGCTGCCCCTCGCCGGCGTGGGGCCGTGGACGGTGGGTTATGTGGCGATGCGCGTGATCGGCGCCCCGGATGTTTTCCTGGCCAACGACGCAGCCGTGCGCAACGGCATCCGCTCACTGGCCAACGCCACGGCCGGGGCCGCCCCGGCCCCCGAAACGCCCCTGAGTCCGGACTTCCGGGAGCTCAGCCCGTGGCGCTCCTACGCCACGATGCACCTGTGGCGCGCGGCAGCGGCGGCCCAGGCCGCGGCGCGCAATCCGGCGAAGACGCCACCACGGGCTCCGACAAAAACTCCAGTGCAGATGCCTCCGCAGACTCCGAAGAAAGCGATCCGATGAAAGCCCAGTTGTTGACCATGTCCACCCCGGACGGTCCGTTCACCATCATTGCCCGGGACGGGGCTGTGCTGGCCTCAGGGTGGACTGCGGTCCCGGGTGAGCTGACCGGGCAGATCCACCCGGACCTGTTGCCGGCAGAATTCGAAACTGTCGCCGGGCTCGGCGCCATCTCCGGGGCAGTGGAGGAGTTCTATGCCGGGAACCCGGGGCCGGCCATGGGCGTGCCGGTGGTGCAGAAGTCCGGGCCGTTCCGTGGCCACGCGTGGGATGTCCTCCGGACCGTCGCGCCCGGGCACCCCGTGACCTACACCGAATACGCGGAGCTGTCCGGCAACGTCAAAGCCGTCCGCGCGGCGGCGAGTGCCTGCGCCTTCAACGCGGCGGCGCTCTTTGTGCCGTGCCACCGGGTGATCCGCACCGACGGGAGCCTGGGCGGCTTCCGCTGGGGGCTGGCCATCAAGGAAAGCCTGCTGGACCGGGAGCGCGGGCAGGCGCTGCTCCAGACCGCGCCGAGGTGAGACGTCGCGCCCATGTTCCGTCGGGACATGGGCGTCAAGTGCCACCTCGGCGGACGTGCCACCTCGGCGGAAGTGTCAGCGGGTGACGGGCACGCCGGCCGGCCAGGGCAGCAGCGCGGGGAGGTCCACGCCGTCGGCCGCCGCGGTGGCGCGCAGGCTGCCGAGGGTTGGCGTGCGCCCCGCGAGCCAGGCCGCGATATCGGTCAGCATCCCGTTGATGGCGGTGGACCGGCCGCCCGGGGTACCGATCGAAACTGCCGGCAGGCCGAGCGGCTGGAGGACAAACCGCTGCCCTTCGGGTACGCGCGCGGCCAGGAAGTCGAAGAGATGCTCGCAGAACGGCCGGCTCCAGGTTTCCGGGCCGCGGCCGGTGCCGAGGTCGGTGGCGTGGATGACGAGCTCGCGCCAGAGCGCCAGTCCGCCGTCCACAACTACTCCCCCGCGGAAGCTGATGGGCGCCTCCCAGCCGTCGCCGTCCAGCGCGCCAAAGGCCTGCAGTGCCCGGCCCAGGGCGGCGTCCAGGTCGGCCCGGTGTTCGGCGAGGGTATGCCCCGCGGCCATCTCGATGGCGCGGGTCCGGCCGTCGTAGCCGCCGTCGTAGAGCTCGATGCTGTCGCCCCGGGCCGCGTATTCCAGCTGGCGGGCCATCGCATTGGCGATCCCGCAGACGTGGGCCAGCACGTGGCCGCGCGTCCAGCCCGGCAGTTCCGAGGGGGCCTTGACGTCCCCGTCGGAGAAGGTGGCGGTAATTTCCGTCACGACGCCGGCTGCGCGGCGTAGTTCGTCCAGGAGTTTTTCCGGGGTGATGGAGGTCATGGCGATCATCCTAATACGAACGTCCTACGAACACCCTGAATAAATGCCGATTAACTGAAAGACTCCGGACCGTAGCGGTGGCGGAGATGCCGGCGGTCGTGCCGGGCCTGCCAGAACTCGATCTCCCGGGGCCGCAGGGCGTACAGCTGCCAGTCCGGGTTCTCGCTGCCGTCCGCGCCGGGCCGGGCGTGCCAGTCGGCCTCCGAGGCCGCGGCGGACAGCTCCATGACGTCCCCGGCCGCCCGGACCTGCCGGCCCTGCTGCTGCCAGAAGAAGTTCAGGGCGGCGTGCGGATTGGCCGCGAGTTCGCGCCCCTTGCGGGATTTCCGGGAGGTCGCGAAGTGCCAGCCGTCGGCGTCGACGTCCTTGAGGATCAGCATCCGGGAGGACGGCCGCCCGAGCTCATCCGCTGTGGCCAGGCTGCACGCGTTGGGCTGCGGCACCCCGGCCGCCAGCGCCTCGCCCAGCCACTGCCGGAACAGTTCCGCTGGGTCCGTGGGGGCGGCGTCCGGGTCGAAATCCGGCAGCACTTCCGGGAAGTCGGGCAGGGCGCGCAGCAGCTGGCGGAACGATTCGCTCATGCCGCAATGCTAACGGGGAGTTTTCGGCGGCAAGCGCACAACGCTCCCTCACTTTTGGCAGGAAATCCGCCGACGCTCCTGCAGGCAGTGCAGGAGCGTCGGGGGAAACGCTGCAAGAAGTGAGGGAGCGTCTGGTTGCTAGCCGGCGTAGGCGCGCACGGCCTCAAGCTCCGCTTCGAGCGCCAGGAGCTGGCGTTCGACGGCGGCCGGTGCGGTGCCGCCCTGGGAGTTCCGGCTGTTCAACGAGCCTTCGGTGGACAGGACCGTGCGGACCTCCGGCGTCAGGTGCTCGGAGATGGCGGCGTATTCCTGGTCGGTGAGGTCCCAGAGTTCGACGCCGCGGCCCTCGGCCTGCTTGACCGCGGCCCCGGAAAGCTCATGCGCCTCGCGGAACGGAACGCCCTGGCGGACCAGCCATTCGGCAATGTCCGTGGCCAGTGCGAAGCCCTGCGGTGCCAGGGACTCCATCCGTTCGGTGTTGAACGTCAGCGTCGCGATCATGCCGGAGACTGCCGGGAGCAGGACCTCCAGCGTGTCGGCGGCGTCAAAGACCGGTTCCTTGTCCTCCTGCAGGTCGCGGTTGTACGCGAGCGGCAGTCCCTTCAGGGTGGCCAGCAGCCCGGTCAGGTTGCCGATCAGCCGGCCGGCCTTGCCGCGCGCGAGCTCGGCAACGTCCGGGTTCTTCTTCTGCGGCATGATCGAGGAGCCGGTGGAGTAGGAATCGTGCAGGGTGACGAAGGAGAACTCCTTCGTGGCCCACAGGATGACTTCTTCCGAAACCCGGGACAGGTCAACCCCGATCATGGCCGTGATCCACGCGAACTCGGCGAAGACGTCGCGGGAGGCGGTGCCGTCGATCGAGTTGTGTGTCGCGGAGAAGAAACCCAGTTCCGCGGCCACGGCCTCCGGGTCCAGGCCCAGCGAGGAGCCGGCGAGGGCGCCGGAGCCGTAGGGCGAAACGCCGGCGCGCTTGTCCCAGTCCGCCAGCCGTTGCACATCGCGCAGCAGTGCCCAGGCGTGGGCCAGCAGGTGGTGGCCGAGCAGCACCGGCTGGGCGTGCTGGAGGTGGGTGCGGCCGGGCATGGCCACGCCCTGGTGCGCCTTGGCCTGCTCCACGAGGGCATCGATCGTGGCGAGCACGCCGCGGGCGATGATCCGGGCGTGGTCGCGCAGGAACATCCTCCCCAGCGTGGCCACCTGGTCGTTGCGGGACCGGCCCGCGCGGAGCTTGCCGCCGAGCTGGGTGCCGGCACGCTCGATCAGTCCGCGTTCCAGCGAGCCGTGCACATCCTCATCGGACTCCGCCGGCAGGTAGGCGCCGGAAGCGACGTCCGCGTCCAGCCGGCCCAGGGCGTCGAGCATGCCCTCAAGCTCGGCGTCGTCGAGCAAACCGGCCTTGTGCAGCACGCGGGCGTGCGCCTTGGACCCTGCGATGTCGTAGCGGGCCAGCCGCCAGTCGAAGTGGGTGGACTTGCTCAGCGCGGCGAGGGCGTCCGCGGGGCCGCCGGCGAACCGGCCGCCCCACAGCGCGCCCGTGTTCGTAGCCTCGGACTTGGTGGTTTCCGACTCAGCCACGCGGGCTACTTTCCTGCGACGCGGATGTCGCGGCCGGAGGCCACCTTGGCGGACATGCCCCACAGCTCGATGAAGCCGCGCGCCATGGACTGGTCGAACGTGTCGCCGGTGTCGTAGGTGGCGAGGTCGAAGTCGTAGAGCGAGGTCCCGGAGCGGCGTCCGTTGACGATTGCCTGGCCGCCGTGGAGCACCATGCGGATGTCGCCGGTGACGTACTTCTGGGTGTCCTCGATGAAGGCGTCGAGGGAGCGCTTGAGCGGCGAGAACCACTGACCGTCGTACACCAGTTCGGCCCAGCGCTGGCCCACGGTCGCCTTGAAGCGGGCCTGCTCGCGCTCGACCGTGATGTCCTCGAGGTGCTTGTGCGCGGTGATGAGCGCCATGGCTCCCGGTGCCTCGTAGATTTCGCGGGACTTGATGCCGACGAGGCGGTCCTCGACGACGTCGATCCGGCCGACGCCCTGGGCGCCGGCGCGGCGGTTGAGTTCCTTGATGGCCTGCAGCGGGGTGACCTTGATGCCGTCGATCGCGACCGGGACGCCGGCCTCGAAGGAGATGGTGACCTCATCCGGAGCCGGGGGGAATTCCGGGGTGGCGGTGTAGTCGTAGATGTCCTTGGTAGGGGCGTTCCAGATGTCCTCGAGGTAGCCGGTCTCGACGGCGCGGCCCCAGACGTTCTGGTCGATCGAGTACGGGTTCTTCTTGGTGGTCTCGATCGGCAGTCCCTTTTCCTCGGCGAAGGCGATGGCCTTGTCGCGGGTCAGGGCGAGGTCGCGGACCGGAGCGATGCACTTCAGGTCCGGCCCCAGGGTCTGGATGCCGACTTCGAAGCGGACCTGGTCGTTGCCCTTGCCCGTGCAGCCGTGGGCCACGGTGGTGGCGCCGAATTCGCGGGCGGCCTTGACGAGGTGCTTGACGATCACGGGCCGCGAGATCGCGGAGACCAGCGGGTAGTGGCCCTGGTAGAGGGCGTTCGCCTTCAGCGTGGGCATGCAGTATTCGTTGGCGAACTCGTCGGACGCGTCGGCCACGTAGGCTTCGACGGCGCCGCAGCCCAGGGCACGCTGGCGGATCGTCTCCAGCGACTCGCCGCCCTGTCCGACGTCGACCGCCACGGCGATTACCTCGGCGCCGGTCGCTTCGCCGATCCAGCCGATGGCTACGGAAGTATCCAGGCCACCGGAGTAGGCCAGCACAATACGCTCAGTCACTTGAAATGCTCCTTAGTTGTTTGGGGAAAATGTCGGGGGAAAAGCTTGTCTACTGAAAGCCTGTCACATCCCTGTGGCAGGCCCAATCTTCAGGCCGGGTGCGGTCAGCCGGCGCCGGCTTCTTCGGCCAGCTGCAGGAAGCGGGCGGCCACGTCGGCCCCGCCGAGCGGGTCGCGGGTGACCAGCAGTACGGTGTCGTCGCCCGCGATGGTGCCGAGGATCGAGGGCATTACGGAGTGGTCGATGGCCAGGGCGAGGAAGTTGGCCGCGCCGGGCGGCGTCCGGAGCACCACGATGTTCGCGGACGCTTCGGCGGTGACCAGCAGTTCCGCGCAGAGCCGGGCCAGCCGCGCGTCGAGGATCTCCTGGGTGACGCCGCTCTTGGCCGCGCGTTCCCCGCCCTCCCCCGGCACCGCGTAGACGAGCACGCCGTCCTTGCCGCGCACCCGCACCGCGCCCAGCTCCACCAGGTCCCGGGACAGCGTGGCCTGGGTGACCTGGACGCCGTCGTCCGCGAGCAGCGCCGCCAGTTCGGCCTGCGAGCGGACCGACTCCCCGGTGAGGATCGCGGTGATCCGCGCCTGCCGGGCCGTCTTGGTGGCCGGGCTGGCCCCCGGCGACGCGGGCTGGACGGACACTATCCGAGTCCTTCGACCACGGCGAGCCCGGAACGGTGCATCAGCCACGCCATGAGCGCCTTCTGGGCGTGCAGCCGGTTCTCGGCCTCGTCCCAGACGATGGACTGCGGGCCGTCGATGACGGCCGCGGCGATCTCGTAGCCGCGGTAGGCGGGCAGGCAGTGCAGCACGACGGCGTCCGGCGCCGCGAGCTTCATCGCTGCTTCGTCGACGGCGTAGCCGCGGAAGAGCTGCAGACGGGCTTCCTTCTCGTCCTCCTGGCCCATGGACACCCAGGTGTCGGTGGCGACGACGTCGGCTCCGAGCAGCGCTTCGGCGGCGTCCACGGTGACGAGCACCGAGCCGCCGGTTTCTGCCGCGCGGTCTTCGGCCGCGGCGATGATGGCCGGGGACGGCAGGTAGCCCTCGGGGCCGGCGACGCGGACATGCATGCCGGCGGTGACACCGGCCAGCAGGTAGGAGTTGGCCATGTTGTTGGCGGAGTCGCCGAGGTAGCTCATGGTCAGGCCCGCCAGGTCGCCCTTGTGCTCCTTGACGGTGAGCAGGTCGGCGAGCAGCTGGCAGGGGTGATAGTCATCGCACAGGGCGTTGATGACCGGCACGCGGGAGTTGTCCGCCATGGCCACGAGCCCTGAGTGGGCACCGGTGCGCCAGACGATGGTGGACACCATGCGCTCCAGGACCTTGGCGGTGTCCTCGACCGATTCCTTGTGGCCGATCTGCGCCTCGCCCGGATTGATGATCAGCGCATTGCCGCCCATATCGGCGACGCCGGCGGCGAAGGAGACCCGCGTCCGGGTGGAGGTCTTGTCAAAGATCACGGCGACGGTCTTGCGCCCGCTGCCTGCCGCGGCGAAGGGCTGCACACTGTAGGGGGCGGCCTTCATCCGGACGGCGAGGTCCAGGACCTCGGCCTGCTCGGCAGGGGTGAGGTCCGTGTCCTTGAGGAAGTGGCGGACCTGGCTGTTGGAAGTCACGGTCGGAATTTCAGTCGCGGTCACTGGGCGTCCTTTGCGGTCTGGAGGAGGGCGGGCAGTGCCGCGAGGAAGCGGTCGGCCTGTTCAGTGGTGAGGATCAGCGGCGGCGCGAGGCGGATGGTGCGCGGGCCGGGGCTGTTGACGATGAAGCCCGCGTCGAGGCCGGCGGTCACGACGGCGGGGGCGACGTCGGCGTCCAGATCGAAGCCGATCAGGAGCCCTTCGCCGCGGACCTCGGTGACGCCGTCGACGGCGGCGAGGCCGGCACGCAGGTGCTCCCCCACGTCCCGGACGTGGCCCAGGACCTGCTGGTTTTCCAGCACGTGCAGGGTGGCAAGCGCCGCGGCGGTGGCGACAGGATTGCCGCCGAACGTGGTCCCGTGCTGGCCGGCGGCCAGCAGGGCGGACGCGTCCGGGCCGTAGGTGACGAGGGCGCCGATCGGGAAACCGCCGCCGAGGCCCTTGGCGAGGGTCACGGCGTCGGGCACAATCCCGGCGTCCTCGCTCGCGAGCCACTTGCCGGTGCGGCCGATGCCGGTCTGGACCTCGTCCAGGATCAGCAGGGCACCGGCGGCGCTGGTGGCCTCCCGGGCGGCCCGCAGGTAGCCTGCGGGCAGCGGGCGGACCCCGGCCTCGCCCTGGATCGGTTCGAGGAAGACCGCGGCGACGGTGTCGTCCACCGCGGCGCGGAGGGCGTCGATGTCGCCGAAGGGAACGTGTTCGACGCCGCCGGGCAGCGGGGCGAACGGCGCCCGGTAGGCTTCCTTCGCGGTGAGCGCCAGGGCGCCCATCGTGCGGCCGTGGAAGGCGCCTTCGAGTGCGATGATCCGGGTCCGCGGCTTACCGGTGTTGTCCGTACGGGTGCCGGTGTTGCGCCGTGCCAGCTTGAAGGCGGCCTCGACGGCTTCGGTGCCGGAGTTGGCGAAGAACACCTTGGACCCGGCCGGGGCCTTGGTGAGGTCCAGCAGCTTCTCGGCCAGCGCGATCTGGGTGGGGCTCGTGAAGAAATTGGAGACGTGGCCCAGGGTGGCGAGCTGGCTGGAGATCACCGAGGTCACGAAAGGGTGCGCGTGGCCGAGGGCGTTGACCGCGATCCCGCCCAGCAGGTCCAGGTATTCCTTGCCGTCGGCGTCCCAGACGAGGCAGCCGGCGCCGCGGACCAGGACCCGCTGCGGGGTGCCGAAGACGCCCAGCAGAGAGGAGGAGTAGCGGGACAGCCACTGCGCGCCCGTGGCGTGGGAATGGACGAGCTCTCCGACCGGGGAGTGCTCGAGGTCAGTGGTCGGTGCAATTTCGGTCTGGTTCATTTGTTGTCCTCGTCCGGGACGACCTGGGTGCCGATGCCCGCCGTCGTGAAGGTTTCCAGGAGCATCGAGTGCGGCAGCCTGCCGTCGACGATGTGTGCGCGTTCGACGCCGCCCTCAACGGCCTTGAGGCACGCCTCCATTTTCGGGATCATCCCTGACTCCAGGCGCGGCAGCATGTCGCGCAGTTCCGACGCGGTGAGCGAGGAAATCAGCGAGGAGCGGTCCGGCCAGTTGGCGTAGAGTCCCTCGACGTCGGTGAGGATGACCAGTTTGGACGCGCCGAGGGCCTCGGCCAGGGCCGCGGCGGCGGTGTCCGCATTGACGTTCAGCACCTGGCCGGTGGTCTGCGCCTGCTTTGCGCCCGGGTCGCCGCTTCCGTCCTCGAAGATCTCCGGCGCCACCGTGGAGATCACCGGGATGCGCCCGGCCGCGACGATGTCCAGGATTCCCTCCGGGTTCACGCCGATCACTTCGCCGACCAGGCCCAGGTCCACCTCTTCGCCGTCCACGACGGTGCCGGTCCGGACCGCGCGGAGCAGCCCGCCGTCCTCGCCGGACATCCCGACGGCGTAGGGGCCGTGGGAGTTGATCAGGCCGACGAGTTCGCGGCCGACCTGGCCGGTCAGGACCATGCGGACCACGTCCATGGCCTCCGGCGTGGTGACCCGCAGCCCGCCCTTGAACTCCGATTCGATGCCGAGCCGGCTGAGCATGGCGTTGATCTGCGGGCCGCCGCCGTGCACCACCACCGGGTGGATCCCGACGTGGTGCAGGAAGACGACGTCTTCGGCGAAGGCGCGGCGGAGCTCGTCGTTGACCATGGCGTTGCCGCCGTACTTGATCACCATGGTGGTGCCGGCAAAGCGCTGGATCCAGGGCAGCGCCTCGATCAGGGTGCCGGCCTTGCCCTGGGCGTCGGACATGGAGGTGGTCTCGCGGGTCTGGGTGTTCATGGGTGTTCGTCCCTCCGGGACCTGCCTAGCTGGAGTAGGCGCTGTTTTCGTGGACGTAGTCGTGGGTGAGGTCATTGGTCCAGATCGTGGCCTCCGCCGCGCCGGCCTGGAGGTCGATTTCGACCAGGACCTCGCGGGGTTCCAGGTCCACGAGGCTGCGGTCGTCGCCGATGCTGCCGTTGCGGCAGATCTGCACGCCATTCATGGACACGTTGAGCTGGTCGGGCTCGAAGGCGGCGTCGGTAGTTCCGACGGCGGAGAGCACCCGGCCCCAGTTGGGGTCCTTGCCGAAGATGGCGGCCTTGAAGAGGTTGGAGCGGGCGACGGCGCGGCTGACCACTTCTGCGTCCCGCTCGCTCGCGGCGTTGAACGTGCGGATCGCGATGTCGTGGCTGGCGCCCTCGGCGTCGCCGATGAGCTTGCGGGCCAGTTCCGCGCAGACCTGGGTCAGGCCCTTGCCGAAGTCGACGGCGGACGGCCCGGCGCCGGAGGCTGCGGAGGCGAGCAGCACCACGGTGTCGTTCGTGGACATGCAGCCGTCCGAGTCCGCCCGGTCAAACGTGACCCGGGTGGCGTCCCTGAGCACGACGTCGAGCATGTCCGGCTGGACGTCCGCGTCCGTGGTGAGGACCACCAGCATGGTGGCGAGCCCGGGCGCGAGCATGCCGGCGCCCTTGGCCATGCCGCCGATGGCGAATTCCTTGCCGTCGGCATCGGCGCCGATAAAGACGGCCTGCTTGGGCACGGAATCCGTGGTCATGATCGCAGTGGCGGCGTCGGGTCCGCCGTCGGTGCTGAGCGCTGCCGTGGCGGCGCCGATCCCGGCGAGGATCTTGTCCATCGGCAGCTGCTCGCCGATCAGGCCGGTGGAGCAGACGAAGACGTCGGTGGCGGAGGCGCCCAGCGCCTCGGCGGTCTTCTCCGCGGTGGTATGCGTGTTCTGGAAACCCTGCGGTCCGGTGCAGGCATTGGCTCCGCCGGAGTTCAGGATGACGGCGTCCACCCGGCCGTCCTTGACGACCTCGCGGGACCAGTGCACGGGTGCTGCGGCCACCCGGTTGGAAGTGAACACGGCTGCGGCGGCCTTGGCGGGGCCGTCGTTGACCACGAGGGCCAGGTCCGGGTTGCCGGAGGCCTTCAGGCCGGCCGTGACGCCGGCGGCGCGGAATCCCCGGGGGACGGTGATGCTCATGGTGCGACTCCCTGCAGATCGAGGCCGGCGGTTTCCGCCAGGCCTAGGGCAATGTTCATGGACTGCACAGCCCCGCCGGCGGTCCCCTTGGTCAGGTTGTCGATGGCGCAGGTGACGATGACGCGACCGGCATGCGCGTCCAGCGCCAACTGCATCACCGCATGGTTGGAACCCTGCACCGACTTGGTGGAGGGCCAGCGGCCCTCCGGGAGCAGGTGGACAAACGGCTCGTCGTCGTAGGCCTCGCTCCAGGCGCGGCGGAGCTCCTCGGCACTGACACCGGGACGCACCTTCGCCGTCGCGGTGGTGAGGATGCCCCTGCTCATCGGCGCCAGCGTGGGTGTGAAGGACACCGTGACCGGCGCGTTCAGGGCCTTGGAGAGCCCCTGCTCGATCTCGGGGGTGTGCCGGTGGCCGCCGCCGACGCCGTACGGGCTCATCGAGCCCATGACCTCGGCGCCGATCAGGTTGACCTTGGCGGCCTTGCCGGCCCCGGAGGTGCCGGACGCGGAAACGATGACGACGTCGTCCGCCTGCAGCAGGTGGTTGCTGAAGCCCGGGGTGAGTGCCAGCAGGGCCGACGTCGGATAGCAGCCCGGAACGGCGATCCGCTTCGCGCCGCGGAGCGCCTCGCGCTGGCCGGGAAGCTCAGGCAGCCCGTAGGGCCACGTCCCGGCGTGCGGGGAGCCGTAGAACTTCTCCCAGGCCGCCGCATCCGAGAGCCGGTGGTCGGCGCCGGCATCGATGACCAGCGTGCCGGCTGGCAGCTGCGCCGCGATCTCCGCGGAGGCACCGTGCGGCAGGGCCAGGAACACGACGTCGTGCCCGGACAGGTTCGCCACCGTCGTGTCTTCGAGGATTCGGCTCGCCAGACCGTGGAGATGGGGCTGCAATTCCCCTAGTCTGGAACCGGCGTTGCTGTGGGCCGTGATGGCGCCGATCGTAACGTCGGGGTGACCGGCGAGGAGCCGCAGCACCTCGCCGCCGGCATAACCGCTTGCGCCGGAGACGGCAACAGAAATAGTCATAGCACCGACTATACAGCAAGAGTATGCATAGATGCCGATATTTATGCATCCACTGTTGCGTGTCCGGCCGGGTGCGGCGAGAGCCCGAAAGACCCCGTCGGGCCCACCGCCCGGCCCTCGGACGGGCCCTCCGCAAGCGGCCGGTCGTTCGGATCCGGGAGGGCAGTGTAGTCCGGCGGCGTATGCTTGGTAAAGGGTGATCCAGACCGTGCGGTCCGAATGTCGGATGCAGCGTTGCCCGTAACAGTTACGAGGCACGCGCTCCATGACCCCCACCACTGCTACGCCGGAGCGACCGAAATCGCGCGTCCGCCAGCCCAACGCCGTCGTCCTGAGCTATTCGGAACTCCTGAAGACCGTCAAGGCCGCAGGCCTGCTGGAACGCCGCGTCGGCTTCTACATCACGGTGTTCTCCGTGCTGGTCCTCCTCATGACGGCCACCTGGTTCGGCTTCGCCCTGATCGGCGACAGCTGGTTCCAGCTCCTCATCGCCGCAGCCCTGGGCATCCTCTGCACCCAGTTGAGCTTCCTGGCCCACGAGGCCGGACACCGCCAGATCTTCGCCTCCCGCCGCGCCAATGACTGGGCGGCACGGCTGCTGGCCACCTCGGTCGCCGGGATCAGCTACTCGTGGTGGGAGCAGAAGCACGGAGCACACCACAACCACCCGAATGTCATCTCAAAGGACCCGGACATCGCCACCGGCGCCATCGCCTTCTTCCCGGAAGCCGCCGCCACCAGGCAGGGACGGTTCTCCTTCCTCACCCGCAAGCAGGGCTGGTTCTTCTTCCCGCTGCTGTTCCTCGTGGGCCTGGGCCTGCAGATCGATTCGATCAAGTTCATCTTCCAGCGGGCCAAGGTCACGCACCGCTGGGTTGAGATCCCGATCCTCGTGGTCCGCCTGAGCCTGCTCCCCGTGCTCGCCTTCACCTTCCTGCCGTGGGGCATGGCGCTCGCGTTCATCGCGGTCCAGCTCGCCGTTTTTGGGTTCTACATGGGGGCCTCCTTCGCCCCGAACCACAAGGGCATGCCGGTCCTGCCGGCCGACAGCCGCGTGGACTTCTTCAGCCGCCAGGTCCTGACGTCCCGGAACATCTCCGGCGGCCGCTTCATGGACATCCTGCTCGGCGGCCTCAACCGCCAGGCCGAGCACCACCTCTTCCCGGACATGGCCCGGCCGCAGCTCGACAAGGCCGCCGTGATCGTCCGCGAATTCTGCGCGAAGCACCAGGTTCCCTACACCGAAACCACGCTGATGCAGTCCTACGGCATCATCGTCCGCTACCTCAACGACGTCGGCCTCTCCGCCGGACGCCACTTCGAGTGCCCGATGGCAACCGTTACCCGCCGCTACTGAGCGGCAGCGCGGTTCCGCGGAGGCCTCCCGCCCAAGGCCCTGATTTTCCTGTTTGACCCGAAGTGACGGCCGGATACCGGCCCTCACTTCGTCGTTGGCGCCGGTGTCCCTAGGATGGGTGCAGGATGCGGGCCAGGAACGCCGGGCCCGGCAGTACTCAGCCCGGGATACATCCCGGAAATATTCAGTCCGGAAAATTCGGCCGGAATCTCAGCCCGGAGATCCACGGCGGATTTTCCTGCGCAGGCAAGGAGACTCAGGATGCACGCAATCGTCGCCCGCGAGGCAGGGGGCCCCGAGGTCCTCACGCTCGCCCAGGTGGAGCGCCCGGTTCCGGGTCCCGGCCAGCTGCTGGTGAAGGTCGCCGCCGTCGGCGTGAACTTCATCGACACATACAAACGCAGCGGCAGCTACAAAGTGGGCTACCCCTTCACCCCCGGTTCGGAGGCCTCGGGCACCGTGGAGGAACTCGGCGACGGCGTGACCGGGTTCTCCGCGGGCGACCGGGTGGCCACGGCTGAAGGCGTCAACTGCTATGCCGGCTACGCCCTGATCGATGAGGACAAGGCGCTGCCGGTCCCGCGGGGCGTGGATGACTTCACGGCCGCTGCCCTGCCGCTGCAGGGGATCACTGCGCACTACCTGATCAATTCCTCCTTCAAGGTCGAGCCGGGGCACACCGTGCTGCTGCACGCCGGAGCCGGCGGCGTCGGACTCCTGCTGATCCAGCTGCTCAAGGCCAGGGGCGCGCGCGTCATCACCACTGTCTCCACCGACGACAAGGAGCAGCTGGCCCGCGAGGCCGGCGCCGACCATGTGCTGCGCTACGACGGCTTCGCTGCCAGGGTGCGTGAACTGACCGACGGGGCCGGCGCGGACGTGGTGTATGACGGCGTCGGGAAGGACACCTTCGACGGATCCCTCGCCGCCCTGCGCGTCCGCGGCACGCTCGTGCTCTTCGGTGCCGCTTCCGGGCCGGTGCCGCCCTTCGACCCGCAGCGGCTCAACGCCGGGGGCTCGCTGTACCTGACCCGGCCGACGATTGGCCATTTCCTGCGCAACGCCCAGGAACGCCGCTGGCGCTCGGACGAACTCTTCGCAGCGGTGGCCGACGGAAGCCTCACCGTCCGGATCGGCGCCCGCTACGACCTGGCCGAAGCGGCCCAGGCCCACGATGACCTGGAGCAGCGGCGCACCACCGGCAAGGTCATCCTGGTCCCATAGTCCCCATTTCCCCGGCAGGAGCAACCACACCGGGGAAATAGCGTGCGAACGACCAGCCGGAGGCGGAGTATTAACACAAAGCGAAGCCGGACACCTTCCGTACATCTAGGCCGGAGACGATCCCCCTGTGACTGAGCCACAACAGCAACCCCCACGCAGCGACCTTCCGAGGGCGCTGGCCACCGTCAGCCCGGACTTCCAGGCGCAACTTCCAGGGTCGCTGGCCGCACCGCCGGAGCGGACACTCGTCGACATTCTGCAGGACACGGCCAGGCGCTTCCCGGATGCCTCCGCCCTCGACGACGGCCACCAATCGCTCAGTTATGCCCAGCTGCTGACGGCGGTCCGGGCCAAAGCGCGGGAGCTGCACCGCGCAGGGCTGGGTGCCGGGGACAAAATCGGCGTCCGGATTCCCTCCGGCACCAACCAGCTCTACATCGCCATTCTGGCTGTGCTCCTTATCGGGGCAGCCTATGTCCCGGTGGACGCCGACGACCCCGAAGAGCGCGCCAAGCTGGTGTTCGGCGAAGCCCGGGTCGCCGGCATGTTACGCGGCGCCGGGGAGATTGTGACGGAGGGTTCCCGGCCCCGCCCGTTCCCGGCCCCGCGGCTGCCCGGCCCGGACGACGACGCCTGGGTCATCTTCACGTCCGGCTCCACCGGAACCCCCAAAGGCGTCGCCGTGCAGCACCGCTCCGCGGCGGCCTTCGTCGACGCCGAGGCCCGGATCTTCCTCCAGGACGAACCCGTCGGCCCGCAGGACCGGGTCCTGGCCGGTCTGTCGGTGGCCTTCGACGCCTCCTGCGAGGAAATGTGGCTGGCCTGGCGGCACGGCGCCTGCCTGGTCCCGGCACCGCGCGCCCTGGTCCGGACCGGCATGGACCTCGGCCCCTGGCTGATCAGCCACGGCATCACCGTCGTTTCCACCGTTCCGACCCTCGCCGCGCTCTGGCCGGTGGAGTCCCTGGAGAGCGTCCGCCTGTTGATTTTCGGCGGTGAGGCGTGCCCGCCGGACCTCGCCGAGCGCCTCGCCGTCGAAGGCCGCGAGGTCTGGAACACCTACGGCCCCACCGAGGCCACCGTCGTCGCCTGCGCCGCGCCGCTGGGCGGTCCCGGACCGGTCCGGATCGGCCTGCCGCTGGACGGCTGGGACCTCGCCGTCGTGGACGCCGACTCCCTGCCCGTCGCAGAAGGAGAAATCGGCGAACTGATCATCGGCGGCGTCGGCCTGGCCCGGTATCTCGACCCGGCCAAGGACGCCGAGAAATATGCCCCCATGCCCTCGCTCGGCTGGACGCGCGCCTACCGCTCCGGCGACCTGGTCCGCTACGAGGCCGCGGGGCTCATCTTCCAGGGCCGCGCCGACGAACAGGTCAAGCTGGGCGGGCGCCGGATCGAACTGGGCGAGATCGACGCCGCCCTGCAGGCGCTGCCGGATGTGGCCGGCGCGGCCGCCACGGTGCAGACGACGGCGGCCGGAAACCAGATCCTCGTCGGTTACCTGTCCCCCGCCGGCGGGCAGGATCTCGATCTGGCGGCCGCCCGGGAGCTCCTCGGCGAAAGCCTGCCGGCTCCCCTGATCCCGCTGCTGACCGTGGTCGATTCACTGCCCACCAAGACCAGCGGCAAAGTCGACCGGCACGCCCTGCCGTGGCCGCTGGCGGGGGCCGGCGCCGCCGACGCCGCAGCGGCCCCGTTGAACCTCCCGGACGATGCAACCTGGATCGTGGAACAGTGGAGTGCGGTGCTCGGCAGCGCCGTGTCCACCCTGGACGCCGACTTCTTCGCCTACGGCGGCGGGTCCCTTGCCGCCGCGCAGCTCGTCTCCGCCCTCCGCGTGCGCTACCCCACCATCACCGTGGCCGACATCTACGCCACTCCCCGGGTCGGGGCGCTTATCGACGCCGCGCGGCAGTCCCTGCCCGAGGGCGGGGCGGGCCCGGCCCCGGAACGCACGGTCCGGCGCACTGCCCGCAGGTCACAGGTCTTCCAGACCCTGATGGGCGTTCCGCTGCACATCCTTGTCGGGATGCGCTGGCTGACGTACCTGATGGCGGCGAACAACCTGCTGGCATCCTTTGCCGGCTTCACGGCGGCGCCCACGGTGTCCTGGTGGTGGGTGGGCGCCTCGTGGCTCGTCTTCGTCAGCCCTGCGGGCCGGATGCTGATCTCCATCGCCGCCGCACGGCTCCTGCTGCGCAAGGTGGTGCCGGGAACGTACCCGCGGTCCGGCCGGGTGCACCTGCGCCTGTGGCTGGCCGAACAGATCCAGGACCTGGCCGGCGCGGTGAGCCTGGCCAGCGCCCCCTGGGTGCCGTACTACGCCCGGGCCCTCGGGGCGAAGATCGGCGACGACGTCCAGCTCCACTCGCTGCCGCCCGTCACCGGCCTACTCTCGCTCGGCAGCGGCTGCAACGTCGAGCCCGAGGTCGATCTGTCCGGATGGTGGATCGATGGCGACATCGTCCACATCGGCGCCATCCGTATCGGGCCCGGCGCAACGGTCGGTGCCCGCAGTACGCTGATGCCCGGCGCCACGATCGGCGCCGGGGCCCGGGTGGAAGCCGGTTCGGCCGTGCTGGGCAAGGTGAAGTCCGGGCAGCTCGTCGCCGGGTCCCCCGCCGAGCGGCGCGGCAAGGCCAAACACTCCTGGCCGGAGACTCCCCCGGAGCACCGGCTGATCGGCCGGCTCTGGTTTGCCGGCTTCGCCACCGCCTCTGCCGTCCTGGCTCTGATCCCCTATGTGTCCGCCGCCGCCGCGGCCCTCGTGGTCTTTGGCTTTATCCGGGGCAGCGCCTCGCTGTCCGCCGCGCTGCCGCAGCTCCTGCTGTCCCTGCCGCCGGCGGCCCTGGTCTGGTTCCTGTCCAACCTCGTGCTGATCCTCCTCACCACCCGCCTCCTCGGCGTGGGGCTGGCCGAAGGCTATTACCGGGTGCGCAGCAGGATCGGCTGGCAGGTCTGGGCCACCGAACGGGTCCTGGATCTGGCCCGGGACCTGCTCTTCCCCATCTACGCCAGCCTCTTCACGCCCGTCTGGCTGCGCCTGCTGGGCGCCAGGATCGGCAAGAACGTGGAGGCCTCCACGGTCCTGCTGATCCCCAAGATGACCACCGTGGGCGAAGGCGCCTTCCTGGCCGACGACACGATGGTGGCCTCCTATGAGCTCGACGGCGGCTGGATGCGGATCGCCCCCGCCAAGATCGGCAAACGCTCCTTCCTGGGAAACTCCGGGATGACCGCGGCCGGCCGCAACGTGCCCAAGAACTCCCTCGTAGCAGTGCTCTCGGCAACTCCCGCAAAGGCGAAGTCCGGGACGTCCTGGCTGGGCAGCCCGCCGGTCCGGCTCCGCCGCACCGCCATCGCCTCCGACGACACGAGGACGTACGAGCCGCCGCTGAAGCTCAAGATCGCCCGGGCGCTGTGGGAGCTGTGCCGCTTTGTCCCCGTCGTGGCGACGGTCGCAGTCGCCGCCGCCGTCCTCATCGCCTTCGACTGGCTTGCCACGGTCTTCAATTACGGCATCGCGGCACTACTGGGCGGAGTCGTGATCCTGCTCGCCGGCGCCGCGGCCGCGGGCAGCGCCGTCGTCGCGAAGTGGCTGCTGGTGGGGAGGATCCGCCCCGGCGAGCATCCGCTGTGGAGCTCCTTCATCTGGCGCAATGAGGTCGTGGACACCTTCATCGAAATGGTCAGCGCGCCCTGGTTCGCGCGCTCGGCCACCGGGACCCCGGCCCTGGTCTGGTGGCTGCGGGCCCTCGGCGCACGGATCGGCGCCGGCACGTGGTGCGAAAGCTACTGGCTTCCCGAAGCGGACCTTGTGACCCTGGGCCGGAACTCCACGGTCAACCGCGGCTGCGTAGTCCAGACCCATCTGTTCCACGACCGCGTCATGAGCATCGACACTGTTACGCTCGATGACGGGGCAACGATGGGACCGCACGGAGTCATCCTCCCGCAGGCCCGGATTGGCAAGGGCGGCACCGTGGGCCCGGCATCCCTAGTGATGCGGGGCGAGACGGTGCCCGCCGCGAGCTACTGGATGGGGAATCCGGTGAGCCCGTGGGGCGGGCCGGCGGTGCCGGCCCCCAAGCCGAAGTAGCCCCGCGCCGTACGTTCCGCACCTGCAATCCCGAAAGCCGGTTTGATGAGTTCCAGTCCCCTGAGTTCCGCTGCCCCAGCGGGGGCCGGCAGCGGCCTGCCCGCGGACGAAGCGGCCGGTTCCCCCGATCCGTACCTGCCGGGTCATGGCACGGATGCCTACCGGGTGACCCGCTATGAACTTGAGCTGGACTACAAGCTCAGCAGCAACCGCCTGACGGGACGGGCGGTGGTGCATGCCGTGACGCAACGCCCGACGTCGGCCATTGTGCTGGACCTGACCGGGCTCCGGGCAACCAAGATTCAACTCAGCGGGCGGAGGGTGCGGAAGTTCAGCCAGCGTGCCGACCAGCTCGTCGTCGTCCCGGAGGCCGGTCTCCTGCCGGGTGAGGAGTTCACCCTCGACATCCGCTACGAGGGCAACCCCACCCCCCGCCGCGGGCTATGGGGCGAAGTGGGCTGGGAGGAACTGACCGACGGCGTACTCGTGGCGGGCCAGCCGAACGGCGCGCCATCCTGGTTCCCGTGCAACGACCACCCGCTGGACAAGGCCAGTTACCGGATTTCGGTGACCACGGATGCGAACTACCGGGCCGTGTGCAACGGGATCCTCATCGCCCGCACCAGCCGGTCCAGCCGCGAGACCTGGGTCTACGAGCAGTCCGAACCCATGGCCACATACCTCGCCACGGTCCAGATCGGCCGCTACGAGCTCCTGACCCTCAACCCCGTCAGTTCGGCGGCGCAGGTCCCCCAGTACGCGGCCGTTCCGTCGGCGCTGGCCGATGCGGCCCGTTCGGGGCTCGCAAGGCAGCCCGAGATGATGCGCACCTTCATCGACTGCTTCGGCCCGTACCCGTTCGCCGAGTACACGGTCGTGGTGGCGGGCGACGAGCTGGAAATCCCGCTGGAGGCCCAGGGCCTGTCCATCTTCGGCCCCAACCACCTCGAGCACGACTGGGACTCCCAGCGGCTCATCGCCCACGAGTTGTCCCACCAGTGGTTTGGCAATTCGCTGACGGCGGCCTCGTGGAAGGACATCTGGCTGCACGAGGGATTTGCCTGCTACGCGGAATGGATCTGGTCCGAAGAGGCCGGCGTCATGACCGTGGCCCGTCGGGCCGCCAGCGCGTGGCGGAAGCTGAGTGCCGGCAAACAGGACCTGCTCGTGGGCGATCCCGGTCCGGAGCTCATGTTCGATGACCGCGTGTACAAGCGCGGCGCCCTGGCGCTGCATGCACTGCGCCTGCGCTGCGGCGACCTGGCGTTCTTCTCCCTGCTGCATGAATGGGCCAGCCAGAACCGGCATGGCTCCGTCTCGACGCCACAGTTCATCCTCACCGCGGACCACGCGACAGGCCTCGACACCGAGTCGCTGCTGCACCCGTGGCTGTACCAGGAGGCCCTGCCGCCACTGCCGCTCAGCTAGGGCATGTCACGAAATGACGGGTGCCGTGCAACGTACCCGTTCAGGCTCATTGGATCAGGACGTCTTCCGGGTATGGTCCATCCGGAGGCGCCGGCCAGCCCGGACGGTCCGTGTCTGCTGCGGGCCATGGGTGCCCGGACAGAAATTCGTGCCAGTCCGCGAAGGGGTCCGGGGGAAGTTCCAGGTTGGGATCCCGGTCGGGGTCCGGCGGCAGGTCCAGGTCGGGATCCCAGCCTGGATACGCGGGCAGGCCTGAATCCATCAGTGTGTCCGGGAGCGTCTCGGCGGCCAGGATGCCGGGTGGCCAGTGGGGTGGTTCCCAGTCCTGCTGTTCGCTGGGATAGTAGCGCCCTGAGGGGGAAGTCCAGCCTGGCGGTTTGTCTTTGCTGGCCCCGCTCGGTGTCCAGGCTGAATTATGTTTGAGGCGGTGGTGTTTGCGGCACGGCTGGCCGAGGTTGGTGATCCCGGTGGTGCCTCCGTCGGCCCAGGCCAGAAGATGGTCGGCGTCGTTGTCCAGGGACGGGTTGTTGCAGCCGGGAAACGGGCACCGGCCGTCGCGGAGCCGGAGCCATTGGCGCATCGTCTTCGTGAGGCGGTAACTGGCCCGGCCGATTTCCAGCGGCGCACCGTCCCGGGGATCGACCAGGACCCGGTGGAACGAGCCGGCGCCGTCGGCGACCAGCCGGCGGGCCATGGAGGGCGGGATCGGACCATATCCGTCGAGCATCGCCGGTTCGTCCGTGGCGCCGAGGAGGGAGAGTACGGGGACGGTGATGAGGACCTGTGCGCGCGGGACCGGCACATCCCCGGCAAGGCCGTTGCCGTTGCCGTCGGTACCCGCGTTCAGGAGCAAGGTGGCGGCGATGTCGGCGCGAAGCTGGGTCAGGGTGCGTGCCTCGCCCGGGCCCTGCAGGGCCCGGGCGGCAACGGTGGTCCGGTCCCAGATCCCCGCGGCGGTATCCGCCGGCAGGTACGCCGAAAACCAGGCCATCCCGTCAGAGTCCGGGCGGAACTCGACCCGCCGGTCCTTCGCGCTTCTGGTGTGGCGTTTCTCGATGCTGTCCGGGTGGTGGCGCTCCCGCCACGAGCGCACTTTCGAGCGGAACCGGTACGGGACCAGGTCCCCGGCCGGGCACCCCCGGGCCGGGTTCGGGGCGTCGGGGTCCAGGAAGTGCGCCTCCAGCGCGGCCGCCCCGGCCGAATCCAGGTTCGCGGTTTCATCCACCATGACCCGGGCGTGCGCCCAGGAGATCGTCCCGGCACCCAGCGCCGCCAGGGTCAGCGGCAAACGGTTCGTCAGGGCCAGACAGTCGCCCAGAAACGCCCCGGCGGTCCCCGCTCCCACCGTCAGGACACACGCGACCTCTGCAGTCACCGCCATCTCCTGGCACCTGGCGTCCTGCAGGGCCACCGGCGGCGCGGCCAGGGCGTGGGTGGCCCGCACATAGGCCGCCGCCAGCAGCACCTTCAACGCAGCAAACCGCGCCTCCACCCCGGCCATGTCGGACAGGCCGTCCAGGCAATCGTCCGCCAGATCCTGCAACGGATCGTCCCACAACGGGCCGGCCCCGGACGGACCCATGTAACCAGCACCGGGAGAAGGACCCGTCTGACCAGAACCGGACGGACCAGTCTGATCAGAACCGGACAGATCCACGCGGCCAGAACCGGACGGACCAGCACTATCAGCCCCGTCCGGATCAGCGCGGCCAGCGCCGGCCCCGGCGACGGAATCCAGTGCCGCAGTCAACGCAGCGACGGCCGCCAGGGCCTCCCTGGCCTCCACACTCCATTCCGTGCTTTCCATACCCCCATCAAATCAGGAGGCTAAGACAATTAAGGGCCGCGCGGATTGGCTGGCTGCCAAATTGGCGGCAGCTGCTATTGAGCGCCAAACACCGCCAGCGCGGCGGCAAAGCCCGCGGGCAGACCCAAGGCAACAGTGTCCAGGTCGACGAGGACAGTGCCGTCCCCGTGCTCCGCATAGGCCTCGACGGAGGCCGGCTCAGTGCGCAGTCCTGTGCCGCGGGCCTTCAGTAGGGCTTCCTTGCGGGCCCAGGCGGCTGTCCGCCAGAGCGTGGCCTGGTCCGGCGCCAGGGCGGCGAGGAGCTGCCGCTCCGCTGGGGTGAGGGCGACGTCGTCGAACCCTGGGAACATCACGCCGGCGCTGTGTTCCAGGTCGACGCCGATCGCCACCCCGTCGGGACGGGCGGGACCGGCCGGACCAGCGGCCAGCAGCGCCCAGCCGTTGCTGCGGGACAGGCTCAGGCCCAGGCCGGCGGGGACCTGGCCGATCCGGTAGCCGGGCCGGCCGTGGTCAATCTCCGGGCCTGTTCCGTGATCCGGGCAGGCATAGGCGGCCGTCAGTTCACCGGGGCGTACTGCCAGGATCCCGGCAGCGAACTCCCGCAGCGCGATCCGGCCAGCCAGGAATTCCCGCCGGGTTGCCAGGTCCGTGATGCCGGCGGCACGAGCGCGTTCCGCCGGGTCAAGGAAGTCCTCACCGTCCGGCCCGACGTCGGCAAGACGAACGGACCGGACGGTGATTCCGGCTACGGTGAGAGTGCCCCCGTTCTCCCCGTGCTCCTCGTCCTTCAGCGTTGGACTGCTCCGAAACGCTCGTGGGCGACTGCCACGGCGCCCTCGCGGGCAGCGGACGCCTCGTCGGCGGTCAGCGTGCGGTCATCGGCCCGGAAGCGCAGGCTGAAGGCCAGCGACTTCTTGCCGTCCTCGATGCCCTTGCCCGCGTACACGTCAAAGAGTGCCACGTCCTCAAGCAGCTCCCCCGCGCCTTCGCGCAGGGCGCTCAGCACCTCGTCCGCCGGAACCTCCTGCGGCACCACCAGGGCGACGTCCTGGGTGGCCACCGGGTAGGTGGAGATGTGCCGGGCGACGATCACGTCGGCGGCGGCCTCGAAGAGGGCGTCCGCGTTGAATTCGAGCGCCACGGACCGTGCGGGCATGTCGTGGGCGGCCAGCAGCTTCGGGTGCAGCTCGCCGGCGTGGCCGAGGACCTCACCGGTGCGGAGCGCCAGCTGCGCTGTCCGTCCCGGGTGGAAGGCCTGGTGCTGGCCCTGGCTGATGACGATCTCGACGCCGAGCACGTCGCCGGCGATCCGGGCGATGTCCAGGGCATCCGCCCAGTCCCAAGCCCGGGGCGCGTGGCCGGCGGCGGCCGGTGAGTCGTGTCCGGTGAGCACGGCGGCGAGGTAGAGCGGCTGGTCGGGGACGCCGTCGTACAGGCCGTCCAGGACCTCGTCGCTGGGCCTGACGCCAAGCGGCGGGATCGAGGCAGTGCCGAGGGTGTCGCCCGGCAGGAACACCAGGCCGGCTTCGAACAGTGCCAGGTCGCGGAAGCCGCGTGAGTGGTTGCGCTTGGCGACCTCGATCAGGCCCGGCAGGATCGAGGTGCGCAGGTAGCCCTGCTCCTCGCTGATCGGGTTGGCGAGCTTGAGAGCCTTCCGCGGCGATCCTTCCGTGGACACGCCGAAGGTGTCATTGGCGGCCTTGGAGACGAACGGGTAGGCGAGGACCTCGGTGAGGCCGGACGCCGCCAGGGCCTGGAGCAGGCGCCGGCGCTGCTGCTGGACGCGGGTCAGCCCGCGGCCCGGCGGCGCCACCGGCAGGGACGCCGGGATCTGGTCATAGCCGACCAGCCGTGCGATCTCCTCGGAAAGGTCTTCCTTGGTTTCCAGGTCGTTCCGCCAGCTCGGGGCGGTCACAAGGTACCCGCCGTCGTTCTTCGCGACGACGGCGCCCAGGTCCTCGAGCGAGGTGAGGATCTGGTCCTCGGTGAAGTCGATGCCGATCCGTTCCGCGGCGAAGGCAGCGGGCAGTTCGACGGTGACGGCGTCCGGTGCGGTGCCGACGTCGGTCCCCTCGGCCACGGCGGTGCCGCCGGCGAGCTCGACCAGGAGGTCGACGACGCGCTGGGCGGCCACGCCGGCTACCTGCCAGTCGACGCCGCGTTCGAAGCGCTTGGACGCCTCGGACGGGAGCTTGTGGCGGCGGCGGGAGCGGGCGATGGACACTTCGTCGAAGTGCGCTGCCTCAACGAGGACGTTCGTGGTGGAGTCGGACACCTCGGTGGCGGCGCCGCCCATCACGCCGGCAATGCCGATCGCACCGGAACCGTCGGTGATGAGGAGGTCCTCGACGTCGAGCGCGCGTTCCTTGGCGTCCAGGGTGGTGATCTTTTCCCCGGCCACCGCACGGCGGACCACGATGTCGCCGGACAGCGTGTCCAGGTCGTAGCAGTGCGTGGGCTGGCCGAGTTCGAGCATGACGTAGTTCGAAATGTCCACGGGCAGCGAGATGGAGCGGATGCCGGCAAGCCGCAGCCGGGAGGTCATCCACGGCGGTGTCGGCTTCGTGGCGTCGACGCCGCGGACGGTGCGGGCCACAAAGCGGTCACAGCCGGGCTTGCCGTAGATCGGGGCGTCGTCATTGAGTTTGACGCCGTAGCCGCCGGCGAGTTGCGCGGGTGCCTGGACCTTCGACGCCGGGTCCGTGAAGGACGTGCCGGTGGCGTGGGCGTATTCGCGGGCCACACCGCGGATGGAGAAGGCGTAGCCGCGGTCCGGGGTGACGTTGATTTCGGCGGCCTGGTCGTAGAGACCGAGCAGCTCCATGGCGTCGGTGCCGATTTCCGGGTCCAGCCCGATCCGGGACAGCACCAGGATGCCGTCGTGGTCCTCGCCGATGCCGAGCTCGCGCACGGAGGCGATCATGCCGGCGGACAGGTGGCCGTAGGTCTTCCGGGCGGAGATGTGGAAGTCGCCGGGCAGCAAGGCGCCGGGGAGGGTGACCACCACCTTGTCGTCTTCCACGAAGTTGTGGGCGCCGCAGATGATGCCCTGGACACCGGAGGGGTCGATGCCCTCGCCGGTGAGGCTCTGCTGCTGCCCTTCGGGGACCACGCGGACCTGGCACCAGTTGATGGTTTTGCCGTTGGTCTGGGGTTCCTTGACGATGCTCAGGACCTGGCCCACCACGATGGGGCCCTGGAGGGTGTCGGTGGGCCGGTGGACTGCTTCTTCTTCAAAGCCGACCTTGACCAGTTCGGCCATCACGTCTTCGGCCGTTGCTCCGGCCGGTACCTGCGCGAATTCACGCAGCCAGGAAAGTGGGATACGCACTGTTAGATCTCCATCCCGAAGTGCTCGCTGAAACGTACGTCGCCTTCGATCATGTCGCGCATGTCGCCGACCTCGTTGCGGAACATGAGGGTCCGCTCGATGCCCATGCCGAAGGCAAAACCTGAATAGATGTCCGGATCGATGCCCGCGGCGCGGAGCACGTTGGGGTTGACCATGCCGCAGCCGCCCCATTCGATCCAGCTGGGGCCGCCCTTGGCGCCCGGGTGCCAGATGTCCAGCTCGGCGGACGGTTCGGTGAACGGGAAATAGTTGGGACGCAGCCGGATCTGGGCCTCGTCGCCGAACATCTGGCGCGCGAAGTGCTCCAGGGTGCCGCGGAGGTCAGCCATGCTGAGCTTCTTGTCGATGGCCAGGCCCTCGAACTGGTGGAACACCGGAGTGTGGGTGGCGTCGAGCTCATCGGTGCGGAAGACTTTCCCCGGGCACAGCACGTAGATGGGCAGTTCGCGTTCCAGCATGGAGCGGACCTGCACCGGGGAGGTGTGAGTGCGCATCAGCAGGTGGGCCTCGGGCGGCTCCACGAAGAAGGTGTCCTGCATTTCGCGTGCGGGGTGGTCCGGCTTGAAGTTCAGCGCGTCGAAGTTGAACCACTCGGACTCGACCTCGGGGCCTTCGGCGATCTCCCAGCCCATGCCGACGAAGATGTCCGCGACGCGTTCCTGCAGGGTGGACAGCGGGTGGCGTGCACCGGCCCGACGGCGGCGCGGGGCGGCCGTGACGTCGACTGTCTCCTCGACCAGGATGCGCGCGTCGTTCTCGGCTTCGAGCTCGGCCGTGCGGTCCGCGAGCGCCTTGTTGACGCGTCCGCGGGAGGAGCCCATTAGCTTGCCGGCGGCGGCCTTCTGGTCCTTCGGCAGCCCGCCGATTTCGCGGTTGGCGAGGCTCAGCGCGGACTTCTCCCCGGTGTGCGCGAGGCGCACGGCCTTGAGTTCATCGAGCGTGGAGGCGGCGGCAATGGCGGCAACGGCCTGGTCTACGGCGGCGGTGATGGCGGCTTCATCCAGGGGATTCGGGACGCCGGCGCCCGGCAAAGTTTCAGTCATCTACTGTTCTTAGCTACGAGTCGGTTCATGCCAACGCACAGGACCATCAACAGGAGCAGGGACCGGCGCGTTGGCAAAGGGCAGGGCTCGCCAAAATCGCTCCGGCGGGCACTCCCCACCAGTCTAGTTGAACGGGCTCAGGTGCCCGAACGTGACGGTGCCCCCGGGCCTTCGGCGCTGCTGCTCGTCCCGTCCGTCCGGCCCCGCTCTCCGGCACTTCCATCCCTTCCAGGCGCTTATCCCGCAGGCGGGTCCCCGGCTACCATGGCCTCATGACGCCGGGACAACGACTGCGGCAGCTGGCCAATTTACTCAATGCAACAACTCCCCTGGGGTTGCTGCTGGCCGGCTGTGCCCGCGCCCCCGTCCGCCGCGGACCGCGGGGGCTGCTGATCGCCACCGGGTACCGCTGGCGGCTGCCCTTCGCAGGCGCCTTCACTGTCGGCAACGTGGTGATCTTCCGTGCCGGACCCGCCCAAGCCCTGGCCGACCCGGTGCTGCTGGGGCACGAGGAGCGCCACTGCACCCAGTACGCCTGGTGCCTTGGCCTTCCCTTCCTGCCGCTGTATTTCCTCGCGGCAGGCTGGTCCCTGGCCCGGACGGGCAACCCCGGCACGCGCAACGTCTTTGAACGGCACGCCGGGCTGCAGGCCGGCGGCTACCCGGAGCCGGGCGACCGGATCCAGGCGGCAACCATCGGCAGGACGGGCCCGGCGGCCCGCGAGCGGAACGAGGCATGACATGAGCGACAGCCCCAGGACCATCTCCGTCACCGGATCAGGCAGCGCGGAGGCCGCACCGGACCTGCTGACCCTCTCGATCGGCGTCGAGTGCCGCCGGGAGGACGTCGGCACTGCCTACGGCGAGGCGGGCCGGGTCTCTGCCGCCATCACGGCGGCGCTTCGCGGGTACGGCGTGGCGGATCCGGACATCACGACGTCGGGACTCAATGTCCGTGCCGAAGTGAACTGGCAGGAGGGCCGGGGCCAGGTTGTCTCGGGCTACCTGGCCTCGAGCGTGTTGAGCGTCCGGATCAGGGACCTGGGGGCGTCGTCGGAGGTCATCGCCGCCGCGGTGGCGGCCGGCGGAAACGATGTCCGGCTCAACGGGCTGGAGCTCGGCTTCGCTGATCCCGCCATTGTGACCGCCCGGGCCCGGGAAGCTGCCTGGCAGGACGCCCTCACGACAGCCGGCCACTTCGCGTCCCTCGCCGGGGCCTCGCTGGGCAAGGTGGTATCCCTCACGCAGCAGACTGGTTACCCGGCGCCAATCCCGGTGGCGAAAATGCAGCGGGCCGCCGCAGTGGAGTCGCTCACCGTGGAGGCCGGCGAATCCAGCATCAGCGCCACCGTCAACGTCGTGTGGGAGCTGCTCGGCTGAGGCGCCGCGGGACCCCAGCATCCGCGGCTAGCAGGGTCCGGGACCGGCAGGGCCCGGGACCGGCTAGTGCGTGGCGCCGGCGGCGATCCTGAGGTCCACCGAGGTCGCCAGGGTGCTGCGGACCACGACGGCGAGCGCCTCGGCCAGCTGTTCCAGCGGCAGCGGCGGATCCGTGCTCCCCGGCGGCAGCTGGGCGGGCTCGTAGGGAACGTGGACGAAGCCTCCGCGGGTTCCGGGCCGCAGCCGGAGGGCGTGCATCAGCCCGTAGAAGACGTGGTTGCAGACATAGGTGCCCGCTGTCTGGGAGACCTCGGCAGGGATCCCCGCCGCCAGGAGCGCCGCGAGCGCCGCCTTCACCGGAAGGGAGCTGAAGTACGCGGCCGGTCCCCCGGTGACCACCGGCTGGTCTACGGGCGAGTTGCCGGCATTGTCCGGGATCCGGGCGTCGTCGCAGTTGATCGCGATCCGTTCCAGTGAGATCCGGGGCCGCCCGCCGGCTTGGCCCGCACAGATCACCACGTCGGGGCGGTACTGCTCCAGCGCCGCTTCCAGCACCCGGACCGCATCCCCAAAGACGCAGGGCAGTTCCACGGCCTGCGCATCGAGCCCCTCGGCGCGGAGCCGGGCCGCGGCCTCCCGTGCGGCCGACCACGACGGGTTGGTGCTCTCGCCGCCGAACGGCTCGAACCCTGTCAGGAGAATCATCGCCCCAGCCTAACAAGGCGTCCGGAGGGCAAATAGTGACCGGCGGGGGCCGGCGGGATTCTGCAGGGCCGGCGGAACGGGCGGCGGGATACCCATGTGACCGGCCGGGGCCCTTGACTTAAACTCGAACATACATTCGAATGGAGCCATGAGATGGGACGCACAAGCACTCAAACCGGCGCTTGCAGACAGTGCCCCTGGAACCGGGTCCGCCAGCGACGGCGCACCCAGTGACGGCGCACCCGGGCAACCGGGCGGGCGCAGCCAGTCCCCCGCCACCGATGCCCTGCTCCCCCTGATCGGGCTCGTGCGTTCCGTGACCACCCCCGAGTTTGCCGGCGTCACTTTCCATGAGGTCACCGCCAAATCGGTGCTCAACAAAGTGGCCGCCGGTTCGCGGATGCCGTTCGAGTGGACCATCAACCCCTACCGCGGCTGCAGCCACGCGTGCGTGTACTGCTTCGCCCGGAAGAGCCACACCTACCTCGACTTCGACGCCGGGCTGGACTTCGACAGCCAGGTGGTGGTGAAGATCAACGCCGCCGAGGTCTTGCGCCGGGAACTGGCCAAGCCCTCCTGGGGACGGCAGCATGTGGCCCTGGGGACCAACACGGACCCCTACCAGCGGGCCGAGGGCCGCTACCAGCTCATGCCGGGCATCATCGGGGCCCTGGCCGATTCCGGCACGCCCCTGTCGATCCTGACCAAGGGCACGCTGCTGGCCCGTGACATCCCGCTCCTGAAGCACGCCGCCGCCCAGGTGCCCGTCGGCGTGGGCATCTCGCTGGCGATGACGGATGAGCGCCTCTCCGAAGCCGTGGAGCCCGGCACACCCGGTCCGCGTGCGCGCCTCAAGCTGATCTCCCGGCTCCGGGAGGCGGGGCTGCCGTGCGGGGTGATGGCGATGCCCATCCTGCCGTGGCTCTCGGACAGCGACGACGCCCTGGATTCGCTGTTCGGCTCCCTGGCCGCGGCGGGTGCCACCGGCGTCACGGCGGGGGCCCTCTACCTCAAGCCCGGAACCCGGGAATGGTTCATGCAGTGGATTGCGCGGGAACATCCCCAGCTCGCCGGCAAGTACCGGCGGCTGTACGGCACCGGCTCCTACGCCTCCCCGGAGTACCGGGCCTGGCTGTCCGGACGCATCCGCTACTTCAAGGCCCGCCATGGTTTCTCCGGGTCGCAGGGCTTCAGCCACCGCGACGTCAACGACGAACCCGGCAGCAGCGATCCCCGGGACGAGGAAGCACAATACCCGGCCGGGAGCATCCCAGAGGCGGGAGCACTCCCCGGCGGCGCGCGGTCCGCAACCAATGCCAGGCAGCCCACCCTGTTCTAGGCGGTTTCCGGAGGGTTGTCTGGAGGGCTTGTCTACAGGGCCTTCACGGCGCCCAGGACCCGGGTGAGGGAGTCCTTGGCGTCACCGAACAGGAGGGTGGTCTTTGGATCAAAGAGCAGTTCGTTCTCGATCCCGGCGAAACCCGGCCGCATGGAGCGCTTGAGGAACACCACCTGGCCGGCCTGG
Source organism: Pseudarthrobacter sp. PvP090 (assembly GCF_040547365.1). Lineage (NCBI taxonomy): Bacteria > Bacillati > Actinomycetota > Actinomycetes > Micrococcales > Micrococcaceae > Pseudarthrobacter > Pseudarthrobacter sp. PvP090. The sequence goes on from NZ_JBEPPO010000017.1 coordinate 36,662, forward strand.
GCCACTTCCAGGATCGGCATCCCGTAGATCGGGGCCCCGGGCGTGGACTTGGCGGCAGGATTCACCACGTCGTTGGCGCCCACGATGAGCGCGACGTCGGTGTTCGGGAACTCCGGGTTGGCCTCCTCGAGCTCCTTCAGCGCCTCGTAGGGGACGTTGGCTTCCGCGAGGAGGACGTTCATGTGGCCCGGCATCCGCCCGGCCACCGGGTGGATGGCGAAGACCACCTCGACGCCGCGGGCCGCCAGGGCCGTGGCGAGCTCGGCGATGGTGTGCTGGCCCTGGGCCACGGCGAGCCCGTACCCCGGGACGATCACCACCCGCTGCGCATAGCCGAGCTGGACGGCGACGTCCTCCGGCGAGGAGGAGCGCACCGGCCGGTCGCTCTGCACGGTGGATCCCGCCGTCGAGCCGCCCCGGAAGGCGCCGAACATGATGCCCGTGACGCCGCGGCCCATGGCGGACGCCATCACCTTGGTCAGGATCGTACCGCTGGCCCCGACGAGCGTGCCGGCGACCAGGAGGAGCACATTGCCCAGCACAATGCCGGATGCCGCGACGGCGAGGCCGGTGAAGGCGTTGAGCAGGGAGATCACGATCGGCACGTCGGCCCCGCCGACGGGCAGCACCAGCAGCAGACCTGCCGCGAGGCCCAGCACCAACAGCGCCACGGCCCAGCCGACTGAACCCGTGGCCACCACGAAGCCTCCGGCGGCGACGGCCCCGAGCACGACGGCGCCCATCAGCACCGGCATGCCGGGGAAGACCAGGGGGCGGGTGCTGATCAGCTCCTGCAGCTTGCCGACCGTCACGGCCGAACCGGCAAAGGACACCGCGCCGACGAGCATGGTGAACACCACGGCCAGCCGCACCCAGGGGTCCTCGTTGTGGCCGAGCTCCAGTACCGCCACCAGCGCTGCGGCGCCGCCGCCGACCCCGTTGAACAGGGCGACCAGTTGCGGCATCTGGGTCATCTGCACGCGCCGGGCCACCGGCACGGCCACGGCGGACCCGACGGCGATCGCGGCGATGATCAGCGGGATGTTTTCCAGTTTCGCGGAGAGGAACACCGTCACCACGGCCAGGAGGGCACCGGCCGCTCCGATGGCGTTGCCGCGCCGGGCGGTCCGGGGAGAGCTCAGGCCCTTCAGTGCGAGGATGAAGCAGACGGAGGCCGCCAGGTAGAACAGGGCGGTCCATCCCGGGCCGAGGACGCTCATGGACCGTCCTCCCCGAAGCCGGCCCGGGGCCGTGCCGGCTTCCGGCTTCCGAACATCTCCAGCATCCGGTCGGTGACGACGAATCCGCCGACCAGGTTGGCGGTGGCCATCACCACGGCGATGAGGGCGATGGTCAGCAACCACGGGTCGCTGGCCTGCCCGGCGACGATGATCGCGCCGACGAGGATGATCCCGTGGATGGCGTTGGCACCGGACATCAGCGGGGTGTGGAGCTTGCTGGTCACCTTGGAAACAACTTCAAACCCTACGAAAACAGCGAGCACCACCACGGTCAGCAGCGTGATCGGATCCATCATTTGAGGGCCTCCAGTGCTTCGGCGGTGGCGGCATGCCGCACGGAGCCGCCATGGGTCAGGCAGGCACCGGCGACAACTTCGTCGTCGAAGTCCGGGACAACCTTGCCGTCGGCAGTCATCAGGGCCAGCAGGTTGGCGATGTTCTTGGCGAACAGCCGGGAGGCATCGGAGGGCATCGCGGAAGCGGCATCCTGCAGGCCCACCAGGGTCACGGTTCCGCCGTCCACCGGGACCTGGAGATCACGGCCGGCGATGACCCCTTCGACGTTGCCGCCGGATTCCGCGGCCAGGTCGACGACGACCGAACCGGCCCGCATGCCGGCCACCATGTCGGTCGTCACGAGGAGGGGTGCCGCCCGGCCGGGGATGGCCGCCGTGGTGATGAGGACATCCGCCGCCGCGACATGCGGGGCCAGCAGGGCGCGCTGGCGTTTGGCCCGCTCCTCGCCCAGCTCCCGGGCGTAGCCGCCACTGCCCCCAGCGGACGTGTCCGCCGTTCGAGTGTCGAGATCCAGGTGGATGAACGTGCCGCCCATCGAGGCGACCTCATCGGCGGAGGCCGCACGGATGTCGTTGGCGGAGACCCGCGCACCCAGTCGCTTCGCGGTGCCGATCGCCTGCAGCCCGGCGACTCCTGCACCCAGGACGAGCACGCGTGCGGGCGGGATCGTTCCGGCGGCCGTCATGTAGAGCGGGAAGAACCGCGGGTAGCGCAAGGCGGCCTCCAGGACGGCGCGGTAGCCCGAGACCAGCGATTGGGAACTGAGCGCGTCCATGGACTGGGCCCGGGAGATGCGCGGCACCAGCTCCAGCGCGAAGGACGTGACACCGGCGGCGGCGAGGGCGCCCACGCCGGGCAGTTCCGACCCCGGCGAAGCGAACCCGATGGTAATGGTGCCGGGCCGGAGCCGCCCGGCGGTCTCCGGCTCGAGCGGCCGGACGTGCAGCAGGACATCCAGTGACCCGGCGGTCAGCTCCGGAACGACTGATGCTCCCGCCGCGGCGTAGGCGGCGTCCGCGTACCCGGCGTCGGTGCCCGCATTGCACTCCACCGCCACGTCCAGGCCGAGGGCCCGGAGTTGTTGCACCGTCTCGGGTGTGGCGGCAACCCGTCGCTCCCCTGCACGTTGCTCCCGTCTGACACCGACCTGCACGGGTTGCTCCTCTCGATTCGCTTCAGCGTAGTCACATGCTTCACGCTTTGGCGAGAGGTGGGGCTCCGGCGGCCCCGCGGGCTCAGCTCAGTTCGCGGAAACGCCCGGGTCCGGCAGCCTGTCCAACAGCGCCTCGACGATCGGCAGGTCAGCCGGGATCCATGGCAGGCCCAGCACCTCGCCGCGGTCCCGCAGGTTGATCCAGCGCAGCTCATCGTGGTCCTGGAGGGGGTGGGGAACGCCGTCGAGCAGCTCCGCGAACCACACCCGCATCGCCGCGCGCTCATTGAGCGGCCAGCCGTCGGCGGATCCGCTGCCCAGTTCGGCGCCGAGCCGGATCGTCACGCCCAGCTCTTCGAGGAGCTCGCGGTGCAGGGCCTGCTCGCCAGTCTCGCCGGACTCGACCTTGCCGCCGGGAAACTCCCACATGCCGGCGAAGTGCGGCGGCGCCGTGCGCCGGGCCACGAGCAGCCGGCCGGGGTCTGCCAGGGAGTCCAGTACGGCGCCGCCGACGACGCTGATAAGTCCAGTCACGCCCCCAAGTCTAGACATCTCGCGGGGCCAGAGCGTCAAGGCTGGGATATCTGCGAAGTTTCGCGAGCACGCAGCGGGCCCGATCCGTCGCCCCGCCTGGGCCATGGCCGGCCCGGCGACGCGGGGATCCTGGCTTCGTGTCTGCCCAGGAGTTCGGCCCTTTGCTTGACGGCGCTGACGTAGTCCGCGAAGGACCGTTCCAAGTCGGGGACGGTGCTCCACATCGGGCCCAGCAGTGGGCCGCTGAATTCCTCCCTGACGCGCAGGTTTGTCATGCCACCGCGGGGAGTCACCGTAAACGTGCACACGCTCTTGAACAGGCCCCAGGGCAGGCCTCCGGTCCAGGTCATCACCTCGCCCGGTATTTGCTGGACGCGCAGTCGGAAAGTGCGGTTCCCGCCGGTGCGGGTCCGGACTCTTATCGGGGCGCCGTTGCGCAGATGGCCGTCGATGCGGGTAATGCCGGAATCCCAGACGGTGTAGTTGCCGCAGTCCGTGATAATTTCCCATACCGTGGAGGTCCGGGCATTGATCAGGGCCTCGGCCTCAAAGGATTTCATGGCGCTGCCGAACCGGTATCCCAAGAGTTTCCCCGAAACTCATCTTTGGCTTCCCTGCTTTCACCGGGAGCGGTCAGCACTTGGCCGCAGTCTGCAGGTCGCTGACCGCGGCCTGGACCTTGGCTGCTTCGTCCCGCAGGGAGCCGACAGCCTGGGTCAGGGTGGCATCGTCAGGAACGGCTTTGACGGCTCGGTCGAACTCGTTTTCAGCCGCCTTAACGGCGTCAACCTCGTCTCTCGCTACGTCCTGGGCCGCCTTGATCAGATCGTCATAAGTCTTCACGACCTGATCCCGTGCCGAATCGAGCTGCCCCACCGTGACACCAGGCTTGAGTGTCTGCTTGAAATCTGTCAGGGCTGCGGCATAGGCACTGGCAGCAGCACACGCCTGCGAAACGTTTTCCTGCGCTCTGGCGCTGCTGACGCTCGTGCCGGGGCTGGAAGTGCTGCAGCCCGCCAGCATTGCGACGGCGACCCCGAGTGCGATCGATCCTGCAAGAATTGGGCGTGGTCTCGACATTGGAGACTCCTTTCCGAGAAGGGGTGCGGCAGACAGCCCTGGGGGGGGGGGGGGGGGGGGGGGGGGGGGGGGGGGGGGGGGGGGGGGGGGGTGGTCCCCCCCCTCCCGCTGGGGGGGGGCGGCCCGCCGCCCCCCCCCCCCCCCCCCGGGGCGGCCCGCCGCCCCCCCCCCCCCCCCCCCCCCCCCCCCCCCGGCAAGTACGACCATTGTCGAGCCGCACCGGGGGTGCTGACCTCATCCGGGGCAGGTGATCCGTAGTGGCAACAACCGGGCTCCTCCCCCACCGGAAGGCCCGGGTCATCCGCTGATGGGCGCCCACTAGGACAAATTTGGGGCGCTGCCGGCTCAGGGGACAATGGATGGGGGCCGCCTTCGGCGAGTACCCGGAATACCTTGCGCGCCATCCCCGTTGCACACCCCAGAGCACACATCAGATTTAATTTGCCGCATTCTCCTGGCTCCAGCCGGGAACGTCACCGAAAAGCAGACGAATGACTACCACCACACACGCCCCGGCGACGCCCAAAACCGGCACCCGCCATGTTGCCCTTGCCATCGTTTCCCTTGCCATGGGCGGATTCGGCATCGGCACCACGGAATTCACCATGATGGGCCTGCTCAAGGAGGTGGAGCAAGGGCTCAACATCAGCACCCCGGAGGCGGGCCACCTGATCTCGGCCTACGCCCTCGGTGTGGTGATAGGGGCCCCGTTGCTGGCCGCCGTCGGTGCGAAGATGCCGCGGAAGTACCTGGCCCTGGGGCTCATGCTGTTCTTCAGCATCGCGAACCTGACGTCCTTCATCGCCCCGGACTACGGCACGATGCTGGTGTCGCGCTTCGCCGCCGGGCTGCCACACGGGGCGTTCTTCGGGGTCGCGGCCGTGATCGCGGCGTCGCTGGTTGCTCCGACCAAGCGGGGCTGGGCCATTTCGATGGTCATGGCCGGCCTGACCGTCTCCAACGTCATCGGCGTTCCTTTTGGCACCTGGCTGGGCCAGACGTATGGCTGGCGGCTGCTGTTCCTGCTGGTGGGCGTCATCGGCATCCTCACCCTGGTGATGCTCTGGAAGTTCCTGCCGTTCCAGAAGCCGCACGCTGATGCGAGCTTCCGGCGCGAACTGGGTGCCCTCAAGCGGCTCCAGGTCTGGCTGGCGATCCTGATCGGCATTGTCGGGTTCGGCGGGTTCTTCGCCACCTATACGTACATCGCCCACACCATGACCTCCGTTGCGGGCATTCCCGCCGCCTGGCTCCCGCTGGTCGTCGCCCTCTACGGGCTGGGCATGGTGGCCGGCAACATTGTCGGCGGCCGGATCGCGGACAGGTCCGTGATGGGAACGATCTACTGGGTGCTGCCGGGCATAGCCGTGGCCCTCGTGGTCTACGCCGTGGCCGTCCACTGGCCGTGGTCCGCCTACGTGATGGTCTTCGTCGTCGGCGCCGCCGGTGCACTGCTGGTCCCGGCACTGCAGACCCGGCTGCTGGATGCTTCCCCGGATGCCCCCTCGCTGGCATCCTCGCTCAACCATGCGGCGCTCAACGTCGCCAACGCTCTGGGCGCCTTCCTCGGCGGCCTCGTCATCGCCTGGGGTTGGGGCTACGTCGCACCTGCGCTGGTCGGGGCCGTGCTGGCCGTCCTGGGCCTCGGCGTCGCCCTCCTCAGTGGCCTCGTGGAACGCAAGAGGCCGCTGGTCCGGTAGCCCGCAATGCGGCTACCGGCCAGAGGCCCGTCAAAACCGCAGGCGTGCAGAACCGGCCCCCTCACGGGGTGCTGACGCGCTGCACGTCCGGTTCTAGGTAGAAGACCCGGGCAATCGGCACTGCCTCCACACGGAATACCGCACCCGCTATCGTCCCGCCGGAGCACCGCGCCTGGCACCGCACCCGGCACCGCGCCCCTGCGGTGAGGCGGCCCGGTTGGCCCGCGACACCGCAGGTCACCGGGCAGATAACGATTGGGTGTGATCCTGCTGACAAGCAAACTGGCCTATGTTAGCTTGAAGCCATAATCGGGATTCACTATTTGGATGCCGACGAATATGTAGGAGGAGTAATGGGCTTTCTAGGCTGGATCATTCTCGGACTCATAGTAGGTGCAATCGTAAAGGCAGTCATGCCTGGCAGGGTCGGCGGCGGCTGGGTCACCAGCCTCGTGCTCGGCGTTGTCGGGGCTGTTGTCGGCGGCTGGATCGGCGACCTCCTGTTCGGCGGCGGCACAATGGAATTCTGGAATCTCGGTTCCTGGCTCCTTGCCATTGTCGGCGGCCTGGTGGTAGCCCTTGCCTACGGCGCCATCACGGGACGTAAGAAGACCAGTTAACTGCACAGGTACAACGGCGGGGGCCCACCTTTCGGTGGACCCCCGCCGTACTTTCTTGCCGGGACTTTTACCTGCGCTTTTTCCCTGCGAGGCCACGAGGCTCCCGCGAACCGCTGCGGAGATCAGCCGGGCGGGTTTGTTGTGACGTCCTGCTGCGAACGGGCGCTGGCGTAGAGGCAAACCGTCGCCGCGGTGCCGAGGTTGAGGCTTTCAGCAGCCCCGTACACAGGCACAGCCACCCGGTGGTCCGCCAGGGCAAGTTCCTCCTCAGCGAGGCCCTGGGCCTCGTTGCCGAAAAGCCACGCAGTGGGGTTCTCCAGCGCGTATTCGGATTCGCGGGCCGGTGCGCCCAGACGGCGGGCAGCGTTCTGGTCCTGCAGCCGGTCAAGGTTGAGCTGGCCCTGGCCGTCGGCGGCGAGGACGCCAATGCCGCGTTCCTTGCAGCGGGCCACCAGTTCCTCGATCTCGGCGCCGAGCACCACGGGCAGGTGGAAAAGGGATCCCGCCGTCGACCGCACTGCCTTGGGGTTGTAGATGTCCACGCTGGACGCGGTCAGGACGACGGCGTCCGCGCCCGCTGCGTCGGCTGCCCGCAGAACGGTGCCGGCGTTGCCGGGGTCCCGGACCTGGCACAACACGGCAATCAGCCGGGGGCCGGCGTCGAGCACCTGCTCCAGGCTCACATCCAGGAAACCGCAGACCGCGAGGATACCCTGCGGCGTGACCGTGTCCGCCATCGCGGCGAGCACTTCGTCAGTGGCGAGGAACGCCGTGACCCCTTCCGCGAGTGCCTCCAGGTCCGGGTGCCGGTCGAGGCAGGACTCACTCGCGTAGACCTCATAGACGACCCCGGGCTCCCCCGCGGCAATCCTCTTCTGGTGCAGGGTCAGGGCCTCCCTGACAGCCTGGGGGCCCTCCGCGAGGAACTCGCTGCGCTTTAAACGGGCCGGGCGCCCGGCAAGCTGAGCCACCTTCCTCACCCGATCAGCTCGGGGGTTGGAAAGTAAAACATCTTGCGGGCGCCCGGTTTCGTTCATACAAGAACCTTAGTGGCTTTCCAGCCGGTTCCTGAACGACGTCGTTATCGAACGACTACAGGTACTACTCGGCAGCCTTGTCGGCGGCCTTCTTGGCAGCCGGCTTCTTGGCGGCGGCCTTCTTGGCGGCCGGCTTCTTGGCAGCCGGTGCAGCCTCAGCCTGAACGGCCGGAGCGGACGTGTCGGCGGGCAGCGAGTCCTTGGCGATCTTGACCAGCGCGGCGAAAGCGTTGGCGTCGGAGACGGCCAGCTCTGCCAGCATACGGCGGTCAACCTCGACCTCAGCGGCCTTGAGGCCCTGGATCAGACGGTTGTAGGTCAGGCCGTTGGCGCGGGATGCAGCGTTGATACGCTGGATCCACAGGCGACGGAAGTCGCCCTTCTTCTTCTTGCGGTCGCCGTAGCTGTACACAAACGAGTGCAGCAGCTGCTCTTTGGCCTTGCGGTACAGGCGTGAACGCTGTCCACGGTAGCCCTTGGCGCGCTCAAGGATAACCCGGCGCTTCTTGTGGGCGTTGACCGCCCTCTTCACACGTGCCACGTGCGTACTCCTTCAGAATTCTGATCCCAAGCGTCTACTGCCGGAACAACCGGCTGGCCTGAGAAGCCTTTTTGGTAGTTGACTGCTGCCAGGTGGCGAACAGTCAGAGAACTTGGAACTTAGATGCCGAGCATCTTCCGAATGACCTTGGCGTCGCCCTTGAAGACGATCTTGTCGCCGGCGAGGCGGCGGGTCAGCCTGGAGGACTTGTGCTCGAGGTAGTGGCGGCGGTTGGCCTGCTGGCGGCGCAGCTTGCCGCTGCCGGTCAGCTTGAAGCGCTTCTTAGCACCACTGTGGGTCTTCATCTTCGGCATGGGAACCGATCTCCTTACGTATCCGCAGACAAGGCCTGCAGTCTTTCGTGCAGCCGCCCCTGCGGGCGGCGTGCTGGTTGCTTGCTGCCGGACATTGCTGTCCGGCAGCCCTGAACTAGTTGGTCTTCTTGGTGCCCGGCTTGGCGGCGGCCTTCGGGGCAGCCGGCCGTGCAGCAGGCTTCGGCGCCGCGGGACGCGGCACCGGCTTCGGTGCAGCAACCGGCTTCGGTGCTGCCGCCGGAGCGGCCTTTTCAGCCTCGGGAGCCTTCGCGGCTTCCGGAGCCTTGGCGGCGGCCTTGGGCGCTGCGGGCGCCTTGGCGGCTGCCGGCCTGGCAGCAGCCTTCGGAGCCTCAGCCTTCGGCGCCTCGCGCTTCGGAGCGGCCTTGGGGGCCTCCTGCTTCGGCGCTTCCTGGACGGGAGCCTTCTCTGCCGGGGCTTCCTCAACCTTGGCCTCGGCGGCCGGGGCCTCCGCGGCTTCAGCCTTGTCAGCCTCGGCCTTTTCGGCCGGGGCCTCGACGGCGGGGGCGGCTTCCGTAGTGGGAGCTTCCGTTGCCGTAGCTTCCGTTGAGGTCTCTTCAGCCGCGGGTGCCTCGGTCCGGACCTGGTAGCCCTCCGGCAGCAGATCGGCGAGCGACTGCGTCAGCGGTGCTTCGGGGCCGGATGTGTCAACGCGGAAGTCACCCGAGGCCTTGGCTTCGTTTTCGGCCTTGGCTTCCGCACGCTGCGATGCGCGGCGGGCCTCTGCCTTGGCTTCTGCCTTGTTCTTCAGGGGACCGACGACCATGACCATGTTGCGGCCATCGATACGCGGGCTGGACTCCACGACGCCGACTTCGGCGACGTCGTCCGCGAAGCGCTGGAGCAGGCGGATGCCCATCTCGGGGCGCTGCTGCTCACGGCCGCGGAACTGGATCATGGCCTTGACCTTGTCACCAGCGCCGAGGAAGCGGAGCGCGTGGCCGCGCTTCGTCTCGTAGTCGTGGGTGTCGATCTTCAGGCGGAAGCGGATTTCCTTCAGGACCGTGTTGGTCTGATTCTTCCGGGCTTCGCGTGCCTTGACTGCGGCTTCGTACTTGTACTTGCCGAAGTCCATCAGCTTGCACACCGGAGGCTTCGCCTGCGGTGCAACTTCAACGAGATCAAGATCGGACTCGGCAGCCAAACGCAGGGCATCCTCAATACGGACAACGCCTACTTGCTCGCCTGCAGGGCCGACCAGCCGCACCTCGGGGACGCGGATACGCTCATTGATTCTTGGCTCGCTAATGTTAAAGCTCCTGTGTTCGTGAGGGGTATTCCACCGGCAAAAAGAGAAGGCCCCCAATTGCCGGAGCAATCGAAGGCCTCGAAGATCGGAACTGCCTGCCTCGTGTGAGGCGGCATGCATCCTGCCAGGGCTGGCGCCCGGGAAAAATGCCCGACCAGGTACCCGGCAACCTTGCTTCTTCCGAAGCTTCCCGAAGGAGAGCGGTTGACGCGGGTGGGAGAGAACTCCGCTTGCAAACTGAAAGTCGATTCTACAGAAGAAATCCCGTCCGGCGCACCTGCATGACGGGCATGTTGGTTGCGGACGGGTTCCGGCTGTCATACCGCTCCAGTACTACCAAAAGCAGTAGAACTGGAGCGAAATAACGACAATCAGTCGGTCTGTGACAAGCTTACCAGCATGAGCACTTCAGACAGTAATTCACACGTTTACGAGCCCGCCAGCGCCCAGGGCGACGTCTCACAGCAGATCCGCGACATCTCCGAGGTGCCCGCGATCGAGGTCATCACCACCGCCGCCGTGCACCTCATGAGCGCCGCCGCCGTGAAGCTTGGCCTCGCAGCCGAGGAGAACGCCGAAGAACTCAAGGACCTGGACGAGGCCCGCAAGCTGATCACGGCCCTGGCCGGCCTGGTCACCGCGGCCGCCCCGGAGATCGGCTCCCAGCACGCGGGACCGTTGCGCGACGGTCTGCGGTCCCTGCAGCTGGCCTTCCGCGAGGAATCCATCATTCCGGACGCGCCGGGCAAGGGTCCGGGCGAGAAGTACACCGGCCCGGTCAACTAAGCACCGGTCGACTAAGCACAGAGTATTCCAGCGGCAGCGCGGCGGCGGGCGGACCACATCGGTCCGCCCGCCGCCGTCGTTTAGGCCCGCTCAGACGGCGGCGAGGCGCCGCCGGCGGCGGTGCTGCAGCACCAGCCCCAGCAGGCACAGCACGACGCCGCCCGCCCCCACGGCCACGAATCCGGCCCAGGGGCCGACGCCATCGATGAACACTCCGGCCAGCGGCGCACCGAGGGCGACGCCGCCGGTAAGGGCGGAGCCATACCAGCCCATGGCCTCGCCGCGTCGGCGCTCGTCGACGAGCTCGGCGACCTTCTCCGAGGCTGCCGACAGCACCGGGGCGCACAGCAGTCCCGGCAGGAGTGAGAGCAGGCACAGGGTCCACGTGTCCTGGGCGAAGGCCATTGGGATGGTCAGGGCGGACATCCCCAGCAGCAGCAGGATCGGCGAGATCGGCCGGTGCATGGCGCCGTAGATCACTCCGCCGACCACGGAGGCCGCGCACCAGAAGAGGAAGACCAGTCCGATCTCGGCCTGGTCGCCTCCGGTTTCGAGGGCGGCAACGATCCCGACGTCGGTGCCGCTGAGGACCATGCCGGCCCCGGCGGCGACGGCGAAGACGGCGGCCACCGCGGGGGTGAACCAGACGAAACTGTGGATGACCTTGTGCCGCAGCCCGGCCCGTTCCAGGCGCCTTTCCCCGGCAGCGGCCAGCGGGGCGAATTCTGCGGCAGCCTCCTGCAGGTGGGCCGGGGCAGCAGCGACAACCGCCGCTTCGGCGGCTTCCTGCTGGCTTGCCTCGAACGCTGCCTCAGACTCGGCATCGGCCGCTGTATCGGCCCCAGGACCGGGCTCGGCGCTGCGTGTCGGCGGGTTGAACCACATGAGGAAGAGCCCGGACACCGAGGTGGCGACGCCGACAATCGTCAGCCCCAGGACCGAGAGCCCGGCGGTCGCAACGAGGGCTCCCGCCGCGGGGCCGATCATAAAGACCAGTTCGGTGGAGATGGCGTCCAGGGCAAAGGCAGTGCGCCGCTGCTCCCCCGTGACCAGGACACCAAGGGACTGGCGGACCACGCTGAAGATCGGCAGGGTCAGCAGGCCGCCGACGAAGACCAGCGGCAGCAGCAGCTCGTAGGACACGTGCGGCACGACCGACCAGATGACAGCCTCTGAAATGACTGACGGAATGAGGGCCCGCCGTAGGCCGACGGTATCGACGCGCCGGCCGCGCCAGGGTGCGCCGACGGCGATGCCGATGGTCATCACGGCAGCGGCGGCCCCGGCCGCGGCGTAGCCCTGCCCGAGGGTGAGGACGACGTGCAGGGTCAGCAGGACACCGGCCGCGGCGTGCGGTATGCGGGCAACCATCCCGACCAGCAGGAGCCGCCTGATCGGCCGAACGGCCAGCAGCTCCCGGTAAAGCGCGAAGTTCACGAAACTATTTCCTTTTGGTACTGCCCCCGGCAGCACCAGGATCTCCCCCGCTGGCCGTCAGCTACTGTGCTGCGCGCTGCAATTTGACCTCGATCGAGTCAACCCGCTCAGCAAACACTTCATTCCGCGCCCAGGCACCGTTAAGGCCGGACACGATGGACTGGACGCCGGCGGCGTCGAGCCCGTCTTCAAGGTAGAGCATGACACGGAGTTCCGGGCCGGACCCCCCGCCCGGCAGCGGCGTCCCGTCGGCCGCCCGCGTGGCAACTCCACCGCCTGGATGAATTTCAACACGGCGGACCGCGGGAAAGCCAACCGCGGCTTCGCCGAGGCTCCGGGCGAGCTCGGGATCAGCGTACGACGGCGTCCAGTCCCGCTGCTGGGCAAGGGCCCACACGGCGGGCCGGCGCACCACGAAGGTCACCGCAGAGCCCGGGTCCAGCACGAGCAGTTCCGCATTCTCGGCGACCGCGGAGAGCGCGGCGCGGGCAGCGTACACGGCAACCGGGCGGGCCTCGGGGTGCCAGGCCTGCAGCGAAGCGGCCGACGTGAACACCGGCATCGCCGTCCGCCCGTCCGGGGCCTTAAGCGTCACGAGGGCCATGTCCGCCTGTTTGTCGGCATGCAGGCCGCCGGCGCCTTCGCCTTCTTCGGCGAGCGTGGCCAGGATCGGCACGAAGACCCGCGCTGTCGCCAGCGCGGCCACCACCGCGGCCTCGTCGCCGTCGCCGGCGGCGAGGGCCGCCAGCGCGGCGAGGTAGCCGGCGTCGGCCGCGCCGTCGTCGTCCTCGAAATTGTGGATGCTGGCGCTTTCGCCGGACAGGCTGCGCCCGGCCCAGGGCTGGCCCGCCGAGTCCGCTGCGCCGCCCGCGCCGGCCAGGGCCGCCGCGATGTGCCCGGGCAACGGGCGTGACGTGGCGGGAAGCTCAGCTGCGCTGTCGCCCGCGGGCCGGTGCTCCATGCTGCGGACCGCTAGCGCCGGCCGGCGGCGTCGAGGGCCTCGGGCAGCGTGAAGTTGCCGTTGTAGAGGGCCTTGCCGACGATGGCGCCCTCAACGCCGAGCGGCACGAGGGAGCGCAGGACCTTGAGGTCATCGAGGCTGGAGATCCCGCCGGAGGCGACCACCGGTTTGCCGGTCTTCTCCACCATCTGGCGCAGCAGTTCGACGTTGGGTCCCTGGAGGGTGCCGTCCTTGGTCACATCGGTGACGACGTAGCGGGCGCAGCCGGCCTCCTCGAGGCGTCCGAGGACGTCCCAGAGGTCGCCGCCCTCCTTGGTCCAGCCGCGGCCGGCCAGCGTGGTGCCCCGGACATCCAGCCCGACGGCGATCCTGTCGCCGAATCGCTCGATCACGCGGGCCGTCCAGTCCGGGTTTTCCAGGGCCGCGGTGCCGAGGTTCACGCGGGCGACGCCGAGGTCGAGGGCCTTCTCGAGCGACTCGTCGTCGCGCAGGCCGCCGGAGAGCTCCACCTTGATGTCGAGCCGGCCGACCACTTCGCGGAGCAGTTCGGCGTTGGAGCCCCGGCCGAACGCGGCGTCGAGGTCAACGAGGTGGACCCACTCCGCCCCCTGCTGCTGCCAGTTGAGCGCGGCTTCCAGAGGGGTGCCGTAGCTCGTTTCGCTGCCGGCCTCGCCCTGGACGAGGCGGACCGCCTGGCCGTTGACGACGTCGACGGCGGGCAGCAACTCAAGCACGGGCAGCGGGGTTTCGGTGGTCATCGTGGATCCTCAGCTTTTCAGGGGGTTCGGCAGGTGGTCGGGGGCGCTGCGGGGCGTCAGGCGGCGGGCAGTGTCAGGAGGTAGGCGGCGAGCAGCGCCATCCCGGCCAGGACGTAGAACACGACCTGGACCCAGCGCGGGCTTTTCTGCTGGCGGAAGGACAGCGCTCCGCCGACCAGCAGCCCGGCGAGCCCCATCAGCACGATGGACCACATCTAGGCGGTCCCGGATCGGGCCCGCAGGCTGTCCACCCAGTTGCGCAGCAGGCGCGCGCCGGCGTCGCCGGATTTCTCCGGGTGGAACTGCGTGGCGCACAGCGGACCGTTTTCCACGGCGGCGATGAACGGGGCTCCATGCTCCGACCAGGTGACGAGCGGCGCCGTCATCCTCGGCTGGATGACGTCGAAGTCCCACTGCTGGACCCCGTAGGAGTGCACGAAGTAGAAACGCTCGTCCTCGACACCGGCGAAGAGCTTGGAGCCCGCCGGGACGGACACGGTGTTCCAGCCCATGTGCGGGACAACCTCGGCGGGCAGGAGCTCGACCTTTCCGGGCCACTCCCCCATGCCTTCGGCTTCGGTGCCGTGCTCGACTCCGGCCTCGAAGAGGACCTGGAGGCCCACGCAGATGGCCAGCACGGGGCGGCCGCCGGCGACGCGGCGGCCGATCATGCGGATGGCGTCGACGGCTTTGAGCTCGCGCATCACCGTTTCGAACGCCCCGACGCCGGGGACGACGAGGCCGTCGGCGTTCAGTACATCCTCCGGCTTGGAGCTGAGGATGACCTCGGCACCGGCGCGTTCGAGGGCGCGCACGGCGGAACGGACGTTGCCGGAGCCGTAGTCCAGGACAGTGACGGTCGGCTTGCCCTCGGGCGACGCCGGCTTCCTGCCGGCGTCGGGGTCGATGATGGCGCCGTCCTTGAGCACTTTCCCGGTCACAGCGCACCCTTGGTCGAGGGGATGCCCTCGACGCGGGGATCCGGCTCGACGGCGGCGCGCAGGGCGCGGGCGAAGGCCTTGAACTGTGCCTCGACGATGTGGTGCGGATCCCGGCCGGCGGTGACGTTCATGTGCAGGCAGATTCCGGCGTGCAGGGTGATCGCCTCGAAGACGTGGCGGGTCAGGGACCCGGTGAAGTGTCCGCCGATCAGGTGGTATTCCTGGCCGGCAGGTTCCCCGCCGTGCACGAGGTACGGGCGGCCGGAGACGTCGACGACGGCGTGCGCGAGGGCCTCGTCGAGGGGAACGGTGGCTTCCCCGAAGCGGCGGATCCCGGCCTTGTTTCCGAGCGCGGTGCGCAGGACCTCGCCGAAGGTGATGGCCACATCCTCGACCGTGTGGTGGACATCGATGTGCGTATCGCCGGTGGCCTTGACCGTCATGTCGATCAGGGAGTGCTTGCTCAGCGCCGTCAGCATGTGGTCGTAGAACGGGACCGAGGTGCTGATGTCCGAGACGCCGGTGCCGTCCAGGTTGATCTCGACCAGCACGGATGACTCGCTGGTGGTCCGTTCCATGCGTGCGGTCCGGCCCTCGGCAGCGGCTGCTCCGGTGTTGCTCATGTGGGTGTCCTTTGGATGACGACGGTGTTGGATGACGACGGTGCCCGGCGTTCAGGCAGGTGGATGTCCTGGGTTAAGTCTAGGCGGGCTGCACGGCGCGGCCGGCCAGGATCCGTTCGAGGGCTTTGAGGAAGGCTGTGGTTTCCGTCTCAGTGCCGGCGGTGACGCGCAGGTGCCCGGGAATGCCGACGTCGCGGATCAGCACACCGGCATCGAGCAGGCCCTGCCAGACCTCGTGCGGGTTGTCCAGGCCGCCGAAGAAGACATAGTTCGAGTCGGAGGCAGCCGGCTTGAGGCCCATGCGCTGCAGTTCGGACACGATCCTGTCCCGCTGGCGCTTGATGTCCTCGACGTCGGCCATCAGTGCGACCCGGTGGTGCAGGGCGGCCAGGGCTGTCGCCTGGGTGATGGCCGAGAGGTGGTACGGGAGCCGGACCAGGCGCAGGGCGTCGGTCACCTCGGGCGCTGCGGCCATGTAGCCGACCCGGGCGCCGGCGAGGGCGAAGGCCTTGCTCATGGTGCGCGAGACGATCAGC
The DNA here is from genome assembly GCF_040547365.1 of Pseudarthrobacter sp. PvP090. Lineage (NCBI taxonomy): Bacteria > Bacillati > Actinomycetota > Actinomycetes > Micrococcales > Micrococcaceae > Pseudarthrobacter > Pseudarthrobacter sp. PvP090. The sequence goes on from NZ_JBEPPO010000017.1 coordinate 52,488, forward strand.
CGTTCCCGGCCGGGCAGCAGCGTGAGCGCGCTGGGCGTGCCGTCGTGGGCGAACTCGTGGTAGGCCTCGTCGACGATCACGATGGTCTGGCTGGCCTCCCCGGCCTCGTAAACGGCCTCCACGACGTCCAGGCCCAGCCCGGTGCCCGTGGGGTTGTTAGGGGAGCACAGGAAGACGATGTTCGGCTGGAGTTCGCGGACCTGGCGGGCGGCCGATGCGGCGCTGAGCCCGTAGTCGTCGGCGCGGACCCCGACGATGTATCCGGTGTCCGTGCCGGAGGCCAGCAGCGGGTACATGGAGTACGTGGGAGGGAAGCCGAGGGCCGTGCGCCCCGGGCCGCCGAACGCCTGCAGGATCTGCTGGAGAACCTCGTTGGAGCCATTTGCGGCCCAGATGTTGTCCGCGCCCAGTCCGTGCCCGAGGTATTCCGCGAGGGCTTCGCGCAGTTCCGTGAATTCGCGATCCGGGTAGCGGTTCAAGCCGGCGGCGGCAATCGTGACGGCCTCGGAAATGGCGGCGCGCACATCGGCCGGGACACCGTGGGTGTTCTCATTGACGTTGAGCAGGATGGGGACGTCCAGCTGCGGCGCGCCGTACGGCGTCAGGCCGCGCAGATTGGTCCGGAGGGGAAGTCGGTTCAGGCGCTCTAGCTGGTCAGTCACTGCACCAGTTTAAGTGAGATCGCGGCGGGCGCTGAAACTGTGACGGGTCGACCGGGTTACTTGGACGGGATGAAGAGCGCCTGGCCGGGCACAACACGGGCCGCTTCCAGGTTGTTCAGCTGGATGATGTCGGTGACGACGTCGCGGGGGTCGCGCTCCGGTGCCACGGCCTCAGCGATGGCCCAGAGTGACTCGCCGGGCTGCACCGTCACGGTCACGGTGGGGGTCAGCGACAGCTCGGCTGCGGATTCAGCGGCCTTGGCGGGGGCATTGAGGAAACCGCTGAAGGAGAGGATGAGCGCCGCCAGCAGGATCAGCGGCACCCCGATGAAGACAAAGCGCCCCCGCCGGGTGAGCCGCAGCGGCGCCTGCTTTACCTGCAGCGGCTCCCGCATGACCTGCGGTCCGCGGCCTGCAGCGCCGTTCCTGCCGGCCGGGCCCCGCCGGCCGGCAGATGCACCGCCGTCGGGCCGGCCGTAGTCGCCGAATGCGTCGCGGCCGAAAGTGTCGTGAAATGCGCTTGATGCTGACATGAACTGAGCCCTCCTGGACCATACTGTGCCGCCCGGCGTACTCCACGTACTTGCCGCCAACCGGCCTAACCTTCGAACAAAGAACCGAACGTCATGCTGTGTCCGAACAGTGCTCCACGCCCTAGCAGCGAATTACTAGAACACATATTCGAACCTTGCTTGTTCTGTTTTAGCACTTATTAACGAACAATGTCGAGACTCGCTAGAACAAATGTTTGAAAAAGCAGTGTGGCTGGCCTACGTTTGAGTCAAAGAACAACCACTTCTGCAGTTGATCAGCAGGGTCTGACATTTCAGGCCGGAAGTTCCCGGCAGCCGCAGCCACGGCGGCCGGGCGGAACGGAAAGGCGTTGGCGAACATGGCAGCACAAGCCACTGGCGGCAGGGCCACCCAGCGGGGCCCGCAGGCGGCCCGGCCACCCAAGAGCCTCACCGTCCGGCAAAAGAAGATCCTGGAAACCATCCAGCGCTCGGTGACGGACAACGGCTATCCGCCCTCCATGCGCGAGATCGGCGACACCGTCGGCCTGGCTAGCCTCTCCAGCGTCACCCACCAGCTCTCACAGCTGGAGAAACTGGGCTACCTGCGGCGCGACCCCAAGCGCCCCCGCGCCATGGAAGTGCTGATGCCGCTGACCCTCGACGAGGGAACCGCGAAGATTCCAGGAACCGGGAAGTCCGGCGGCCTGCGCACTGTCGGCGGATTGTCCGTGTCCGAACTGGCCAGCGCCACCGACACCGCCATGGTGCCGCTGGTGGGCCGCATCGCCGCCGGCGGGCCGATCCTGGCCGACCAGGTCGTCGAGGACGTGATGCCCCTGCCCCGCCAGCTCGTGGGCCACGGCGAGTTGTTTATGCTCAAGGTCGCGGGTGACTCGATGATCGACGCGGCCATCTGCGACGGTGACTGGGTGGTTGTGCGCCGGCAGGGCGACGCCGTCAACGGGGACATCGTCGCCGCGCTGCTGGACGACGAGGCGACGGTCAAGACGTTCCGCCAGCGCGACGGCCACACCTGGCTGCTGCCGCAGAACACCCAGTACGAGCCCATCCTCGGCGATCACGCCGTCATCATGGGCAAAGTCGTCTCGGTGCTGCGCTCCCTCTAGGACCGCTCAGCCGGTACATCAACAGCAGCGAAAAGGGCCCCGCCGGCATCGGACGGGGCCCTTCGCGCATCCTCCGGACGTTCCCGCCGGACTACGTGGCGGGCTGCCCGGATTCCTTTGCGAGCCGCTCCAGTGCCGCGAGGGCTACCGCGGGGTCCGTGGTGGGCCAGAACGGCGGCAGTGCGGCGCGGAGGAATCCCCCGTAGCGCTCGGTGGAGAGCCGTGAGTCCAGCACTGCCACCACTCCCCGGTCCGTCGTCGTGCGGATCAGGCGGCCGGCACCCTGGGCCAGGCGGATGGCGGCGTGGGTCGCGGAAACGCTCATGAACCCGTTGCCGCCGGCCTGGGCCACCGCACGGGACCGTGCCGTCATCAGCGGGTCGTCGGGCCGCGGGAACGGAATCCGGTCGATCACCACGAGCCGGCAGGACGTTCCCGGCACATCGACGCCCTGCCACAGCGACATGGTGCCGAAGAGGCACGTGTCCGGTTCGTCGGCGAACTGTTTCACCAGCGCCGTCATGGTCGAATCCCCCTGGCAAAGGATGCTCATGTCCAGCCGCGGACGCAGCGCCTCGGCGGCGTCCTCGGCGGCGCGCCGGGAGGAGAACAGGCACAGGGCCCCGCCGCCGGAGGCCCGGATCAGCTTCTCGAGCTCGTCGAGGGCCTCCGGGGACGTGCCGCGGCCGGGCTTGGGCAGGTGCTTGGCAACGTAGAGGATGCCCTGTTTCGGATATTCGAAGGGCGAGCCGACGTCGACCCCGGTCCAGCTCGGGGCGCCCGGGCCGACCAGGCCCAGTCCGCCGGCGGCCGGTTCGAAGGCCGACCCGATCGCCAGGGTCGCCGAGGTCAGGATGACGGTGTGGTCCGCGAACAGGCCCTCGCGGAGCCGTCCGGCGACGCTGAGCGGCGCGATGTTGATCAGGGCCGGCGCTGACTCGTCGGGCTGGGAGTAGCCCTGCTGCGGGTCGAAGGTGCTGTTGCGGGAAAACCAGACCACCTCGCGGTTTTCGCGGGCGGCGAGCAGCCGTTCGCAGAGCTCCAGGATCACCATGAGGCGGGAGCGCGCCAGCTGGCGTCCGGCGTCGGCCGTGTTGGCGCTGTCCCCCTTGGAGTCGGAGAGTGCCGCACGGCAGGCGTCCCGGAGCTGGTCCACGCAGTCCAGTTGTTCGCTGTTCAGGCCGTTGGGCATGAGTCCGCTGGGGACCCCTTCAATGGCAAGTTCGAGGTTGGACGCGGCGTTGTTCAGCGCGTCCACGGTGATGCCGGTGTTTTTCCGGGCCCCGGACGCGGCGGCGTGCACCATCGCGACGGAGAGCTGGCCGGACACGGCGCCGGTCACGCGGTCCTGCAGCTCGTGGGCCTCGTCAACCACCACAACGTCGTATTCCGGCAGCACCGCAAGGCCTTCGAAGGCGCTGACGGCCAGCATGGCGTGGTTGGTGACCACGACGTCGGCGTCCGCGGCGTTCTGCCGGGCCAGTTCGCTGAAGCATTCGGCCGCGAGGGGGCACTTCTGCGCGCCCAGGCACTCCATGGAGGTGACGGAGACCTGCCGCCAGGCACGGTCCGTGACGCCGGGCAGGAGCTCGTCCCGGTCCCCCGTCACGGTGTCCTCGGCCCATTCCCGCAGCCGGACGACTTCCTTGCCGAGCTGGGACGACGGGCCGCCCATTGCCGCCGCGAAATGCGGGACGGACGTGTCCTCGCCGAGCGAGAAGAGCTGGCCTTCGGAGGGCTCTTCGGAGGGGAATCCGCCGTCGAGCTTGTGGCGGCACACGTAGTTGGAGCGGCCCTTGACGAGGGCGACCTTAACGGGCCGCTCCAGCGCCGGGGTGATGGTCTTCAGCAGCCGGGGCAGGTCCCGGCCGACGATCTGGGTCTGCAGGGCCAGCGTGGCGGTGGAGACCAGGGTGGGCTTGTCGCTGACGAGCGAGTGGGCGATCAGCGGGATCAGGTAGGCAAGGGACTTGCCCGTTCCGGTGCCGGCCTGGACCAGCAGGTGGTCTCCGCTGTCAATTGCGCGCGCCACCTGCCGGGCCATCTCGTGCTGGCCGTCGCGGCTCTGGCCGCCCATGCCGGACACGGCGCGGTCGAGGAGTTCGATGACGAACTCCCCGCCGGCCGGGCCGCGTGTTCCTGCCGGCCGTTCTCCGGCGGGTTCGGTCCCGGCGGCCTCAGTCATTGCTGATGAACGAATCCAGTTCAGCCGCGAATCCCTCGCGCACCATCACAACGGCGCGGGTGCCCGCTCCCTCGTGGTCGAGGCTGAGGATCTCGGCGTCGGTCGCGTGCAGCTTGCTGAGCAGGTCCCCGCGGTTGTACGGGATCATCAGTTCGAGCTTCACGCTGGGCCGCGGGATGCCTTCGCTGATGGCCTTGAGCAGTTCCGGGATGCCCTCGCCGGTGCGTGCCGACACCACCACGTGGCGCGGCTCGCGCTGCTTGAGCCGTTCGATCACGAAGGGATCCGCGGCGTCGGCCTTGTTCAGGACGATGATTTCGGGCACCTTGCGGGCGTCGACTTCGCTGAACACCTTGCGGACGGCGGCGATCTGGCCTTCCGGATCCGGGTGGGAGACGTCCACGACGTGCAGGATCAGGTCCGCGTCGGCGACTTCCTCCAGGGTGGAGCGGAACGCCTCCACGAGCTGGGTGGGGAGCGACCGGACGAAGCCCACGGTATCGGCCAGGGTGTAGCCCAGCCCGTCCGAGGTTTCGGCCTTGCGGACCGTCGGGTCCAGGGTGGCGAACAGGGCGTTCTCCACCAGCACGCCGGCGTCGGTCAGCCGGTTCAGCAGCGAGGACTTGCCGGCGTTGGTGTATCCGGCGATCGCCACTGACGGCACGGAGTTGCGACGGCGGTTGGCGCGTTTGGTCTCCCGGGCCGGCTTCATCGCGGCGATTTCACGCCGCAGCTTGGCCATCCGGGTGCGGATCCGGCGGCGGTCCAGTTCGATCTTGGTTTCACCGGGACCGCGCGAACCCATGCCGGCGCCGGCACCGCCCACCTGGCCACCGGCCTGGCGGGACATCGAGTCACCCCAGCCGCGCAGGCGCGGGAGCAGGTATTCGAGCTGGGCCAGTTCCACCTGGGCCTTGCCCTCGCGGCTCTTGGCGTGCTGGGCGAAGATGTCCAGGATCAGGGCCGTGCGGTCGATGACCTTGACCTTGACGATGTCTTCCAGGCTGCGGCGCTGGGACGGTGCCAGCTCGGCGTCGACGACGACGGTGTCGGCGCCGGTGGACATCACGATGTCCTTGAGCTCCTGGGCCTTGCCGGAGCCGAGGAAGGTGCCGGGGTCGGGCTTGGCGCGGCGCTGCACGATCCCGTCGAGGACCTCCGAGCCGGCGGTCTCGGCGAGGGCGGCGAGTTCGCGGAGCGAGTTTTCGGCGTCGGCGAGGGTGCCTTCGGTCCAGAGGCCGGCCAGAACGACGCGCTCGAGGCGCAGCTGCCGGTATTCGACTTCGGTGACGTCTTCGAGTTCCGTGGACAGCCCGGCGGTACGGCGCAGGGCGTGCCGTTCCTCGAGGTCCTGCTGGTCGCCGTCGTAGTTGCTGTGTTCCTCGTCCTGCCGGGAGATCGCCTGCGCCTTGCCGAGCACCGAGGTGGGCTCGCCGGCAGCCGGGGCTGCCTTCCGGGCAGGGGTGTCCTTGGAGAGGATCCGGTCGATGACAGCCTGGATTTCGGCAGGACTCATGTCCTGGGCTGCTGAATCGGGTCCGGTGTTGGGCTGGCTGGTCATGGTCTCCTTTAGAGGTTCGGCAGTTTCAGAATAGTGCCGATCGGTGCTGTCTGGGGCGGTATTCGCGCTGGGCTGACGACTATTCGCCATACGGGGCTCCTGGAATGCCCGCGGCAGCGGTGCCGGGGCAGGGTGGGCTCCGCGAGGGAGCAGTGGGAAGGGGGTGGGAACCGGCGTGGATTGGCCTTGAGGAGGGAGGGACCGTCCGCTCGGCAGGGCTCCATGAGCACTGCCGGACTCCAAGTGGATCGGGCGCCAGCGGCGGGACCTTTTCAGGGTCATCGCGGTGGCGCACTGAGCGGAAGGTAACTACCTGCGTCGCTGCGGGGACGGGATTTAACCCGTGCCGGCTACTTGAAGTTCAAGAACATGTATTTAAGACTAGCAGACGGTCAGGCTGCCTCCGGTCCCCCGCCGCGGTTTCGCCTCCGGGCCGGGGGCCAACTAATCTGGGCAGTTATGGAGTCTGCACACTATTTCAGCGCCCAGCCGGCCGGGCCGTTCACCCGCAAGCCCCTGACCGTGAAGCTTGCCGGTGAGACCCGGCACCTGCAGACGTCCTCGGGCATCTTCAGCCCGGACGGCATCGACAAGGGCACGGCCATACTGCTTGCCGAGGCTCCCGCCCCGGCCCCGCAGGGAACGCTGCTGGATATCGGCTGCGGCTGGGGTCCGATCGCGCTGACCATGGCCCTGCGGGCACCGCACGCCCGGGTCTACGCCGTGGACGTCAACGAACGGTGCGTGACCCTGACCAACGAAAACGCCGCGCTGCTGGGGCTGGGCAATGTCACGGCCAGCACGCCCGACGCCGTCGACCCAGGGCTCCGCTTCGACACGATCTGGTCCAACCCGCCCATCCGGATCGGCAAGGACGAGCTGCATGCCCTCCTGCTGCTGTGGCTGCCGCGGCTGGCGCCGGGCGGCTCCGCGTGGCTGGTGGTGCAGAAGAACCTGGGCTCGGATTCCCTCCAGCGCTGGCTTGCCGCCGAGCTGGACAGCAGCTTCACGGTGACCCGCGAGAGCACCTCGAAGTCGTTCCGGATCCTTCGGGTCAGGAAAGCGTCCCACTAGCGACGATCACCGCGGGGCCGCTGAGCTCGACGTGCTCGTGGCCCTCCGCCCCGAGGAAGAACTTCACTCCGACGACGCCGCCCGGGACGTGGACGTTCCACACGTCCGGGGCGCCCTGGCCTGCCCAGTGGCGGATTGCGACGGCGGCCGCGCAGGCGCCGGTGCCGCAGGACTGCGTTTCCCCCACGCCCCGCTCATGAACGCGCATGGTGATGGTTCCGACGCCGTCGTGGACCAGCGGCTCGGACGGGACCACGAACTCGACGTTGGTGCCGCGGGGCGGCGTGGGGTCCACGTGGGGTGCGGTGAACAGCTGCGTGGCTTCCAGCTCGGCCAGTTCGGCCAGCGCTACGACGGTATGCGGGTTCCCCATGCTGACGGACAGGGCGGGCCGTGCGACTTCGAGTCCCGTGGCGCTGACCAGCGAATCCATGGCCCGCGCGGTGGCCTCGCCCGGGAAGATGAACTCCCAGGGGCCCATGTCGACGGCGTACCCGGCGGCGGTACGGACGATCGTTTTGGCGCCGCCCCGGGTACCAATGGTCAGTGACTCACCGGCGGGCAGCTCGACGAGGCCCTCGGCGATCAGAAAGTGGACAAAGACGCGGACGCCGTTGCCGCACATCTCGGAGAGCGAGCCGTCGCCGTTGCGGTAGTCCATGAACCATTCGGCGTCCGGGTGCTCCGTCAGCAGCTCCTGGCCCTCGGCGAGCAGCCGGGACGGGACGGCGCGGATCAGCCCGTCGCCGCCGATTCCACGGTGCCGGTCACAGAGCGCCGCGACCTGCTCCGGCGTCACCGAAAGGGTGCCGTTGGGGTCGGCCAGGAGCACAAAGTCGTTCCCCGTGCCGTGGCCTTTGGAAAATTTGAGCCCGCTCAGGGCGGCAGTGTCACCGGTGGAGTTGCGGTCAGCGGCCACGGCCAGGGTTTCGTCCATGATCCAAGGTTACCGTTCCGGTTCGGGCCGCCGGCAAACCGCCCCGGCACTCCCCCGCCGGACGCGGGACTGTCAGCCGGCGAGGCAGAGGGCGGCTGCCTTGGCCACGAGGTCCGGGTCCTGCCAGCCGAGCCAGTGGATCCGGGGGTCGGCACGGAACCAGGTCAGCTGGCGGCGGGCGAACTGCCGCGTGGCGACGATGGTCTCCTCCGCGGCCTGCGCCGCGTCGGATTCGCCGTCGAGGACCTTGAGGAACTGCGCGTAGCCGAGGGCGCGCGGTGCCGTCCGCCCGAGCCGGAGCCCGGCGGCGTCGAGCGTCCGGACCTCCTCGAGCAGCCCGCCGTCCACCATGGTGTGGACCCGGCGGGCGAGCCGTTCCCGGAGCTGTTCCCGGTCCACTTCGAGCCCGATCTGCACCGCGGGCTGGACGTACTCGCGGGTGGGCATGAACGAGCTGAAGGGCCGTCCGGTCAGCTCAAACACCTCGAGCGCGCGGATAATCCGGCGCGCGTCGCCGAGCCGGCCGGCGGAGACCGGGTCCACGCTTTCCAGCCGGGCCCGCAGCGGCGCCGCTCCGCCGGTTTCCAGTTCCGCCTCGAGCCGGTGCCGGATGGCCGGATCCGTGCCCGGAAACTCCAGCACGTCCAGGGCGGCGCGGACGTACAGCCCGGAGCCTCCGGCCAGGATGGCGCGTTTGCCGCGGGCGTGGATGTCGGCGATGAGCGCACGGGCCTGATGCTGGAAGTCCGAGACGCTGGCTTCCTCGGTGACGTCCAGGATGTCCAGGAGGTGGTGCGGCACTCCCCTTCGTTCGGCCTCGGTGATCTTGGCGGTGCCGATGTCCATGCCGCGGTAGAACTGCATGGAGTCGGCGTTGATGACCTCGCCGTCGAGCGCCAGTGCCAGCGAGACGGCGAGGTCGGACTTGCCGGAGCCGGTCGGCCCGACGACGGCGATGACCGGCAGCGCCGGTACTGCACCGTCATGGGCTACGGCGTCATGGGGAGCACGGTTCCGGGCTGCGCTGGCGTCCGCGGCCTGGGCCTCGCCCGCCGGGGCGTCCTGCGGATCCGCCACGGGCTAGCGGCCGCGGACGGGAAGGGCGGGCATGCCCAGGGACACTCCCGTGGTGCCGGCGGCGGATCCCGGAACGGGTGCGCCGCAGGAGTCGGCCTGGGACCTGTCCCAGGCGTCGCCTGCCCGGGAGCGGCGGAGGCTGTAGTCGTCCGCCGATGCAGGGTCGGCCACGAGGTGGAACGCCGCGGCCTCGGTGATGGTCACGGTGACGAGGTCGCCGGGGCGGGGCGTCTCGGCGCCGGCCGGCACGGAGAAGTGGACCAGGCGCTGGTCCTGGGACCGCCCGGAGAGCCGGTGGGTTTCCCCGGCCTTGCGCCCGGACTGGGCCGTCACCATGACCTCCACGCGCCGGCCGAGCTGGCGGGCGTTTTCCTCGGCGGCGATCCTGTCCTGCAGGGCGGTGAGGCGTTCGAAGCGTTCCTGCACCACGGCCTTGGGGAGCTGGTCCGGGAGCTCGGCGGCGGGGGTGCCCGGCCGTTTGGAGTACTGGAAGGTGAAGGCGGTCGCGAAGCGGGACTTCTCCACGACGTCGAGCGTGGCCTGGAAGTCCTCCTCGGTTTCACCGGGGAACCCGACGATGATGTCAGTCGAGATGGCGGCGTGCGGGATCTTCTCGCGGACCTTGTCCAGGATGCCGAGGAACTTGGTCGAGCGGTACGACCGCTTCATGTCCTTGAGGACCTTGTCCGAGCCGGACTGCAGGGGCATGTGCAGCTGCGGCATGACGTTGGGGGTCTCGGCCATGGCGTCAATGACGTCGTCGGTGAAGGCCGCGGGGTGCGGGCTCGTGAACCGGACGCGTTCCAGGCCGGGGATGTCCCCGCAGGCGCGGAGCAGTTTGGAGAAGGCCTGCCGGTCGCCGAATTCAACACCGTAGGAGTTCACGTTCTGGCCCAGCAGGGTGACTTCGATCGCACCGTCGGCGACGAGGGCCTCGATCTCGGCCAGAATGTCGCCGGGGCGGCGGTCCTTTTCCTTGCCGCGCAGGGCCGGGACGATGCAGAAGGTGCAGGTGTTGTTGCAACCCACGGAGATGGACACCCAGCCGGAATAGACCGAGTCCCGCTTGGTCGGCAGCGTGGAAGGGAACACGTCGAGGGATTCGAGGATTTCCAGCTGCGCCTCGTTGTTGTGGCGGGCCCGTTCCAGCAGGGCCGGCAGGGCGCCGACGTTGTGGGTGCCGAAGACGGCGTCCACCCACGGCGCCTTCTTCAGGATGGTGTCGCGGTCCTTCTGCGCCAGGCAGCCCCCGACGGCGATCTGCATTCCCGGGTTGGCTGCCTTCACCGGCGCCAGGATGCCCAGGTTGCCGTAAAGCTTGTTGTCGGCGTTTTCCCGCACCGCACAGGTGTTGAAGACCACGACGTCGGCCAGCTCCCCGGCGGCGGGGACGTAGCCGGCGGCCTCGAGCATCCCGGACATCCGCTCGGAGTCGTGCACGTTCATCTGGCAGCCGAAGGTCCGCACCTGGTAGGTGCGGGGCGGCGGGGTCGAGGGCTGTGCCTCGGCGCCCGGGGTGGACAGGGCGTCCGTGGAAGGGGTGGTGCCGGCTGCTGGGGAGGGAATGGTCAAACTCACCTGTTAAGGGTACCGGGTCGCCACGGCGCCGGGGTGTCCTCAGAAATCAGCGGGTGGCCCTGCGTCCGCACCGTTCACGGCGTCGTCGAGGACTTCGCCGACGATCCGGAAGGCCTGGGACGGCTGATACCCCTTGCGGGCGAGCATGGACGCGAGCCGCCGCGTGGTTTTGTCGCGCTCGGCGCGGTCCTCGAACCCGGTCACGCCCCGGAGCTTCCGCTGGACCAGTTCGCGGGCCGCGGATTCCTCGTCCTCGTCGCTGAGCTGTTCCAGGGCGGCGGCCGCGGTGTCCGTGTCGATGCCCTTTTCGGCGAGTTCCCGCCGGAGCGCGCCTTTGGCGAGCTTGCGGCTCTGCGAACGGGACCGCACCCACATGTCGGCAAAGTCGGCGTCGTCAACGAGCTTAACTTCCTCGAAACGGTCCAGCACGGCCTCGGCGACGTCGTCCGGGACGTTGCGCTCGGCCAGTTTGCGGGCGAGCTGCAGCCGGCTCTTGGGCGAGTTCGTCAGCTGCCGCAGGACGATGGCACGGGCAACAGCCGCGGGATCCGCATCACGGTCCGGGTCACGGTCTTGTTCGACGGGGGCACCCGTGCGGCGCGCCCCGCCCCCGGGCGGGTCCCCGGCGGCAAAGCCGGGGGCAGGAGTCCGGGATGGGAATCCTGCCCCTTGGCGCCGTCGGCCGTTAGAAGCCGTCAACGGCCTTCAGCTTCGGTGACGCTTCGGTCTCGGCGGGGGCCTTCACTCCGACGCCGAGCTTCTCCTTGATGAGGCGTTCCAGCTCGGCGGCGAGCTCCGGGTTGTCGCGCAGGAACCGGCGGGAGTTCTCCATGCCCTGGCCCAGCTGGTCACCGTCGTACGTGAACCACGAGCCGGACTTCTTGATCAAGCCATGCTCGACACCCATGTCGATGATGCCGCCTTCACGCGAGATGCCCTGCCCGTAAATGATGTCGAACTCGGCGATCTTGAAGGGCGGAGCCATCTTGTTCTTGACGATCTTGGCCTTGGTGCGGTTGCCGACCGAGTCCGCGCCCTCCTTGAGGGTCTGGATCCGGCGGACGTCGATGCGGATCGAGGCATAGAACTTCAGGGCCTTGCCACCAGTGGTGGTCTCCGGGGAACCGAAGAAGACGCCGATCTTTTCGCGCAGCTGGTTGATGAAGATGGCCGTGGTCTTGGTCTGGCTCAGGCGGCCGGTGATCTTACGCAGCGCCTGGCTCATCAGGCGGGCCTGCAGGCCCACGTGGCTGTCGCCCATGTCGCCTTCGATTTCCGCACGGGGAACGAGGGCGGCCACGGAGTCGATGACGATGACGTCAAGGGAGCCCGAACCGATGAGCATGTCCATGATTTCCAGGGCCTGCTCGCCGGTGTCCGGCTGGGAGACCAGCAGGGCGTCCGTGTCGACGCCCAGCTTGGCGGCGTATTCGGGATCGAGGGCGTGTTCGGCGTCGATGAAAGCGGCGATGCCGCCGAGGCGCTGGGCGTTGGCGACCGCGTGGAGCGCCACCGTGGTTTTACCGGAGGATTCCGGACCGTAGATTTCCACGACACGGCCGCGCGGCAGGCCGCCAATTCCCAGCGCGACATCCAGTGCGATGGAACCGGTCGGAATGACCTCGATGGGCGCGCGGACTTCGTCGCCCAGGCGCATGACTGAGCCCTTGCCGAACTGCTTGTCAATCTGGGCCAGCGCTGCGTCAAGCGCTTTCTGGCGATCCGGGGCTGCGGCCATGGTTCACACCTCTAATACTTTCTCGCTGTGGAGTGGCCGTTCCGGCCCTGTGTCGTGATCGGTTGTTGTGATCAGTGTTTCTGAACAGGTTTCCTGAACAGTGGTCGTGATCGGTTTTTCGGTCATTACTGAAGCTACTGGCAACCACCGACAGAGTTGCCCGCTTGCCCCTGGTATGTGGAAAAGCTCTAAAAAAAGCATAGTCCTACCCGAACAGACATTCGAACAATCGGTGCGGCGTGTCAGGCCCGGACTCCCGGCACGGCAGTGGAACGCCGCCTGCCGGCGCCTCTGCCGGGCCGCCGGAACCGGGGGTCAGCGGGGTTTGACGTCGCGGCCCAGCCGCCGCTCGGGCGGGACATCCTGGACCTCGCACAGCGCCAGCCACACCTGCCGGGGCGGTACGCCCGCACCCAGGGCCTGGTCGGCCGTCCGGCCGCCGACTCCCGCCAGGACCAGGGAGCTGCTGAGGACCCGGGAATACCCTGCCCCGAATTCGTCGTCCATGAGCCGCCAAAAGTCACTGATTCGCACTCCTTGAGTCTCTCACGGCACGGGAGGACTCTAGAATGGTTGCCATGAGCAACTCAGCCGTTGGCCCTGGAATCCCCGGCGGCGCTGACGATTCCACCGAAACGGCGCTGACCGCCGTCGAGCACCAGCTGAGCCTGCTCTGGCGGCGCGCCCGCTCGATCTCCCACCATCTCTCCCGCCAGGTTCACCCGGACATGGAACCGGCGGCCTACGGCCTGCTCTCAGTGATCCGTAAAGCGGGCGCCATGCGGCTGACCGAGCTGGCCTCCAGCATCGGCGTCGGGAAGCCATCGGTCAGCCGGCAGATCGCCTTCCTGGAACGCCTCGGCCTGGTCTCCAAGGAAGCCGACCCGCTGGACGGCCGCGCGCAGATCATCCGCCTGACGCCCACGGGCGAGGAGCGGATGCACGAGGTGCAGGATGCCCGCCGCGAGGTCTTCCGCGAGCGGCTTGGCGAGTGGCCGCTGGAGGAACTGCAGACCCTGTCCCGCTACATCGCCAAGCTCAACGCCACCTATGAGCGGGACGGCTTCCCCCGGGACGAACCGCAGTAGCCCCGCAGTTCCGCGCCGGCCGGCCATGCACAAGCCGCCGGCCAGGCACACGCCGGACAGGCAAACTCCTTGCTGGCAGCCAGAGTGCACGCAAAGGACCCCGGCACACCGCCGGGGTCCTTTGTCGAGTAGTGGGTGTCGGGGCTAGTGCGCCCCGGAGAGAAGGCCCTTGGCCAATTCCTCGTTGAGGTCGGAGTTGAGCTCACGGTCCAGGTCACGGCCGTAGCGCTGGGCAAACTCCTGCGGGACGGTGTCCGGAACCGCAACTCCCTCGGCGACGGCGACACGGTCGCTGACTTCGCGGAGCATGCTGGAGAGCGGAACATCGAGGGCCGAGCAGATCGAGGAGAGCAGCTCCGAGGAGGCTTCCTTCTGGCCGCGTTCCACTTCACTCAGGTAGCCCAGGGAAACGCGGGCACTGTGCGAGACTTCGCGGAGGGTACGGCCTTGGCGTTGGCGGACATCGCGCAGTACATCACCGATTTCGTGACGAAGTACAACCATCTTGCGCTCCTTCTGTTCGCTCTTAGCCTGATCGGCGAGGCCCACATCCTTCCAGCGGACAACGCCGTTAACGGATACGGGCTGCTTTACCATCTGTATCGCCTTGCTCCCTCTATATGTCGGGCCCGCTGGTCAAAGCGGACACTGATGATGATTTCATCCTAGGCGCCTCCCATATTCGGAAGCGACACAATGTAACAACTATTCGGAATCAACTTTTGTTCCCGGCAACTTTACGCCCGGTAGCTTGCGGATGCCAGAGCCTCCAGCAGGCGTTCCAGCGCCGCGGCGCAGGCCTGGCCCCGGATTTCCGGCCGGTTGCCGTCGAAGCTGTACCCGAACGACGTCGAGCCGTCCGCGGTGGCGACGCCGATGTAGACGGAGCCCACGTCCTTGCCGCCGTGCGGCTCCGGGCCGGCGACGCCGGTGGTGGAGACGCCGACGTCGGCGCCGCAGACCCTGCGCGCCCCTTCGGCCATGGCCTCGGCGACCTGGCCGTCGACGGCACCGACGGTGTCCAGCAGGGCCCGGGGCACACCAAGGACATCGGCCTTGACCGAGTTCTGGTAGGACACCACCCCGCCCTGGAGCATCCCGGACGCGCCGGGCGTGTCGGCGAGCATGGCCGCGACCATGCCCGCAGTGAGGGATTCGGCCGTGGCGACGGTCAGGCCGCGGCCGATCGCCCCGGCGACGGCCTCTTCGGCCAGATGGTGCAGGTTGATCGGACGGTGGGGAGTGGTCATGGCTTGCCCTCTTGGATCTTCTGTTGCTGGGCCCGGATGCCGCTGGCGCGCAGCTTGAGGGCCTCGATGACGTATTCGCCGCCGGTCCAGACCGTGATGGCGAGGGCCACCATCATGACCGCGAAGGCCACGACGCCGAGCCACGGCGCAATCGAGGACAGCGGGAGGATGTACAGGAAGATGGCCACGGTCTGGATGACGGTCTTGAGCTTTCCGCCCCGCGACGCCGGGATCACGCCGTAGCGGATGACGAAGAAGCGCAGGGCGGTGACGCCCCATTCACGGACGAGGATCAGTATGGTGACCCACCACGGCAGCTCCCCCAGCAGCGAGAGCATCACGAGCGCCGAGCCGATCAGCAGTTTGTCCGCGATGGGGTCGGCGATCTTGCCGAAGTCGGTGATCAGGCCGCGGCTGCGGGCGATGTCGCCGTCGAGCTTGTCCGTGTAGATGGCGACGGCGAAGGTCGCCGCGGCGATCCAGCGCCAGACGCCGTTCTGGGCGACCAGCCCCGGTGCGTCAAGCAGGAGGAACCAGACAAAAAACGGCACCATCACAATCCGCAGCATCGTCAGGATGTTGGGCAGGTTCCAGATCCGGGACGCGGATCCGGTGCTGTTGGCTTCGGCGCTAGTCACCTTCCTAGGCTACCGTCCGGTGAGCGACCAGGCGTCCTCGGAACCGTCCTCATCATCGCCGGAGCCGCCGTCTGCGCCGTCGTAGTACTCGGTATTCTGCGTGCGCCGGTCCAGGTCGGCCGCGACGAGGTCCTCCGCGTAGCCGCCCTGGGCGACGTTCGCGTTGGCGTTATCGCTCAGCGCCGCGGTCTGCGAATCGGCGATGGCAGGCACCTCCATGCCCTTCATGGCCGCGAGGACCGTGGCCAGGTCGTCGGGTTTGACCAGGACGTCGCGGGCCTTGGAGCCCTCGGAGGGGCCCACCACGCCGCGGGACTCGAGCAGGTCCATGAGCCGTCCGGCCTTCGCGAAGCCGACCCGCAGTTTGCGCTGCAGCATCGAGGTGGACCCGAACTGGGTGGTGACCACGAGCTCGGTGGCCTGCAGCAGGACCTCGAGGTCGTCGCCGATGTCGTCGTCGATCTGCTTCTTGGGCGCCTCGGGGGCGACGTCGTCGCGGTACACGGCCTTGAGCTGGCCCTTGACGTGCTCGACCACCTTGTGGATTTCGGATTCGGTGACCCAGGCGCCCTGGACACGCATGGCCTTCGAGGCGCCCATCGGCAGGAAGAGCGCGTCGCCCTGGCCGATCAGCTTCTCGGCGCCCGGCTGGTCCAGGACCACGCGGGAGTCGGTGACCGAGGACGTGGCGAACGCCATCCGGGACGGCACGTTGGCCTTGATCAGGCCGGTGACGACGTCGACGGAGGGCCGCTGGGTGGCGAGCACGAGGTGGATGCCGGCGGCACGGGCCAGCTGCGTGATGCGGACAATCGAGTCCTCGACGTCGCGCGGGGCGACCATCATCAGGTCAGCGAGCTCGTCGACGATTACGAGCAGGTAGGGGTACGGCCGGATGACCCGTTTGGACCCCTCGGGCGGATGGACCTTGCCGGCACGGACGGCCTTGTTGAAGTCGTCGATGTGCTTGAAGCCGTAGTTGGCGAGGTCGTCGTAGCGGGCGTCCATCTCGCGGACCACCCACTGCAGGGCCTCGGCGGCCTTCTTGGGGTTGGTGATGATCGGGGTGATGAGGTGCGGGACACCCTCGTAGGCGGTGAGTTCCACGCGCTTGGGGTCCACCATGACCATGCGGACCTCGTCGGGCGTGGCGCGCATCAGGATGGAGGTGATCATCGAATTCACGAACGAGGACTTGCCGGCGCCGGTGGCTCCTGCGACGAGCAGGTGCGGCATCTTGGCGAGGTTCGCGACGACGTAGCCGCCCTCGACGTCCTTGCCGACCCCCATGACCATCGGGTGGTCGGTGCGCCGCGCGTTCTGGCTGCGGAGCACATCGCCGAGGGACACGGTCTCGCGGTCCGTGTTGGGGATTTCGATGCCGATGGCCGACTTGCCCGGGATGGGGCTCAGGATGCGCACGTCGGAGCTGGCGACGGCGTAGGAGATGTTCTTGGACAGTGCGGTGACGCGCTCCACCTTGGTGCCCGGCGAGAGTTCGATCTCGTAGCGGGTGACCGTGGGGCCGCGGCTGAAGCCGGTGACCTGGGCGTCGACGTTGAACTGGTTCAGGGTTTCGGTCAGCGAAGCGACGATCGCGTCGTTGGCTTCGGTGCGCTCCTTGGGGATGGAACCGGGGGTCAGCACGTCCGACGGCGGCAGCGTGTAGGTGACGTCCCCGGCGAGCGACAGCTGTTCGGTGCGCTGCGGAATCGGGGTGGGCAACGGCGCCGGGGCCACGGGGTTGGAGGGGACCTTCGCGGCGGCGGCCACGGCGGCAGCACCCGGCGCGGGGGCTGCCGGGTTCAGCGAACCGGCGGCGACCATGCCCGGGGTGACCAGCGGGATCGCCTCGGTGGCGTTCTCCCCCGGCCCGGCGGCGCTGCCGGCAGCAGTCCCCAGGCCCTGGGCGGCCTTGATCTTCTCGACGGCGATCTCGGCCTGCGTGGGCCGGCGCACGCCGGGCGCGACGGATTTGGAGTCCCGCTCGGAGCCGGTTTTGGCGCCACCGGCCACCCGGGCGGCTTCGGCCTCCTCGTCGGCAATGAGCGCCCGTTCGAAGGCCTCGTCGCCGACGTAGCCTTCGAGTCCGGCGTCTTCGCCCTGGTCCTTGCCGAAGAGGCGGCGGCGCTTCTTCCTGGCCGGGGCCGGGGTGTCGTTCTCGTAGAGGTAGCTGCGGTCATGGCCGTCGCCGTCGGTCTCCTGGTCCTGGAGGTCGATGCCCATAAGGTGCTCGTAGGCGCCACGCAGCCGGCCGGGGATGGCGCCGAACGGTGTGGCGGTGACGATCAGCAGCGAGGTGAAGGCGAGCAGTCCGTAGACGGCCAGCGGGACGGCGGGGTGGAGGGCGGCGAGCGGGGCGGCGGCGAGGTAGCCGAGCATGCCGCCGGCCTGGCGCAGTCCGTCGAATCCTTCAGCGACGGTCGGTTCCCCGCCGATGACATGGGCCAGGCCGGTGCCGGCGAAGGTCATGATCAGGAAGCCGATGCCGATCCGGTTGTTGCCGCGGCCGTCGACGGGCTGGCGGAACAGCCGGAAGGCGCAGACGAACAGCATGAGCGGCAGCAGCAGCGACATCCAGCCGAAGGTGCCGTTGACGATTCCGTAGACCATGTCCGGGAACCAGCCCTGGAAGCCCCACCAGGCGAAGGTGGCGACGAAGACCCCGAGTGCGAGATTGAACAGGGCTGCGCCGTCGCGGCGGTCCCCGGGGGCGAGGTCGCTGACGTCGTAGCCGATCCGGCGGATTCCCGCCCCGACGACGTGGGCAACGCCCAGCCAGGCACCGGCCACAACCCGGACCAGCCAGGGCTGTCGGGGTTCGACGGCGGCCAGCTGGCGGGTGCGCGCCGTACCTGTGGTTCCGGTGGGTTTGCTGGTTTTGGACGCAGCCGGGCCGGAGCCCCGAGCCGAAGAGCTGCCTGATTTACCGCGGGGGTTTCCTCTAGGCGCGGAGGAAGTACGTGTCGCCATACCCGCTACGGTACCCGACTCCGGGCCGAAAACCGCGGATTTCCGGGCCTCCGCGGGGATCATGTTGCCGGCCGGGCGCGCAAAAACGGCCCTCCCGGTCCGCCGCAAGCAGGAGCCTGCGGCAGGCCGGAAAGGCCGTCATGGTGCGAAGGAAGCGCCTGGGCCTCCCTTGGCCCGGCAGAGTTTAGGCCTCCAGGACCACCGGGATGATCAGGGGCTTGCGGCGGAGCTTGCGGTTGACCCAGGTGCCGACAACGCGGCGGACGACCTGCTGCAGCTGGTGCGTGGTGTGGTCCGTGCGGTTGAGCACGGCTTCTTCCAGGGCTGCGTTGATCTTGGGGATGATCTCGTCAAAGACGGAGTCGTCCTCGGCCACGCCGCGGGCGTGGATCTCGGGACCGGAGACGACCTTGCCGGTGGCACGGTGGATCACCGTGATGATGGAGATGAAGCCTTCATCACCGAGCGTCTGGCGGTCCTTCAGGTCCGCTTCCGTAACTTCGCCAACGCTGGAGCCGTCGACGTAGACGAAGCCGACCTCGACCTGGCCGACGATGTCCGCCTGGTGGTCCCGCAGGTCGATGACGGTGCCGTTGTCCGCGAGGAGGATGCTTTCCTCGGGGACGCCGGAGTCCAGGGCGATCTTGCCGTTGGCGATCAGGTGGCGCGTTTCACCGTGCACCGGCATCGCGTTGAGCGGCTCCAGGATGTTGTAGCAGTACAGCAGCTCGCCGGCGGCAGCGTGGCCGGAGACGTGCACCTTGGCGTTGCCCTTGTGGATGACGTCGGCGCCGAGCTTGAGCAGGCCGTTGATGATGCGGAACACGGCGTTCTCGTTGCCCGGGATGAGGCTGGACGCGAGGATGACGGTGTCGCCCTGGCCGACGACGACGCGGTGGTCGCCGTTGGCCATGCGGGACAGGGCTGCCATCGGCTCGCCCTGCGAACCCGTGGACATCAGCACCACGCGGTTGTCCGGCAGGTTGTCGATGTTCTTGATGTCGACCAGGATGCCCGGGGGCACGTCGAGGTAGCCGAGCTTCTCGGCAATGGCCATGTTGCGGACCATCGAGCGGCCGACGAAGGCGACCTTGCGGTTGTGGTTGGCGGCTGCGTCGAGGACCTGCTGGACGCGGTGCACGTGCGAGGAGAAGGACGCGACGATCAGGCGCTTGGAGGCCTGGCCGAAGAGCCGGTCCAGGGTGGGTCCGATTTCCTTCTCGGCGGTGGTGAAGCCCGGCACGTCGGCGTTCGTGGAGTCCGACATGAACAGGTCCACGCCTTCCTCGCCCAGCTTGGCGAAGTGGCGGAGGTCGGTGATGCGGCCGTCGAGCGGCAGCTGGTCCATCTTGAAGTCGCCGGTGTGCAGCACAGTGCCGCCGGAGGTGCGCAGGAACACGGCGAGGGCGTCAGGGATCGAGTGGTTGACGGCGACGAATTCGCATTCGAACGGACCGAACTTCTGGACCTGTCCCTCGATGACGGTCTGGGTGACCGGCTTGATTCGGTGTTCCAGCAGCTTTGCCTCGATGAGGGCCAGCGTCAGCCGGGAGCCCACCAGGGGGATGTCGGCGCGCAGGCGCAGCAGGTACGGGACGGCTCCGATGTGGTCCTCATGGCCGTGGGTCAGGACGACGGCGACGATGTCATCGAGGCGGTTCTCGATGTAGGAGAAATCGGGCAGGATCAGGTCCACGCCGGGCTGGGTTTCCTCCGGGAAGAGGACGCCGCAGTCGACAATGAGCAGCTTGCCGTCGATTTCGAAGACGGTCATGTTGCGGCCGATCTCCCCCAGGCCACCGAGCGGAACGATCCGCAGGGTGTCCTTGAGCAGTTTCGGCGGCGTGACAAGGCCGGGAAGGGCGGTTTGGGTCATAATGCACTACTTTCCAGGCGGTGACCGGCCTGGTCTTTACTGATCAGAAAGAACACCTGATCAGGAAAAGACCATTCCGGCTTCCGCCAAGTCCTCGCGGATGGTTTCGATCTCAGCTTCGTCCGGCTCCACGAGGGGCAAACGGACAACCGAGTTGGGCAGGACTCCCTGCCACTTAAGAACTTGCTTCGCAGCAACAGCACCCTGAATATGGGTCATCACTGCACGGACCACAGGGTCCAGTTCGAAATGTATGGTGCGGGCGGTGGCGAAGTCGCCCGCAAGTGCGGCATCGATCAGGGCGCGGAACTGCCGCGTCGCGACGTGCGCGGAGACGCTGACGAGCCCGACGGCGCCCGCTGCCATCCATGGCAGGGTCAGCCCGTCGTCGCCGGAGTAGACGTCCAGGTCCGTGTTCGCGAGGACCTGGGTGAGTGCGGCAAAGTCGGCCTTGGCATCCTTGAGAGCCACAATGTTCGGGTGGTCCGCGAGCCGGATCATCGTTTCGGGCAGGATCGGTACGCAGGAACGGCCGGGGATGTCGTAGACCATCACGGGAAGGTCTGCCGCGTCAGCGACGGCTTCGATGTGGGCCTGGATGCCGGCCTGGCTCGGCTTGTTGTAATACGGGGTGACGATCAGCTGGCCGTGGGCTCCGGCCTTGGCGGCGCGCTTGGCCATTTCGACCGAGTGCGACGTGTGGTTGGTGCCGGTACCGGCGATCACCTTGGCCCGGTCTCCCACGGCCTCCACGATGACCCGGAATAGCTTTTCTTTTTCGTCGTCTTCGAGCGTGGAGGTCTCCCCCGTGGTGCCGGAAATAACGAGGGCGTCGTTGCCGTCGTCGACGAGCTTGCTGGCCAGCTCGGCGTTCTGCTGGTAGTCGACCTCACCGTCGGAAGTGAAAGGCGTGACCATGGCGGTCACGAGGGTTCCGAACGTGTAAGAGCGAGTATCAGAGTCAGCCATATGAAAAACGTTACCCTGTCCCCGGTGTGATGTGACAATGACGGCGACGTGATGAAGATCAAACGCGGCCCCGGCGCCTCATCCGGAAGCCGGCCCGCCGGTCGCCGGGCCGGTGGGATTGCGGGCAGAGCGGTCCAGGGCAAAGCGGTCAAGGGCAGAGCGTTCCTGGGCAGAGCGTTCCTGGGCAAAGCGTTCCAGGGCGCTGTAATGCAGGGTCGCGGTCAGCACTTCGGTCTCCGTGCCGGCCGCCTGCCGGATCACCCGTCCGTCCGGACCCCAGAATCCGCTTCCGCCGGCCGAGGGACCGGATTCGGTGGTGCCGCCGAGGTTGGCGAGCACGCTGAACATCCGGTTGTCCATGGCCCGCGCGCCCAGGTGCAGGGCCAGGCGGTGGTCCTCGCCGGCGGAGTACAGGGCCGAGACGGCATAAATGTCGGCGCCGGCCTCCGCCGCCTCGCCGGCGTGGACCGGACGGGCGGTGTCCAGGCAGATGGCCAGGGCGATCTTCCAGCCGTCCAGGTCCAGGATGACCGGATGGTCTCCGGCGCGGAAGTACTGCTGCTCCGGGCCGTGGAGCCACACCTTGAAGCCGGCATCCAGTGCACCGTTGGGGTGCAGGGCGAGCGAGGCCAGCCGTGGCGTGCCGTCCGCTTCCCGGAATGGGGCGCCGACGACCGCGGTGATCCCGGTCCGCCGGCAGATTTCGCGCAGGCCGTCCAGCCGAGGGTCCGCGGCGGTCACCCACCGCGCCGGGTCCGACAGCCCCGTGAGGTCATAGCCGGTCAGAGAAAGCTCGGGGAACACCACCAGCCGGGCACCGTGGTCATCGGCGTCTTCAATAAGCCGGATGTGTTCGGCAACATTGGCGGGAATGCCGCCGTCGAGGGCCGTGTACTGGATGGCGGAGAGGGTCAGCGCGGTGGTCACCCTGCCATCCTAGGCACCGCGCCCCGCCCAGGGGCAGGGCAGCAGGGCAGCAGGGCAGGCTGCGTCCGCTGCGTCAGGGCGCCGGGGCATCACCGCCGGGCGGGACATGACCCCCGGGCAGGGCATCACCGCCGGGCAGGGCATCACCGCCGGGCGGGGCATCACCGCCGGGCGGGGCCGTGCAGTAGCGGCCCACCGCGGCTTCGCGCAAGGACTCGGCCCAGGCCGCGAGCCGCTGGGCGGCCCGCACATAGTGGAATAGCTCGGTGGGGGTCAGGGATTCGAGGTCGGTCTCGGCGAGCCGGCGGGCCAGTTCCGCCCCCGGGGCCTGTGCGGACAGGACGGTGCCTTCGCGCTGCCACTGGACGTCCTCGGCGGCTGCGCCGGCCACCAGCTGCCGGAAGAGGAAGTCGACGACGCCGGGGCTCATCGCCTTGAGGACACCGGACCCCGCGTCCGGCAGGCGCTGCTCCGGCCGGCTGGACCGGCGCGTCCCGGATGCGGGGAAGACGGGCTCTGGCGTGTTGTTCATGGACCCATGTTATTCGAATATATATTCGAATACAAGGCTTGGGCGGCCCACAGCCCAGGCAGGCTGCGTCACAGGCGGATATGAGACGATCGAGGCATGACCCCGCGCGGAACAGCCTCCTCAGCTAGGGCCGCCCGGGGCAGGGCCGCAGGCAAAGCCGGAGGCAAAGCCGCAGCCGGCAACACCGGCAGCCCTGGTGCCCGGCTCTCAGGCATAGACGCGGCCCGCGGGCTGGCCCTTCTGGGCATGATGGCCACCCATGTGTTCCCCACCTTTGAGTCCAATGCCCAGCTCACCCCCACGTGGGTGGGGCTCGTTTTTTCCGGACGCTCCTCGGCTTTGTTCGCCGTCCTCGCCGGAGTCGGACTGGCACTGTCTACCGGAAAACAGCAGCCGCTCCAGGGACCGCAGCTGTGGGCGGCCCGTCGGGGAATTGCGCTCCGGGCGCTGGTGGTCGGCGCCGTCGGGCTGTCCCTAGGCGGACTCGAAGTGAATATCGCGATCATCCTGGTCCACTACGCCGTCTTGTTCCTGTGCGTGCTGCCGTTCCTCGGCCTGGACGTCAAACACCTGCTGGTCCTGGCCGCCGGCTGGGTGCTGGTGAGCCCGGCGCTCGCCTTCCTGCTGCGGCCCTGGCTCCTCACCGCCGAACCGCCGCTGCAGCTGGGCCACAACCCCACGTGGGAGGATCTGTCCACGCCCGCGGTGCTCCTCGGGGACCTGTTCCTGACCGGCTACTACCCGGTCCTGCAGTGGATTGCCTATCTGCTGATCGGCCTCGCTATCGGCCGGCTGGCCCTCACGACCGCCGCCGTTCCGGTGCTGCTGCTGGCGGTGGGAGCCGCGGTGGCCGTCCTGGCGAAGTGGTTCAGTGTCGTGATGATGGAGGACTGGGGCGGCCGGGCGGCGCTGCAGGCGTCCCTGCTCAATCCCTCGTATCCGCTGGAGAGCCTCCTGCAGGTCAACCTGGCCGGCGTGGACCAGACCGGTTCCGCCTGGTGGCTCGCCTCCAGTGCCCCGCATTCGGGCACCACGCTGGATCTGCTGCACACCTCGGGGGTGGCGGCCGCCGTCGTCGGCGCCTTCCTGCTGCTGGGCCGGCTGGTCCAGCGGACCGGGCTGGACGTGCTGCTCCCGCTGCGCGGTGCCGGCGCCATGACCCTGAGCTTCTACACGGCCCACCTGTGCGTGATGGCCTCGCTGTACGGCCAGCCGCTGCCGTCCGGGTGGACGGTCGAGGGCGTCTACTGGGTGCAGGCCGTGGCGATCCTGGTGCTGGGCGGAATGTTCGCTGCCCTGTCGTGGCGGGGGCCGCTGGAATGGGTTGCGCACGCCGCCAACCAGCTCGGCCGCTACCAGCCGGCCCGCGTCCGGTAGATTCCCCGCGGCTCAGGCCTGGCGGGTTCCCGTGCGGTAGAGCCGGACGGCGTCGCGCATCGAGGCGCGCGCCCGCTTGCGGTCGCCCGCGGCGTCGTAGGCGCAGCTGAGCCGGAACCAGGAGCGCCAGTCCTCCGGCGCGGCTTCCGTCTCGGCCCGGTACTTCTCGAATTCCAGGTCCGCGGCTTCGCGGATGATCCGCCCCGCGGGGGTGCGCGGCAGGTTGTCCACCGGCAGGCCGCCCTCGGCTTCGAGGATTTTCGCCAGCCGTTCGGTGCGGGCGCCGAAGAGCAGCTCGCGGACGAGTGCCCACGCCCCGATCACCGGCAGGAGCAGATACGCCACGCCAATGGCCTTGGCCACCGGGTTGGCGTCCGTCATCAGCAGGACCGCGCGCTGGAAGGACACCACGAGGTAGAAGACCAGCAGGAGGGTGACGGCGCCGACCCAGATCTTGGTGCGGTTGGCTTTGAACGCAGTCAGGACGTTGGCCACGGCGCTTACAGCCCCAGGTCCAGGTAGCCGTCCAGGCCCACGGTGAGGCCCGGATGGGAGGCAATGTTGCGCACACCCAGCAGGACGCCGGGCATAAACGAGGCACGGTCGAAGGAGTCGTGCCGGAGGGTCAGCTGCTCCCCCGGACCGCCCAGCAGGACTTCCTGGTGCGCCACGAGTCCGCGGAGCCGGACGCTGTGGACCCGGACGCCGTCGACCTCGCAGCCGCGCGCGCCGGCCAGCTCACTCGTGGTGGCATCGGGGCTGGCCGGGAGGCCGGCGGCTGCGCGTTCGGCGGAGATCAGCTGCGCTGTGCGCACGGCCGTTCCGGACGGGGCGTCCACCTTCTCCGGGTGGTGCAGTTCGATGATTTCCACCGATTCGAAATAGCGTGAGGCCTTGGCCGCGAAGGCGGAGGCCAGGACGGAACCGAGCGCGAAGTTCGGCGCGATCAGGACTCCGACGCCGGCCTGGCCGGCCAGGAGCTCCTCGAGCCGGCCCAGCTTCCCCGCGTCCCAGCCGGTGGTCCCCACGACGGCGTGCATGCCGTGCTCGACGGCGAAGCGGACGTTCGCCTCGGTGCTCTCGGGGACCGTCAGGTCCACCACGATCCGGGCTCCGGCGTCGACGAGGGTTTCCAGGGAGTCGTTCCGGCCCAGCGCGGCGACGAGTTTCAGGTCCGCGGCGGCCTCGACGGCGGCCACCGCTTCGGCGCCCATGCGCCCGTTCGCGCCCAGCACGGCGACTGCGAGTTGTTCGGTCATGCCATCAACCCTACCGCCGGGGCGGGTGCGCGCCTGAACCGGCGGCCCCGCGTTACAGGCCCCGCAGGCCGGCGCTGATCCTCCCGTTCCGGGCCCGGACTAGGCGTCCGCGCCGACCCACTCGACCGTGCCGTCGGTGAAGAACTGTTCCTTCCAGATCGGCACCTGGGCCTTGACCCGGTCCACGAGTTCCGAGCACACCGCGAAGGCCTGGCCGCGGTGCGCGGCGGAGACGGCGCAGACCAGGGCCGGGTCACCGATCTCCAGCATCCCGATCCGGTGCGCCACCCAGATCCGCACCGGCTGGGCCGGCGCACCGCCGGTGTCGCCGGCCGTCCCGCCGGATCCTGCGGCAGCCTGTTCGGCGACGAGCTGCGCGACGACGTCGGCCATCACCTGGTGCGCCGTCGGGTGCGCGCTGTAGCTGAGCCGCTGGACCGGTTTGCCGCCGTCGTGGTTCCGGACCACGCCGCTGAAGCTGACCACGGCGCCCGCGGTGTCCGATTCGACCGCGGCGATGGCCTGGTCCACGGAAATGGGGTCGGCGCTGAGCACCGCGTTCACCACGTCGAAGGTTGAGTCAGTGGCCATGGCTGCCTTCCAGCTGGTCGCAGAGGTGCCCGAGGATGGGGTCCAGCACGCTGAGGCCGTCCATCACGCCTTTCGGGGATCCGGGGAGGTTGACGATGAAGGTCTGGCCGGCGGCGCCGGCGTGGCCGCGGCTGAGCATCGCGAGCGGCGTCTTGGCGGCCCCGGCCCCGCGGATGCCTTCCATGATGCCCGGGATCTCCCGGTCCAGCAGGGGCAGGGTTTGTTCCGGGGTGGCGTCGGTGGGGCTGAGGCCGGTGCCGCCGCTGGTGATGATGACGGCCGGCGCCTGGGTCAGGAGCGCGCGCAGGGCGGCGCCCACGGCCTCGCCATCCGGGACCACGAGGGCCGGGTAGGTTTCGAAGCCGTGTTCGGTGAGCCAGTCGATGATCACGGGTCCGGTCAGGTCCTCATAGATGCCGGCCGCGGCCCGGGTGGAGGCAATCACGACGCCGGCCTTCCGGCCGGTGGCTTCGCCGTGCCGGTGTGGTTCGGGCATGCTCATATTGTCCAGTCCCCGCTCTTGCCGCCGCTTTTGGCCAGCACCTTGATGTCGGTCAGCACCGCGTGTTTGTCCACGGCCTTAATCATGTCGTACACGCTGAGCGCGGCCACCGAGGCCGCGGTCAGGGCTTCCATCTCGACGCCGGTGAGCCCGCGGGTCTTGACCGTGGCGAAGACGGTGACCGTGTCCGTATCGAGCTCGAAGTCGACCGTGACCTTCGCGATCGGCAGCGGGTGGCACAGCGGGATCAGCTCCGCGGTCTTTTTGGCGGCCATAATGCCAGCGACCCGGGCGACGGCGAGGGCATCGCCCTTGGGCAGGTCCCCTGCGCCGAGCATGGCCAGGACCTCGGCGGTGCTGCGGACGGTGGCGGTGGCGGTGGCCTCGCGGGTGCTCTCCGCCTTGTTGGACACGTCGACCATGTGGGCCGTGCCGTCCTGCCGGAGGTGGGTCAGGCCGGGGGTTCCGGTTGCGGGGTTATCTTCGTTCACAGCACCCATACTTCCACCTCAGCGCCATCGGCGAGCGCGGCAATTCCTTCCGGGACCTGGATCAGGGCGTTGGAGTGCGCCAGGGCGCTGACGAGGTGGGAGCCGGCACCGCCCTCCAGCCGGACAGTGCCGTCGGGAAGGACGGTGCCGCGCCGTACCTGGTGTTTGCCGGCCGGGGACGCCAGCGCCCCGGCCAGCCGCGCCCTGACCACCGGACGCGGCGCCGGCGAGCCGAAGAGGTCGCCGAGCGCGGGCCGGAGGAACATCTCGAAGGAGACGAGGCAACTCACGGGGTTCCCCGGGAAGCCGAGGACGGGGACGCCGTCGAAGGTTCCGATCCCCTGCGGGCCGCCAGGCTGCATCGCGACGCCGAAGAAGTCGACGTCGTGGCCCTCCATCGCCTGCCGGACCACCTCGTACGCGCCCTTGCTGACACCGCCGGTGGTGACGATGAGGTCCGCGTCCGCCGCGTGCCGGCGCAGCAGCCCGGCGAGTTCCTCCGGGCGGTCGGTGGATATCCCGGTCCGGGTGACGTGGAGGCCGGCCTGGCGCATGGAGGACTCCAGCAGCGTGGCGTTGGAGTCGTAGATCTTGCCAGGCCCCAGGGGGCTCCCCGGCTCCACGACCTCGTCGCCGGTGGTGGCCAGCAGGATCCGCAGCACCCGGTAGACCGGGACCTCGGTGATTCCCAGCGCGGCCAGGAGTCCCAGCTGCCCGGGTCCCAGGCAAGTTCCGGCGGCCAGTGCCAGCTCCCCGGTGCGGATGTCGCTGCCCGCGTCGCGGATGAAGTTCCTGGCCGGGACGGCGGGGAGCCGGACTGTGGCCGGCACACCGGGCGCGGGGAAGACCGCGGGAAGAGCCTGTTCGATCGGCACGACGGCGTCCGCGCCGGGCGGCAGCATGGCGCCGGTCATGATCGGGGCGGCTGTCCCGGGGGCCAGTTCAGGGGGTGCGGCACCGGCGGGCACGGGGGCGGCAACGCGCAGTTCGGTGCCGCCGTCGGGCACGTCGGCGCTGCGGACAGCGAAGCCGTCCATCTGCGAATTCGCGAACGGGGGCAGGTCCAGCGGCGCCACGACGTCCGCGGCGAGTCCCCGGCCCAGTGCGGCCAGGAGCGGGAGCAGTTCAATCCGGTCCGGGTTGCGGAGCGGGGCGAGCAGCCGGCGGACGGACTCGCGGTGCGCTTCCACGGTGACGTGCCCTGTCTGGGTGCGGTGCATGCGTTGGTGACCCCTCGTCGTGAGCCATAGGCGTGGCTCGCCGGTCCGGCTCCCTGGACCGGCGGTGGCCGGGCGGTTAGGACTTCACGTCAACTCTAACTGTGTGATAGCCGGTGGCCCCGTTGGGCACCACCGGGGCGCGCTCCTCCACCTGCGCGTCGCCGTTGAGGTCCGTGGCGCGGACCTGGACCTCGTACTGGCCGGGAGTCAGCGGCAGCTCCAGTTTCCACTGGTACCAGGTGTCCCGGGAGATCCCGGGGGCCAGCTGGGCCTCCTGCCACGCGCCGCGGTTGACACGGAGCTCCACCCGGCCGATCCCGGTGTGCTGGGCCCAGGCGACCCCGCCGAAAGCCACTGTCCCGGCGCTCACCGGGCGGCCGGCCCGGGGCACGTCGATCCGGGAGGAGGTCTTGATGGGGCCCCGCTCGCTCCAGCCACGGGGCGTCCAGTAGCCGGCGTCGTCGGCGAAGCGCGTCACCTTGAGCTCGGTGACCCACTTGGTCGCCGAGACGTAGCCGTAGAGGCCGGGGACGACCAGCCGGACCGGGAAGCCGTGTTCCAGCGGCAGCGGTTCGCCGTTCATCCCGATGGCCAGGAGCGCGTCCCGGTTGTCCGTCAGGACCTCCAGCGGGGTGCCGGCGGTCCAGCCGTCCGCGCTGCGGGACAGGACCATGTCCGCGCCGTCCTTCGGCCCGGCGAGGGCCAGCAGTTCCCGGACGGGCCAGCCGAGCCAGCGGGCGTTGCCGATCAGGTCCCCGCCCACCTCGTTGGAGACGCAGGCGATGGTCACGTGCCGTTCGATCAGGGGTTTGGCCAGCAGCGCGGCGAAGTCCAGGGAGATCTCCTTCTCCACGCGGCCGGTGACCTTTAGGGTCCACTGGCCCGGGTCCACCACCGGGACGCGCAGGGCGGTGTCGATCCGGTAGAAGTCCTTGTTGGGGGTCACCAGCGGGCCCACCCCGTCCAGCCGGACCTCGGCTCCGGCTGGGATCGGCGGTGCCGGCGACGCCGGGACGGGGAGCGTGAGTTTGCTGCGCACTTCGTTCACGACGGCGGCGGCTCCCCGGAACGTCGCCGCGAGCACACCGGCGGCCGCGGCGGCGGCGGCCGTCCCGCCGAGCGCCTGGAGGAAACGGCGGCGCGATGGAGGCTGTGCCGCGGGATCCGTTCCCCCGGGCGGCGGCCCGGCATCGGGTCCGGCGTCAGGTCCGGTGTTAGATCCGGCGTCAGGTCCGGCGTTAGATCCGGCGTCGGTCTGCCACTCCCCCAGCCGGCGGATCAGCCAGCGCAGCAGGATCATGCCCACGGCGGCGGCGAGCAGCGGGGCCGCGATCGCGTTCCCGGTCAGTTCGGACCGGCCCAGGACGGCCGCCAGTCCCGCCGCGCCGAAGACGGCAATGACGGCCACCCCGGCGAAGCGGCGCCGCAGTTCCACGATGCCGGACAGGGCAGCCAGCGCGGCGATGAGGAGCCCCATGCCGCCCAGCAGTGCGGTCTTGTCCGCCGTGCCGAACAGCGAAATGGCCCAGTCCTTCACGCCCGGCGGGACCGCATCGATCACGGCGCCGCCGACGGCGGTCACCGGGGAGAGCGAGGGGCTCACGAGTCCCGCCGCAAGCTCCCCCAGGGCCAGCCCCGTACCGACGGCCACGACACCGGCGGCGGCCGCCCAGCCGGTCGCCTGCCGGCCGGTCATCCCCGGCCCAGCGGGTCGCGGGCCGGGGGTGGGAAGTGTGCCCGGCTGCCCGTGCTGGGAGGTGTTCACTCCTCCAGCATAGGTTCGCGCCGTCCCGCCCGTATGACCAATGCATGACCGGCGGCGGGACCGCCCGCAGGACCAACGGCGGCGGGACCGCCCGCAGGACCAACGGCGGCGGGACCTCGGAGGGTACCCCGCGAAGCAATACTGCGCTCAACAGGAGTGATGCCGGCGCCGAGGTGGCGTAGCCTGACTTTATGAGTGTTCAGCTTGGTATGCCCCAGCCCCGCGCGGAGGACAGTTCCGGCGCGGGCACCTCCGGCCCGCAGCCGGCCGGGCGCCCGGCCGGAATGCCTGCCGGCCTTGTCGACCGCTACGGCCGCCGTGCCACGGACATGCGGCTTTCCCTGACGGATAAGTGCAATCTGCGCTGCACCTACTGCATGCCCGCCGAGGGCCTGGAGTGGCTGTCCAAGCAGGCCGTGATGTCCGCGGAGGAAATTGTGCGGATCGTCCGGATCGGCGTCGACATGCTCGGCGTGCGCGAACTGCGGCTCACCGGCGGCGAACCGCTGGTCCGGGCCGACCTGCTGGATATCATTGCGGCGCTCCGCCGGGCCCACCCCGACCTGCCGATCTCCATGACCACCAACGCCGTCGGGCTGGACAAGAAAGCCGCCGGGCTCAAAGCCGCCGGGCTGTCCCGGATCAACGTCTCGCTGGACTCCCTCCATGAGGAAACGTTCACCCAGCTGACCCGCCGCCCCTTCCTGAACAAGGTCCTGGCCGGCGTCGACGCCGCCTGGGCCGCCGGACTGGGCCCCGTGAAACTCAACGCCGTGCTGATGCGCGGCATCAACGACGCCGAGTCCCCGTCCCTGCTGGCCTGGGCGCTGGACCGCGGTTACGAGCTGCGCTTCATCGAGCAAATGCCGCTCGACGCCGACCACGGCTGGACTCGCCGGAACATGATCACCGCCGCCGAGATCCGTGAGCTGCTCTCGGTCGACTACGTGCTCAGCGCCGATCCGCGGGACCGCGACGGCGCGCCGGCGGAACGCTTCGAGGTCCGGGCCCGCGTGCCCGGCACGGCCGGGGCGACCGGCCCCGTGCTGGGCACCGTGGGGATCATCGCCTCCGTGACCGAACCGTTCTGCTCCGATTGCCGCCGCACCCGCATCACGGCCGAGGGCAAGATCATGAGCTGCCTGTTCTCCCGCGAGGAGGTCGACCTGCTTGGGCTGCTCCGCGAGGGCGCCAGCGACGAACAACTTGCCGAACGCTGGCAGGACGCCATGTGGATCAAGCCCAAGGCCCACGGCATGGACCACGTCGGACTGGACGCCCCGGACTTCGTCCAGCCGGACCGCAGCATGAGCGCCATCGGAGGCTGAACCACCCGTGAAAGTACGTTATTTCGCTGCCGCGCGCGCTGCCGCCGGCGTCGAGGAGGAACGCTTTGAGCTCCCCGCAGAGGCCACCGTTGCCTCGCTCCTGGAGGCGATCCTCGCCGTCGAGCGCCCGGAGCCCCCGGCCGGAACGCCGCCGCTGGCGCGCCTGCTGTCCCGGAGCAGCTTCCTGCTCAACGAGGTAGCCGTACGGAACCGTGCAACGCAGCTGTTGCCGGACGACGTCGTCGACGTGCTGCCGCCGTTCGCCGGCGGCTAGGCGCCGGCATCCGCCGGCACCGTCGCGGTGCCAAGAGCCAGACCCAGCAGCGCACTCCGGCTCCGGACGCCGCAGGCGGCAAAGATGGGCTTGAACTGGTCCTGCACGGTGTAGGGGCGGATCCGCAGGGTTGCTGCGAGCTCCGCGGTGTTCAGTCCGGCCGCGGCGAGGCCCAGGAGCCGGTGCTGCTGCGGGGTCAGGGCAAAGCAGCGGGCGAACACCTCCAGCCTCTCCACCGCCGGGCATTCCTGGATGGTCACCGCGAGCGGAGGGGATGCCCCCGGCCGCCCGGCGTCCATACGGGTGGCGCGCAGCAGCGCCCAGGCGCCGAGGCCGACGGGGACACGCGCCATGGCCGGGTGGGAGTCCACCCCGGCTTCCCTCGCCAGCAGCTGGGCGGCGACGTTGAGCACCTCCGCCGGAATGCCCTCATACGGCCGGGGCCCGCGCTGCAGCAGCCCCAGCCAGTCGCTGGCCGAGGCCGTCTGTCCCACGACGGCCAGCCCCTCGTCCAGGGTCAGCACCGCCTGGGGCGGCAGGGGCTTCCGCACGGCCTGCCACGAGGGACCGCTCCCTTCCGCCTCCCGGCGGCACTGCGCCGCCCGGCTCCGGCGGAGGCCGGCAGCCAGCAGCGGCGCCGCAGTGGCGAGATAGTCGGTCTCCGGCTCCGAGAAGGTGCCGTCCTCCGCGGACCGCCACAGGTCCAGCCAGCCCCAGCAGCCATGTTTGTCAGCGAACACCGTGGAGAGCACGTCCGTCACCCCGTAGCGGACCAGCAGCCCGTTCCACAGGGGACTGCGCTCCGGACGGCCGCCGGTCGCCATCAGCAGGGTCGTGGCCGGCCGGGCCTGCCCCATCAGGGCCGTCCACCGGCCCTCGTGCGTCAGGTACTTGAGCCGGATCAGCGCCGGCAGCTCTTCCGGGCAGGGAATCCGGGCCATCGGTGACGTGCCGGTGGCCGATTCGGGGTCCGACAACGGCCAGGCAAACGCGCTGAACGGCACCGTCCTACCCAGTTCCGCCAACACTCCCCGGCGCAGTTCCTTGTCATCGGGCATCTCCCGGCAGAGCTGCCCGATGCGTTCCAGACTCCGGTTCAGCGCCCAGCTGGTGGTCATGAATTCAGTATGCCCCCCACCAGATTTCTGGGATACCGCATGCCTCCCGGTCGCGCCTAGCGTGGAATATCCCTGCAGACAGGGATCCGGCAGGGAGCCGGCAGATCAGGGAAGAAAGGAAGGACCGAGTGCGATGTACACCTTGCAGATAGAGCACGGGATCAAAGATGTTGGCATGTGGAAGGCGGCGTTCGACCGCGATCCGGTGAACCGTGCGGCGTCGGGGGTCACCGCGCACCGGATCAGCCGTCCGGTGGACGATCCGCACTATGTGGTGGTCGAACTCGATTTCGAGGGGCGTGGCCAGGCGGAAGCGCTCCTGGCCAACCTTCAGGCGAAGGTCTGGAATTCCTCCGCTGCTGCCCCCGCGCTCATGGGTGCCCCGAAGACCCGGATCCTGGAGTCGGTGCCGTAGGCCAGAAACCTGCGGTGCGGTGGTGGCTGCTGACGCGGGCCATTTCCCCACCCGCGGCGTCTACGACGCGGCCTTGGAATCTCCGTCGATGGGGATCATCTGCCCGGAGATGGAACGTCCGTGCGGGCCGGTGAGGAACAGCACCAGGGCGGCGATATCGGCCGGGTCGACCAGTCTCTTCACGGATTGGAGTGCCAGGGCATCCTCAAGTTCCTCGGCCGCTGTCCGTCCGGAGAGTTCTGCCCTGTCGGCGATGACGCTGCGGAAACGGGGGCCGTCCACGGCGCCGGGATGGACCGAGTTCGCCGTGATTCCGAACTCGCCCAGCTCCAGGGCGAGGGTCTTGGTGAATCCCACCAGCCCCCATTTAGTGGTGGAGTAGGCGGCACGGTTGGGATAGTCGAACCTGCCGGCGAGGGAAGACATCACCACGATGGCTCCCGCGGCGGATTCCTTGAGCAGCGGGATGGCCTGCTGGGTGACGTTGAACGTTCCGTTCAGGTTCACGGAGATCACGCTGTCCCAGGCCTCGGCGGGAAAGTCCTCGACCGGGGCCGTGGGGCCGGAGATCCCGGCGTTGTTGACCAGCACATCCAGCCCGCCCAGATGTTCCTTGGCATCGGCGATGATGCGCGCAACGTCGTCGGCTTTGCTGATGTCGCCCGCGGTGCCGCTCACGCCGTCGTGCTCGGCCAGGATCCGGCCGAGGGCTTCAGCGTCCACATCCGCGATGTGCACCTTCGCGCCGGCGTCGACGTAGGCCTCGGCGATGGCCCGGCCAATCCCTCCGGCGCCTGCAGTGATGAGCACGCGCTGGGTGGTCATGACCGGTTTCCTTCCGTGGTGGTGGTCTTGGCAGCGTCGGCGCCGTAGAGTCCGAGCAGCCGAAAAGCGTTTTCGCGCATGATGAGCGGCCGGACCTCGGATTTTATGGCAAGTTTCTCAAAGTCGGCGATCCAGCGGTCCGGCGGGATCATCGGATAGTCGGACCCGAAGAGGACCTTGGTGCGCAGCAGCGTGTTGGCATACTGCACCAGCTGCGGCGGGAAGTACTTCGGCGACCATCCGGAGAGGTCGATGTAGACGTTGGTGTGCCGGGCCGCGACCGCCAGCGCCTCGTCCTGCCAGGGGAAGGAGGGGTGGGCCATGATGATCTTCAGGTCCGGGAAGTCCACAGCCACGTCGTCCAGCACGATCGGGTTGGAGTATTTGAGCCTGATGCCTCCCGAGCCTGGCATGCCGGAGCCGATCCCGCTCTGCCCCGTGTGGAAAAGTGCCGGAACGCCCAGCTGCTCTATGGCCTGTAGAGCGGGTAGGCCATGGGATCGTTCGGGAAGAAGCCCTGCAGATTGGGGTGGAATTTGAAGCCCCTGACCCCGAAGTCCGCGGAATCTGGGCGAGAGATGTGAGAAAACTGCGCTGAACCTGAAAGGTGATTCAGATTACGGCAAATCTATGATGCGGCTCACAGCGTGTCAACGGATTTCAAGGGCGGCTTTGCAACGTTATGGCAACGGTTTGGGCGCAGGGCGTCGCCCCAATCGCCTTAACTGAGGGAGCGTACGACCGTCCATCAGATCAGGTGTGGGAGCGTCCGACCGTCCATCAGATCAGGTGAGGGAACGCCCGACCGTCCGTCACATCAACCGCGGGAGCGTCAGGCGGGGACGGCGGCATCCTGGGCCACGCGGCGGCAGACCGTGGTCATAAACGGCGTGAATTCGCTCGCGGACCCCAGCCGGAGACCGGCAGTGTGGGTCAGCACGCCGTCGTCCACCCGGAAGGTATGCCGGGAGGTGCCGCGCTCGCTGCGCCGTTCCATGGTGAGGGTGCCCTCCTGCCAACTGGCGCGCGCGGGCGCTTCCGGGGGCAGCCCCATGCTGTTGACGTGGTACCAGAGGGTGTCCGGGCGGTCCGGGTCCATGGTGAAGACCCCGTGACCTTCGAAGCGGGTGCCGTCGGTGTCCGTGTGCCGGTAACTGTGGGTGACGGCCAGCCCGGCGGCTGCGCGGGCGAAGGTCAGTTCAACGGTCGCAACCCGGGCGGGCCCCCAGGGCGTTGCCTCCCACTGCGTGGTGCCGGTCCAGTGCCCCAGGAACGTCTCGAGCGCCTCGTGTGCACTGCCTGGCAGCGGCCGGTCCATGATTTCCTTCCAGGGACGGGGTCCTCCCGAATGACCCAGTCCCCATCATCACGCGGCGCCGCCTGCCGTGTCTAGGTGCGAACCCGCCGCCCTGGCCGGTGCAGGCCCAGCTCAGCGTCCTGCGGGGCCGGTCCCGGCCGCCTCGGCGGACGTCAGAGGCCGAAGGTCTCGGATTCCTCGAAGGGGCCCACCACCGTGACAGTCCGCGGCGCGGCGGCGAGTTCGCGGGCGAGCTCCTGGACCTCGGCGGCGGTGACGGCCTTGATCTGGCGCAGGGTCTCGTCGATGTCCTGGTATTCGCCCGAGACGAGTTCGGCGCGGCCCAGGCGGGACATCCGGGAGCCGGTGTCCTCCAGGGCCAGCACGATTCCGCCGCAGAGCTGCCCGACGGCCTTGCGGAGTTCCTCCTCGGAGATGCCGCCGCCGGCCAGCTTGTCGAGTTCGGCGCCGAGCAGTTCAAGGACCTGCCTGACCTTCGACGGCGTGCAGCCGGCATACATGCCGAAGTAGCCGGCGTCGGCGTAGGAGGAGGCGAAGGAGTAGGTCGAGTACACGAGCCCGCGCTTTTCGCGGACCTCCTGGAACAGGCGGGACGACATGCCGCCGCCGAGCACGGCGTTGAGCACGCTCATGACGAAGCGGCGGTCGTCGGTGGCGACGATGGTGGGGCAGCCCATGATGATGTTGGCCTGCTCCACCGGGCGCTTGACGACGTGCAGGCCGGCGGTGCCGGTGATGGAGGCGCGGTCGGTGGAGCGTCGCTGCACGGGGGCCGCGTCGGGCTCAAGGCTCCAGCCGGCGGCGTGCAGGGCATCGACGACGAGGCCGCAGACGACGTCGTGGTCCAGTCCCCCGGCGGCGGTGATGACGAGCTCGTCCGGACGGTAGTAGCGGCGGTAGTGGTCCCAGACGGAATCGCGGGCGACGGCGCGGATGGCATCCGGGGTCCCGCCGATCGGGCGGCCCAGCGGGTGGGTGCCCAGCACCGCGGCGACGAAGTGTTCGTGGGCGACGTCGGTGGGGTCGTCGCTGTCCATCGCGATTTCCTCGAGGATGACGTCGCGTTCCTGCTCCATCTCCTGCGGGTCCAGCACGGCGCCGGTGATCATGTCGGCGATGACGTCGATCGCCATGGGAAGGTCGGTGTCCAGCACCCGGGCGAAGTAGCAGGTGCTTTCCTTCGCCGTGGCGGCGTTGGATTCCCCGCCGACCTCGTCGAAGGCCGAGGCGATCTCGAGGGCGGTGCGCCGCCTGGTGCCTTTGAACAGGAGGTGCTCCAGGAAATGCGTGGAGCCGTGCTGCCCGGGCGCCTCGTCACGGGATCCCACGGCGACCCAGAAGCCGATGGTGGCCGAGCGCTGGCCCGGCATCGCTTCGGTGAGCACGCGGACGCCGCCAGGCAGGACCGAACGGCGCACCTCGGAACCGCCGTCGGCTCCGTGGATCAGGGTGTCAGCGTGCTGGTTCTGCTCAAGCGGCAGGGGGACGACAGTCATCAAGGCCTTTCAGTAATCACATGCCAAATCTGCCTGCCATCGTACCTTTAAATGGCGGCGGGGGGGGGGGGGGGCCCCCCCCCCCCCCCCCCCGAATTACGTCAGGCAAACAACCGCGCCCACGGGGGCGCCACCCGCAGGG